>CAYQFG010000015.1:10939-30192 GCA_964416695.1 uncultured Bifidobacterium sp.
CGCGGCCGCCGTCGCGGCGCACATCGCCGCGGCGGTGGCCGCCGGGTACTGGACCGCGCGTCCCGATCCCGCAGCCACCGAAGGCTGGACGCGCGGTCCTCTCTACCGCCTGCGCCATGTGCTCGCCCTTGATGAACGGGGCCAAACCGTGGCGGGTTTTGGGACCACGGAATGGTCGGGTGAAAGTGCGGCCCGCCTGCCGGCGTTGCAGTCCGCATTGCAGGATCACCTGGCCCGTGACGGTTTCGTCTTCTCCGAAATCCGTCTGGAGGTGCGGCCGGACACCTCCGGGGCACCGGAAACGGATGTCATCCTGAGGGCGCATCGCGGAGGAGCTTTCAAACTCGGGATGCCGGTCCTGCGCGGGACACGCACGCGATCCGGGGTGGTGCTTCGGCTCGCGCTTTGGGAGGAAGGGGAAGCCTTCGCACCTCCGCGCATCACGCAGGGCGTGAGTCGTCTCGGGCGCCTGGGCTACTACGAAAACGTGGCCGCTCCCGGGTTCTTTCGTGATTCGCTCCGCAATGTTCTCCATCCGTTTCTCGACCTGCGCGACGCGCGGGCGAATGTGCTGGGAGGACTCCTGGGATATGACACCGAGGCCGAGGACGGAGGACGGCTCACCGGATTTCTGGATGTCCGCCTTGTCAACATCCGCGGAACGGCGCGCGACTTCGTGTTCGCCTTCGACGGGCGCACGGGACGTGAGCGCGAGGCGAGCGCCGCATACACGGAGCCGTGGATTCTGGGGACGGCCGTGGGGGCGCGGTGGGAGGGACGATACCTTCAGCAGGATACCGTCTTCTGGGAGTGGCACCAGGCGCTGTCGTTCTTCCGTGATCTGGATTTTACCAGCCGCGTGGAAGCGGAGTTGGGAACCCAGGCCAACCGGGATCTGACTCTGGGAGCGGGAACGTCCGCGCTGCTGTCCGGTGTGCGGGTGTTGTACGATAGCCGCGACCGGGCGCCCTTCACGCGGGATGGCATGCGCGGGATGGCCGGGGTGACCGGATTGCGTCGCACGCGGGAACGGGTTGCCGGGGACGACGCGGGAGTGGCGCGCGCCGACAGCGACAGCGTTTATTACCTGGCCCAGCTTCGCGCGGCGCTGGAACGTTGGGTCCCGCTCGGCGGGCGGTTCGGGATCCGGGTCGGCGTCTCGGCGGCGACCAATCTTCCGCTTGATCGCCTCGATCATGGAGAACTGTATTACCTCGGAGGCGCGCGTTCACTGCGGGGGTATCGCGAGCGTCAGTTCCAGACCAACGCGTACGCGCTGGGAGACCTCGAATTGCAGTATGCGGTGGGGCGCCGCGCCCGCGTATTCGGCTTCACGTCTCCGGGAGTGGTGAACCGCCTGGGGAGACGTTACGACCTCCGGGGCGTGGCGGGTTACGGCGCGGGGCTGGAAATCGCGCAGGGAGACTGGGGCGTCTCCCTGACGTATGCCCTGAATCCCGAGCGCAGTGTGGGCAACGGCTATTTGCATGCCGCCGTGGAAAACCGGTTCTGACCGCGAAAGTCCCGGGCACCACGTCCCGCGCGCCTTCCTTCCTAATTTTGTCGCATGCTCACGTCCTACACCGATGCGGGGAATGCGGTTTTTCCGCATGCCGACGCGTGTATCGATACGGTCCGGCCGCGCGATGAGGCGGCATTGCGCGCCCGACTCCGCGATGCGTACGGGCGAAACCTTCCGGTGACCGTCGTGGGGGGGCTCACGGGGTTGACCGGTGGCGCGGTGCCCTGTGCCTCCGGGGTCCGCGTGGATCTTACCGCCCTGGATGTGCTTGCCGACCGGGACGGCTGGCGGCGGGAAACCCCCTTCCTCTTGCGGTCGCTTTCGGATCCGTATCAGGTGGTTGTCGCCCCCGGCGCAACGCTCGCGGCGTTGCACGCCGCGCTCGAAGCCCTGGGATTGTGGTACCCTCCGCCTCCGGGCGAAACCAGAGCGACCATCGGGGGCAATGTGTCGACCAATGCTTCGGGACCCAGGACATTCTCCTTTGGCCCCACGCGTCCCTACGTCGCGTCGCTGCGCATCCTGCTGGCCGACGGGGACAGTCTGACGCTGCGAAGGGGGGAGACCTTCGCCCACGACAGAACCTTCGCCGTCAGGACGGATGCCGGCCGCGTCCTGCGGGGAGTGCTCCCCGGCTATACGCAGCCCGCGGTCAAACACGCGGCCGGGCTCTACGTGGAACCCGACATGGATCTGATCGACCTGTTCATAGGAAGTGAAGGGATCCTGGGAATCTTCACGGAAATCGGCCTCCGCGTTGTGCCGCGTCGGGAGCTGCGTACGGAGATCCATTTTTTTCCGGATACGGATGCCGCGCTGGCGTGCGCGGATGTTCTCCGGCCACTCAGGGCGCAGCCGCAAACCACCGCCACCACGGCCGCCACCGCCGTCACCAACAAGGAGACCGGCGTCATCTCGCTGGAATTTTTTGACGAAGGGTCTCTGGACCTGGTGCGTCATGACGCCCGGTTCGCGGCCCGGATTCCCGCCGGCGCCGGGGCTGCGATCGAAGTGGAGACGTTTGCGGAGGACGTGCTCACGCGCACCCGCATTGCGGATGTCCTCACGACGCGGCGCCATCTGGCCTCCCTGTCTCCGGAATTGTCGATGGCTTTCCGGTACGCCGTCCCTCGTCGCGTCGCGGAGATCCTCAAGGAGCGCGGTCAACCCAAGTTCGGAACCGACTTCGCCGTTCCGCTTTCGGCCTTCCCCCAACTGTTCGCGTCCTATCGGGAAATGGACCGGGAATTCGGCGTCGCGCTCCCGGGACACCTCCCGCGGGTGGCGAAGTGGGGGCATGTCGGTGACTGCCACATCCATTGCAACTTCCTCTGTGAAACCGGCGAGGATCAGGAACTCGCCCGCCGCATTTACCTGAAGCTTGTGCGCAGGGCGGTGGCGCTGGGAGGGACCATCAGCGCCGAACACGGAGTCGGGAAGAAGAGGTTGGCCGATGAAACCGGCGTGGTCCATCCGTATTTATGGTACCAGTATGGCGGGGCTTATCGTGAGATCGCGGACGTCAAACGGGTGTTCGATCCCAAGGGCTTGCTCAATCCCGGCAACATGATCCCGCCGGGTTGAGGCGGGGTCGTCCCCTACGGGCCTCAGCGGCGACCTGGCCGCTCCCGGGGCGGATCTTCGCGCGTCTTTTCGCGCGCGATTATTCCCAGACGCTCCAGATTTCGGGACGCATTCCGAGGGTCGCGTCACGCCCGTTGCGCACCATCGGGGTTTTGAGCAGCAGGGAGTCCTCCACCAGCGCGGCGCGGACACGGGCGGGAGGCGCGGCGGCGAGTCCCTTCTCCAGAAACCGTTTTGAAGTCGTGTCCGCGAGGTTGGCGAGTCCCACCGCCGCGGCAATGGTTTCGAACTCGCGGGGAGCCAGTCCCTTCACCTTGAGGTCGACGAACTGGAAGGGAATACGGCGTTCCTTGAACCACCGTTCGGCTTTACGGGTATCCTGGCAGTCACGCCGGCCGAAAATCTGAATGTTCATTTGAGAAAGCTCTCCACCGCTTCGGCGAAGGGTTGATAGGTCGCGCCCAACGCTCCGGCAAGACACAACAACGAGAGCAAGGCCGTGACCAGGGAAAAGAGAAGACCCAGCAGAAGTTCGGTCACACTGGACGCGACGATGGCGAACGCCACGCACAGGCCGAACAGGGACAGTGCGGCTACCGGATTCTGAAACAGGTTGAACCACGCTGTGGCCCAGTTCGCGGCTCCCGCAGGAAGGCTCTCGAAGAACCCGGGTGCTTGCCACAACAGAAAGGCGGCCGCCAGCAGGCAAAAAAGCGAAAGCGCGCCGCAACCCAGTTTGATCATGCCAGAAAACTACCTCATTGGGGCCCGTGCAGGGCGCGATTCTCCCCGGGTGAGTGGGCCTGCGCGGGGATTCCGCCCGGGACGCCCTGAACTCCACCTCGGGGGTCCGGCCACGCCTGCACGCGATCCCAGGGCGCGACACGAGGCTTCCCCGCACCAGGCCCATGCACGCCCGACGAGCCTGGCTCGCAGGCGGTGGCCGGAGGCCGCGCATGCCGCCGAAGTGTAACTTTCCTGTCGTGACACCCCGACTGCCACGCCGCGCCGCGCCCGATTCCCGTTCCAGCGACAGATCCCACGACCTGTTCGCCGCAGCCGCTGAAAAAAACGTGAAACCGCCGCTGGCGGACCGCATGCGTCCGCGCACTCTGGACGAGTTCATCGGACAGTCGCACATCCTCGGTCCGGGCCGACTGCTGCGCCGCGCCATCCAGGCCGATCGCATCAGCTCGCTGATTTTCGCGGGCCCGCCCGGCACGGGAAAAACCACGCTGGCCCGCATCATCGCCAACACCACCCAGTCCCAGTTCCTCGCGATCAACGCCGTGCTTGCGGGCGTCAAGGACATCCGCGAGGCGATCGAGACCGCGCGTGAAGCCCGTGCCTTGCGGGGGCAGGGCACCATCCTGTTCGTCGATGAAGTCCATCGCTTCAACAAGGCGCAGCAGGACGCGCTGCTCCCGCATGTCGAAAACGGAACGCTTACACTGATCGGGGCCACGACGGAAAACCCCTTCTTCGAAGTGAACAAGGCGCTGGTCTCGCGTTCACGGGTGTTCCAGTTGCGTGCGCTGGAAGACGAGGATTTGCTGCTGGCGCTCAAGGCGGCCATCGCCGATGCCGATCGCGGGTACGGTCGCCTGAAGGTGAAGGCGGACGAGGACGCCCTGGCCCATATCGTGCGCATGGCCCAGGGCGACGCCCGCAGCGCGCTCAACGCGCTGGAGCTGGCCATCGAAACCACGCCCCCCGATCCCGCGGACGATGGGGCCATCCGCATTACCGTCACCGTGGCCGAGGAGAGCATTCAGCGCAAGGCCGTGTTGTACGACAAGGACGGCGATGCGCATTACGACACCATCTCGGCCTTCATCAAATCGGTGCGGGGTTCCGATCCGGACGCGTCGCTGTACTGGCTTGCCAAAATGGTCGAGGCGGGAGAGGATTCGCGCTTCATCTTCCGCCGCATGATCATCCTGGCCTCGGAGGATGTCGGTCTCGCGGATCCGGACGCGTTGAAAGTGGTGATGAGCGCGGCGCAGGCGTTCGATTACGTGGGTCTGCCCGAAGGCCAGTTTCACATGGCGCAGGCCTGCCTTTATCTCGCCACCGCCCCCAAGAGCAACAGCACGATGGCGTACTTCGATGCGCTCGAGTCGGTGCGTACCGAGCGGATCGGCGAAGTTCCCGACCCGTTGCGTGACGGCAACCGCGACAAGGAGCTGGGGCATGGTCAGGGATACCTTTATCCGCATGCGTTCCGCGATCACTGGGTGGAACAACAATATCTGCCTGCGGGGTTGCGGGGCCGGGTTTTTTATGAACCCGGTGGTTTGGGGTATGAAGCCGGACTGCGCGCCGAGGTGCTGAGGCGGCGCGAGGCGCAATGGGCGGCCCTGGAAGATGCCGCGCCACGCGCCGTGGCCGCTTCGCTGAAATCCGGATGGCTGGAGCGCGCAGCCGGGGTGGGGAGCGGCGCCTTGCGTCGCGTGCGGGATGACCTTCTCGCCGCGGCGGGACTCCGGCGTGAAAGTCTCGTTCTCGATCTGGGCGGACACCATGGCTTCCTCACGTGGGAGGCCCTGCGTCGCGCCGTGGAGGGCGGAGTCTGGACGCGGTGCGCCACGCAGGAGGACAAGACCGAACTTGAGGCGTGGATCCGCCGTGTCGATCCGCTCCACCGGCCGGTGTTGCGCGTGGCGACGCTGGACGAATTGCCCACCGTGCTCGCCGCCGGGGCGGATCGCGCGGGTCCTCCGCGTTTCGACGCGATCCTGGGCCTCAACATTCCGCTCGAAGCCGACGGTGCGGCGGCCTGGATCGCGTCCTTGCGCGGGAGCGTCGCCCCGGCGGCGACTTGGGCCGTGGCGTTGCGGCGCGCCGTGCCGGAAATCCCCTGGAGCAGCTGGCTGGCCGACGCGCCGCCCGCCGTGCGCGACGCCGTGATGGCCATCGTCAAGGAGCAGAAGCCCGCGGTGGATGCGGCCTCCGGCGCAGGCGCGCTGTGGGAGGCCGCCTTTCGCGATGCGGGATTCCCGCGCGTGCAGCGCACCGTGCACCGCTACGAAGACAAACGGCGGCTCACGCCGACGCAGGCCCGCGAATGGCTCACGCGCGCTTCGGCTGCGGGAGGCGCGCTGGAGCCGTTGCGGACGCGACTGGAAGAGGAGCGGTGGATCGCGCTGGTGGGGACTGTGTCGTCCTATCTCTCGGGCGGATTACGGGACTTCCCGGCGGCCTTCGACGTGGTCGCCGCGGCACCCTTGCCCTGAGAGTCGGAAACGGCGTGCCCCTCATCCGTGCGTTGCAGGGGTGGCTTCTTCTCCGGCTCGAACTGGGCGGGCCGCAAGGCGTGCCCCACGTGCCACTCCAGCATGCCGCGGGTTTGCGGATTGAGCAGCGTCCTGTCCGTGTTGCGGATCCGCTCCAGCAGATCCTTGCGCAGCATGCCGATGCGCCTGATGGCGGCCTGGCGTTCCTGTTGATTTTCCTGCTGTTCCCGGGCCGCGCTGTCACCGGCCGGGCGTGAACGGTCCGGAGCACCGGCCGTTTCTCCGGACCGTTCACGCCCGGCCGGTGCGGCCCGCGGGGGATTCCCGCCCGGTGGATACGGCGGGCCGCCCTCCAGCACCGCCCGGCGAAGCCGTAACGCCTCCACCAAACCCGGATAGAAGGCATAACCTCCCAGATCGAACGCGGTATCGGGACGATAGCGGGCTTCCGGAACGGGTGTGAGCAAGGCGTACTGGTGCTTGAGCAGTTGCAGATACCGCTGGCTGGCATAGTCGCGCGCCAAGGCGGGCTTGTCGGCGGCGCGGATCGTGCGCGCGAGCGCGGTGCGTGACTGGGGACGGTAAAAACTGTCGGGATAAAAGATGAGCGCTTCGTGGTTCTGGAGGAAAGGAACGTAAGGCGAGAGAGGGAACGAGCGCTGCAGGGAACGGAAGATTTCATTTTTTTCACGGCGCAATTCGTCGTCATGGGGCGAGAGAAAGCGGATGAGGAAGAACTGGCTGGCGACGGAGGTGTACTGGCCTTCGTAGCCGCTGCGACGCAGGTGCGCGAGGCCGGCTTCCAGGCTGACGCCGCGGCCCGCCGCACGGAGCATGCCGCGCACGACGCGCGGGGTGCCGGAGGCCGCCATCACGTTGAACAGCCCGAGACCGAGATGGGCGTCCCGCAACAGGCTGTCGGCCTCCAGCGCTTCCTCCAGCAGGGCCACCGCGTCCAGGCCTTCGGCGAGGACATCGGTGGGACCACGCGTGTTGAGGTCGAGGATGGCGCGGAAGCCGCGGATCCCGCCCTGGATCAATCCGCAGGTGGAAGTGTGGGGCGACGAGACGCAGCGGCGCAGGCCGTGGGACGCCGCCGAGTCGAATGCGGCGCGCACCCGGCTGCGAT
Source organism: uncultured Bifidobacterium sp. (assembly GCA_964416695.1). Lineage (GTDB taxonomy): Bacteria > Fibrobacterota > Fibrobacteria > UBA11236 > UBA11236 > UBA11236. The sequence goes on from CAYQFG010000015.1 coordinate 18,411, forward strand.
CCTGCGCGGTTCCGGCCTCATCGCGATGAAGCGTCAGCCCGTGCATGGCGGTCAGCAGCAGGCGGCTCAGCGGCGGCAGGTTTTCCGCCTCTTCGTGCGCTCCCAGGTCTTGCAGGATGAGTTCGGCACGGGGCTTGTTGCCGTTGTAATAGAAGCGCAAGGCGTCGTGGGAACGCATGCTCTGGTATTCGGAGATGCCCGGGTAGAATTTCGGGTGATCGTCCCGGGACGGCGCGGCGACAGCCGGCGCGGAGGGGATCGCCACCATGCAGGCCCACGTCAGCGTGAACGCGTGCGTGAACCGCATCGCGGAGAGGCAAAGGCGCGCGCCGCGGAAAGAGATTATTTTGGCCCATGGTACGCGCATCCCCATGAATATCAAAAAAGCATCGGCCATGCGGCGCCCGTCCGCTTCGAAGCCCGGGTCCCCTTCCGGGACACCCCCGCGCCCGCAGGGCCGCTTCATGCGGTGGGCCGAGCGCATGAACACCCGGTTCTGGCACGCGCTCGCCCAGGCGGCCGGGGACGCCGCCCCCGTGCGGGGACTGGCCGGTCTGGTCTTCCGCGGACTACGTGTGCTGGTGCTCGCGATCCTGAGCTTCACCGTCAACGAAGTGCCGGTGCGCGCGGCGGCGCTGGTGTTCACCACCCTGCTGGCGTTCATCCCGCTCACCATCATTCTCTCGTCGGTCGCGGGCTGGATGGGCTACCTGCATCTGGTCCAGGAGCTGATTCCCAACCTGATGGCCTCGTTGAACCTCGACCTTCCCGTCGACTTCCTGCTGGATGCCCTGGACCGGGCCCAGTCCGTGGGGTTTTCGCAGCTGGGCATCCTGGGATCGGCGGGCCTGCTGATCGGCTTTTTCCTTTCCATGAGCAACGTGGAGGAGGCCATGAACCGCGTGTGGAACGTCCGCGTCCACCGCAGCTGGATGGGCCGGATCACGAGCTATACGCCGTTCCTGTTGTTGCTGCTCGGCGTCATGGTGGTCTCGGTCTTCCTGTTGTTCCGCGCGCATCAATATTTCGATGCGTTCCTCGAGGACTGGGGGATGTACGGCGGAGGAGCCATGTCCTTCTCGCTGGCGATCCCCGGCGGGACGTTCCTGTTCGGCGCGTGGGGCGCCGTTCTGTTCATGTGGATGCTGATGGTGGTCATGATCAAGGTGCTGCCGAACACCCGCGTCCGGTTCTCCCGCGCCATTCTCGGAGCGACGGCCGGGGTGATCCCGCTCTACCTGTTGTCCCGCGTGCTGCTGTTGTTCCCGGCGGTATTCCTGGCGCGCAACCAGCTGTTCTACGGTTCGCTCGCCATCGTGCCCGTGGCCCTGCTGCTGGTTTACGTGTTCTGGGCCTCGACGTTGTTCGGGTGCACGGTGGCTTTCGTGGTCGAAAGACTGAAGCATGATGTGGGCGGGTTTTTCGTGCGAGGCGCGGGCCTGAAGGAGGACTGGCAGAACGCCATGGAGGAGGTGGAGGCGATTTACCGCCGTCCCTCGCGGCCTGCCGAGACGTCGGCGGTGGAGGCGGGGAAACCCCGCACGTGAGGGATGGCACCCGGGTGCCGGGCCCGTGCCGGGGACGGGATTTCCCGGCATTCTGGCGCAAAACCACCAGCCAGCGGAACGATATTACAAGGTCCGTGCGTTGAAGTTTCAGGGGGGGGCGGCTAACTTTCCATCCTTCCAGAGCGCTTAAAAACGCCCGAATTTTTCCCCATCGAGGAGAGCGCATGTTTCGCATCCAGACGCTGAACAATATTTCTCAGCAGGGCCTCAAGCACTTTACCGCCGACTACGCGCTCACCACGGAACCCGGTTCCCCCGACGCGCTGCTGGTGCGGAGCGCTCCGGTGGATGCGGACAGCTATTCCACGGTTCAGTGCATTGCCCGTGCCGGCGCCGGCGTGAACAACATCACCATCGACAAGGCGACCGAACGCGGCATCTGCGTGTTCAACACGCCCGGTGCGAACGCCAATGCGGTGGCCGAACTCGTGTTCATCATGCTGGGCATCGCCGCCCGCAAAGTGCACAAGAGCATCGAGTTCACGCAGTCGCTCGCCGGTGAGGACGACGACAAGGCGCTCAACGAAAAGGTCGAAAAGGGCAAGGCGCGGTTCGCCGGGTTCGAGATGATGGGGAAGACCCTCGTCGTGATCGGACTGGGCAAGATCGGCGTGCTCGTCGCCAACGCCGGAATCCAGCGCGGGATGCATGTGATCGGTTACGACCCTTTCCCGACGCTGACCAATGCCCACGCCCTCGACAGCCGCGTCGAAATGTCCCACAAGCTCGAAGACGTGGTGCGTGCCGCCGATGTGATCTCCGTGCATGTGCCGCTTTCCGAGCACACCAAAAACCTGATCGGGGAGAAGCAACTGGACATGGCGCGCGACGGTGTCATCCTGCTCAACTACGCCCGCAAGGGGATCTACGACGATGCCGCGGTGCTCAAGGCCCTGGAGGCCGGCAAGGTTTCGACCTACATCACCGACTTCCCCGCCCGCCCGCTGTACGGAAACGACAAGATCATCATGACCCCCCACCTGGGAGCCAGCACGGCGGAGTCCGAAGAGAATTGCGCGGTGATGGCGGTCAAGCAGGTGCGCAACTACCTGGAATACGGTGTCGTCAACAATTCGGTGAACTTTCCCGCCGTGGAAGTGTTCCCCCAGGAGTCGACCCGGACGCGCATCATCGTGATCAACCGCGACATGCCCAACATGATCGCGGCCATCACCCAGGTGGTCGGGGCGGCCGGGCTCAACATCCAGTCGTTCACCAACGAAAGCAACGGGAAGATCGGTTACAACATCATCGACCTGGAACAGGAACTGCCCTCCGGTCTGGAAGAGGCCCTGGTCGCGATCGAAAACGTCATCCGCGTGCGCGTGCTCCGCTTCCCCGGAAAGTAGGATCCCGGGCCCGAAAACGTGTACCTTGTCCCGCCGGCCGGCCGGGTGCGGCGGGTCAAACCGTTCGCTTGACAATGCGCCGGCCCATGATATATTTGCGGCCAAATCAGTATCCCCCGAGGGGGGGAGGAGGAGAAAAATGACGCGCGCTCGTAGCGGAATCGGCGACCAGAAACATGATCCGGTCTGGCATTTCGGACGGCGTCCCAAACACGATGACTTCGATGATCTGGAACCCTTCGACGATGAAGGCGAAGAGATCGAAGAAGAAAGCGATGATGAGGATGAAGAGGTTGATTTCGACAACCCGAAATTCAAGAAATCCGACATGTGGAACGATTATGCGGAGGATCTTGATTTTGAGGAGTAACCGGCAGGCCAACGGGGTCGCGATGCTGCGCATCGCGGCCCCGTTGGCGTTCAGCCTGATGGCCGCCGTATTCGCCGGAGGCTGTGCGTCTTCGGCTAAACAGTCCCTGTCTGCCCAGGCATCGCCTGCCGCGGAGAACCCCGTATCGCCGTCCGTGATTTCGCCGGAAGACTTCCTCACGCAGGAAGTCGCCGCCGAAGCCGCGGAATTCATCCGCCTGGGGCGGGAGAGCATGAGCGAAGCGGCGTGGTTTGAAGCCGCGGAGTTCCTGGACAGTGCGATGACCCACCTGGCCATCCTTGAAGTCTCCGAAGGGCTCGAACCCGCGGAAACGCGCGCGGCCGAAGTCTGGCGGGACAGCGTGCGGGAGTGGCTTGTGGAAGCGATCACCCAGGCGGACCGCCTGGGGGGCGGGGCCGAGGACCTGACGGATTACATCGATCATGAAATCGAGGAGGTCTCCCTGGCTTCCCTGGAAGACCTCGAGGCCCTGATCGCCCGTCTTCCCGACCGCAATTTCGAATTGCCGTTGCCTTCTCCCTTGCCGCACTCGGTCCTGCAGGCCATGCGCGTCTTCACCGGATCGGGCCGGGGGTATTTCGAAAAGTGGCTGCTCCGTCGCGGCCGTTATGAAGACCTGATCACCGGGAAACTGGAAGAACGCGGCATGCCCCGCGACCTGTTGTTCCTGTCGATGATCGAAAGCGGCTTCAATCCGCGCGCCTGGAGTCACGCGAGTGCCAGCGGCCTGTGGCAGTTCATCAGTGGAACGGGCCGCCGCTACGGCCTCAAGGACGACTGGTGGGAGGATCCGCGCCGTGACCCCGTGCGCGCCACGGATGCCGCCCTGGATTATCTCGAGGACCTGTATTCCGAATTCGGAGACTGGCACCAGGCCATGGCCGCCTACAATTGCGGCGAAGGCCGCATCCGTCGCGAGCTGCGGAAGGACCCGACCCTGACCTACTGGGACATGAGCCTTCCCAAGGAAACGCGCTACTACGTGCCCAAGATTCTGGCGGCCATGATCATCGGACGCAATCCGGCCGTCTTCGGGTTCAATACCGCCGGACAGGAGCATCCGCCACTGAGCTTCGATACCGTCACCATCACGAAGACGCTGCCCATCAAGGGGATTGCCCAGGCCGTGGGCGTGACCGAAGACTCCCTGAAAAACCTGAATCCGGCTCTCCGTCGCTGGAGCACGCCGCCGGGGCGCGACAGCTACAACCTGTATCTGCCTGCCGGGACGCGCGATGTGTTTCTCGCCAACATGGACAGGATCGATGTGTTGCCTGACGTGTCGATGCAGACCCACCGGGTGGTGCGCGGCCAGACTCTGTCCGGCATCGCGGCCCGCTACGGCGTGCCGATGTCCGAAATCCGCGCCGCCAACGGCATGAAAAACAGCCGTCTCCGGGCGGGGCAGGTCCTGACCATCCCGGTTCCCGCCTCACGCGGTCAGACCCGCACCGCGACGGTCGCGGCGTCCGCTTCGGGCGGTCGCCACACGGTCCGCTCCGGCGAAACCCTGTCGGGAATCGCGGCCCGCTACCGTGTGAGCGTCAGCGGACTGCGCCGCGCCAACGACATGAAGCCTTCCTCGATCCTTCCGGCCGGCCGTGTCCTCGTGATCCCCGGACGGGGCGTAGAGGTGGTGGAGGGGGTGGCGGCTTCGGAAGAGTCCTCCCGCAGCCCGGCCACCACGGTGCGGCGCGTGCACACCGTGCGGGCCGGTGAAACCCTGTCCGGACTGGCGGCCCGCTACGGCGTGAGCCAGGCCAGCCTCCGCGCCTGGAACGGGCTGCGCGGCCACACCATCCGCGTAGGCCAGAAGCTGGTGTACCACTCCGTGCGTGAAGACGTGCTGGTGGCTTCTTCGGCCCAAGCCGAAGAATACTACCGCGTCCGGAGCGGGGACAACTTGTGGGCCATCTCGACGCGCTTCGGCCACTCCGTGGACGACCTCAAGCGGCTCAACGACGGCTTGACCGACGCCCTGCAGCCCGGCCAACGCATCCGCGTCCGCTGAACAATGCCTCCTGGGCCGGCACGCCGTGTGTGCCGGCCTTCTTTTTTCAACGGCGCCCCGTGTTGTGGTGCCGGCCCTGGTTCACCGGCACACAACGCACGACGCCGCCTTTTTGGTCGCCCGTTCCTCTCCCGCCGGCACCGCCCGCGTTCCCGCGTTCCCGCGTTCACAACGCGGGGTCGTCTGCCCATTCTTCGTTGAGTAGTTTTAGAACGCCGGACGTCCGAACCACTTTTCTTGCGGGGATTTTCATGAACGTGTTCGACAGGGAACGGGAACTCCGTCCGGACGTCCGCATCGACGCGCGCCGTCCGGGGGCCTGGGGCTGGTTCGGGCGCACGATGGCCGTCCTGCTTGTTCTCGGCGCGATGTTCTTCTTCCTCATGGTGTCGTCGATCGCCGGGATGCTCGGCCGTTTTGCGACACCGCTGCCGGCGGGTCCTTATCTGTTGCAGCTGGACATCACAGGGCCCATCTACGAGTCCGAGTCCATCCTGTCGATCCTCCGCTCCGTCCGCGACGACGATGACTGCAAGGGCGTCCTTGTGCGGGTGGAGTCTCCCGGCGGAGCCGTGGGCTCGTCGCAGGAAATCCATGCGTCGCTGAACGCGCTTCGGCAGAACGGCATGCCGTTGGCCGTCAGCCTGGGCAATGTGGCCGCTTCCGGTGGGTACTATGTCGCGCTCGCGGGTGAAAGGATCTTCGCCAATCCCGGAACGGTCACCGGGAGCATCGGCGTGATCTTCCAGTTTCCCGAAGTCGAACGCCTGCTCGACAAGGCCGGCGTCTCGTTGCAAACCGTCAAGAGCGGGGACTTCAAGGATATCGGCAATCCGGCCCGCAAGGCCACCCCTGAAGAAATGACGTACCTGCAAACCGTCATCGACGACACCTACGAGCAGTTTCTGGCGGATGTCGGCACCGGACGCGGCCTCGAGGTCGACTCCGTGCGCGCGCACGCGGACGGTCGCATCTTTACCGGCCGCCAGGCCCTTGCCGCCGGACTGGTCGACACGCTCGGCGGGCTCGACGACGCCCGCTCCTGGCTGATCACCCGCGCGGGAGTCGCCGAGGACATCCGCTGGACGCGTGAACCGCGGCCGCGCAGCCGCCTCGAACAACTCTTGTACCCCGAGACAGGCGAAGGGCTGGCGGGCCTGCTCAACGGTTTGCGGCGGCGCATGAACCCCGGCACGTTTTTCCTGTGGCCCTGATCTCATGAGAACGCAGCGTTTTTCCGGGAAGTATCCCTCATGAAAACCGGCGAACTGGATCTCTGGTCCGCCTACATTCGTGCCGAATACGAGGTCGGATTTCCCGGCAACCGTCTGGTGCTCCGGGTGGGTGAGCCGGCCACCGGTCTCGCCCGCCTGGTGCCCGACTCGGCGATCACCGTCTTCGGTCCGGAAACATCGTGGGCCTATCTTACGGCCTGGAATCCGGGCTCGGTCATACACATGGATTTCGTCAACCGGCAAAAACAGGAAGATCTGGAACTGTTTTTGAGGGGGGCGGGATACGCGGTTCTCCCGGGGGTGGCACGCGACCCGCGGGAGGAGTGGCCTGATGAAGAAAGCATCCTGGCCTTCGGCCTGGGGTGGGAAACCGCGCTCCAGCTGGGGCGCACCTTCCGCCAGAACGCCATTCTGGCGGGGTTGGGCGAGGATACGGTGCAACTGCTGCGGTGCTGACCGCCGCGGTTCCGCCGCGGGGCCCGCCTAGGCGAGCACCCGCTTGATGCGTTCGACCGCTTCCGCCACGTTCTCGCGGATGCCGAAAGCCGAAAGCCGGAAATACCCTTCGCCGCACGTTCCGAAACCCGCGCCCGGCGTGCCCACGACATGGGCTTTTTGCAGCAGCATGTCGAAGAACTCCCACGAGCCCATGCCCGGTGTCTTCAACCAGATATAGGGCGCGTTCACCCCCCCATACACCGTCAATCCCGCTGCCGACAAGCCGTCCCGGATGATGCGGGCGTTCTCCATGTAGTACGCGATGTTCTCCGCCACGGCCTGCCTGCCGGTGGTGAACACCGCTTCGGCGGCCTTCTGGATGGGGTAGGAGACGCCGTTGAACTTTGTGGTCTGGCGGCGATGCCACAGTGCGTGCACGCTCACGGCTTCACCCTTGTCGTTGCGCGCCTTGAGGTCCTTGGGCACTACGGTGTAGGCGCAGCGGACGCCGGTGAAGCCCGCGGTCTTGGACAGGCTGCGGAACTCGATGGCGACTTCCCGCGCGCCGGGGATTTCGAAAATGGAGTGGACCTGTCCGGGTTCCTGGATGAAGGCCTCATACGCCGCGTCGAAGAGGATGATGGCCTCGTTTTCGCGGGCATAACGCACCCAACGTTCCAGTGCCTCACGCGACATCACCGCACCCGTGGGGTTGTTGGGCGAACACAGGTAGACGATGTCGACCTTGCCATCGGGCAGCGGGGGTTCGAACCCGTTTTCGGCGGTGGTGGGCAAATACACCAGCTGGCCGTAACGGCCGTCCCGTGCCTCGCCGGTGCGGCCGGCCATCACGTTCGTGTCCACGTAAACAGGGTAGACGGGATCCGTGACGGCGATCACGTTGTCGATTCCGAAGATCTCCTGGATGTTGGCGGTGTCGCACTTGGAGCCGTCGGAAACGAACACCTCGTCGGGGTCGACGGCGGCGCCCTGTTCGCGGTAATGGGCCGCGATCGCGTTCAGCAGGAAGTCGTAGCCCTGTTCGGGGCCGTAGCCGCGGAAGCTTTCCCGCACGCCCAGTTCACCGGACGCCGCCTTGAGGGCCGCGACGATGGGGTCGGGAAGGGGCAGGACCACGTCGCCGATGCCCAGACGGATGATGCGGGCTTCGGGATGTCCGGCCGCGAACGCGCGCACGCGTCGGCCGATCTCGGGAAACAGGTAACCGGCCTGAAGTTTCAGATAGTGCGAATTGATTTTTGCCATGGAGAAAAAAGATAGCGAAGCGGGGCCGCCATCCTTTTTCCGGGACGCTACTTCGTCGATTTTTTTCGGGGCGTCTTCGCGCCCGATTTGCGGGCGGTCTCCAGCGCCACGGCGACGGCCTGCTTGTCCGCACGCTTCTTTCCGTGCTTTTCGCGCGTCTTCGCATACGTCGTGCTGTCGTGGAACTCCTTGATATTCCTGGAGATGGTGTCCTGACTTTTCCCTTTTTTCAGCGGCATGCTTCCTCCCGAACGGGGTGTGTCCTCTGTCCTGTTCCTCGCCCTCAAAATCCCAACCGCGTCGACAAAGTCAAGCCAGTCCCGGCGGGGGTGACAAGAAGATTCCCGATGGTTCCGGATCGTTCCGGATGGTTCCGGCGCTCCAAAGGTCCGGTCTCAAAGCGTCCGGATGGGGATAGGGACGATGAGGGGACGATGAGGGGACGATGAGGGGAAGATGAGGGGGAGGAGAGAAAAAGGAAGAAAGGAGGGGGGGGGAGGCTGGTCCGGACGGTGGCAACGCCCGGGGCCGCGGTGAACGGTTCCGGTCGGTACCGGCGAGGTGCCCCCGGTTTGGAGGGATCCGGAAGGATTTCTCCGGGAAACCTCCGTCCCAATTCATAATTTTGGTGTCATGTCCACCTCCTCCACCCCCTTCTACCACGTTCTCAAAACCCAGCATTTCGACCGCGCCCTGCTGGACGACCTGTGTGACCTGACCACGGCGGTCCGTCGCGTCGCGAAGACGCGGGACGGCCTGCTGTTCCTGCGCGGGTTGTTGGCGGACAAGCGGGCGATGCTGTACTTTACCCAGCCCTCCACGCGCACGTTCCTCAGCTTCAATAATGCGTGTCAGCTGCTGGGCATGCAGACCAGCGAGATCCGCGACGCCTCGACGTCTTCCGAGATCAAGGGGGAAAGCCTGCTGGACAGCCTCCGGACGTTTTCGTCGTACGTGGACGTCATCATCATGCGCACCAAGGAGGAGGGACTGGCGGAATCCGCGGCCACGCTGTTCGACCAGGTCCGCCGTCCGGTGCCTGTGATCAACGCGGGCAGCGGCAAGGATCAGCACCCCACCCAGGCCCTGCTCGACATCTATACGCTCGTGCGCAGCTTCCGGCTCAACGGGGGGATCGAGGGGAAAACCATCGCGATGATGGGGGACCTCAAGCGCGGACGCACCGTGCGCTCGCTCAGCTACCTCATGAAGATGTATCCCGGAGCCCGGCTGGTGTTCATCGCGCCCCCGGCCTTCCGCATGGAGGACGACATCAAGGAACACCTGCGCGAACATGGCGTGGCCTTCACGGAGACCGAAGACATGGAAGCGGTGCTTCCCGACATCGATGCCCTGTACGTCACGCGCATCCAGGACGAGTACGACCGCGGAGGCGAATCGTCCCGGGTCGACATCAGCCGCTTCAAGGTGGGGGTCGAGCACCTGCCGCGCATGAAAACCGGGGCGGTGATCATGCACCCGCTGCCGCGCCGCGACGAGATTCATCCCGACGTGGACAACGATCCGCGGGCGCGCTACTGGCGGCAGGAGCGGAACGGCATGTGGATGCGGGCCGCCATCCTGGCGAAGATCTTCGGGCGGGACGACCAGATCCCGCGCGACACGCGCGCCGACGCGGCGGACGACTAGGCCAGCGCCCGCCACCACGCCGCGGCATACGCGGCGTACACCGTCAGGATGGCCGCGAGTTGCCACGCCCGCGCCTCGAAGCCCTGGCGCCGGAGCCAGAACAGGGCCGGCGCGAAGACCGCGCCGTATGCGAATCCGACGAAATGCCCCTTGATGTCCGAATTCTCGCCGAGGCCGGTCATCACCGCCAGGAAGAACGCCCCCAGCAGGGGGGTGAGGTTTCGCAGGCCCGGTCGCAGGCCGCGCGGGAAGAAACGGGTTTCCACGCCCGCGAGCAGGCCCAGCCCCGCGAACACCACCGTGGAGAATCCCAGCGAGGAAAAGTACGGAGGAGACATCGCGGCGACGGTCCAGTTGGTCAATGCCGCCGCGAGGGTCAGCAACAACATCGCCGTGCCGGGCCCGCAGCGGCGGCGGAGCAGGTTGAAGATGAAGTAGCCGGAGAGCATGTTCCCGAGAAAATGCTCCGAGTCGGCATGCAAGGTGGTGGCCGTCAGCGTGCGCCACCATTCTCCGTCGAGGATGCGCGTGGCGGCGGCGACGCCCTGGCGTTCCATCCAGGCCTGCCACGGCACCGCCGCCGCCCAGAATGAAAACAGGGCCGGGATTCCCAGATGCAGCAGGGGAGAAAGATGGAGGCCGAAGGGGGTGACCTCGGGGTCATCCACCCGATAGCCCTGGTTTTCGCGGGCGTGCTGGGCCAGAACATCCCGGGCGCGCGCGGCGTCTTCGGGATCGACGGTCAACAGGAAGAAGTCATCGGCGGGGCCGCGCGCGCCCGTCCCGCGTTCCCCCGCGTGCGTGTCCCTGAGGAACGCGGGACTGAATTCGATCCAGTGCCGCACGCCTTGCGAGGCCAGCACGAGTGAGGCATCCATGACCGCGCCCTTGCGCGGGGCCCGCAGGATTTCGACGCGGTCGGGGGCGGCGTCGGGAGACTCCGGGTCGACCGGACGCCGCCAGCGCGGGGCTACGGGATCAAGACCCGGCTCCCGCGCGTCGTCGCTGTGATGCCCGGAGGTCATCCCGTCACCCGCCGGTTTCCGCCGCGGATGAGCCCCCGGCGTCCTCCCCCACATTCCCCGGACGCCGTTGTCCGCGGTTGAAGGCGATGCATTCCGCGAGGGTCACTTCGCGGCCCCCGAAAATGTCGAGGGCGCTGCCGATGGTGAGGTCCATGCGGCCGCCGCTTTCAAGGGCCATGCGTTCCAGATCCGCCCGGGAAGAGGCCCCGCCCGCATACGTGAGGGGTTTGTCCGTGAGCGTGGCGAGATGGGCGACGAGCTCCCAGTCAAGTCCCTGACGCAGGCCTTCCACGTCCGCGGCATGAATGAGGTATTCGGCGCAGAACGGGTCGAGGGTTTCGAAAAGCGTTTTGTCCAGGGTTGTGTCCGTAACGGTTTGCCATCTGTTGGTGGCCACGTTCCAGCGCGGAACCGTGGAACCGGCGACGGGGCCCACGCGACGGCAGCTGAGATCGATCACGAGTTTTTCCGGCCCGATCAGCCCGGACAGTGCGCGCAGGCGTTCGAGGCTCAAACGGTGATCGGGAAACAGCCAGGACGTGACGATCACGTGGCTCGCGCCCGCCTCGAGCCATGCCGCGGCGTTCTCGGGCGTGACGCCGCCTCCCACCTGCAGTCCTCCCGGCCAGGCGGCCAGCGCTTCGCGGGCCGCGTCCTCGTTGCCGGGCCCGAGCAGGATCACGTGCCCGCCGGTCAGGCCTTCACGCCGGTACAGGTCGGCATACCAGGCCGCGCCGTGTTCGGACACGAAGTTCGTGCGCGGCACGCCGTCGTCGCGCAGGGTGCCTCCCACGATTTGTTTGACACGGCCGTCGTGAAGGTCGATGCAGGGGCGGAAAAGGGTCATGG
>CAYQFG010000015.1:30292-31977 GCA_964416695.1 uncultured Bifidobacterium sp.
CACATCCCGGCCGCGAGATCCGGCAGACATGGATTCCGCTGGATTCCATCCCGCGCACGTTGAGGCAACTCGTCCTCGTGGCGGAAGACGCGAAGTTCTACACGCATCAGGGCTTTGATCTTGAGCAGATCGAATACGCGCTGGTGGCCAACCATCAGGCCGGACGACCGCTGCGCGGGGCGAGCACCATCACCCAGCAAACGGTCAAGAACCTTTATCTCGGCGGCGAAAAGGAACTGAGCCGCAAGGTGCGCGAAGCCGTGCTGGCCTTGCTGCTGGAGCAAACGCTCAGCAAGGACCGCATCCTTGAGATCTATCTGAACATCGCGCAGTTCGGCCCCGGCGTGTTCGGTGTGCGTGAAGGCGCGCGCCACCACTTCGGGCGCGACGTGCGCGAACTCACGCAGGAGCAGATGCTCAGCTTGATCTGCCTGCTGCCGTCGCCCACGCGTTGGAACCCCAACCGCCCCACGGGCGCATACCTCTCCCATAAAAACCGCGTGTCGCGCAACTACGGTCTGCTGCGCGCAATCGCGCCCGCAGCAGACTCCGCGGGCGCCGACGACGCTGCGGCGCTCGACAGTCTCGGCAACCGCTTGTCGGACGAAGAGTGGCGGACGCTGCGTTCGGGTCCGTACATCGAGAGGGGTGGGGGCGAAGGCGGCGCGGAGGACAGCGCCGCGGGTGATGGGGGTGGCCTCCCGGAGGAGGACTTCGCTCCGGCATCCGGGGCGGGCGAAGGCGCGTTGCCGGAATAGCCCCGTTGCTGTTCAGGGACGCCCGGCACCCGGCGGGGATTCGGTTTCTCATCCTCCGGAAAACAAAAAACGCCCCCGGTTCGGATCCGTGGGGCGTGTTTTGTTTGATGCCGGCGATGCTGTTCGGGCGGAGGCTTGTGCCCGCACCCGGCGGCAGACGGGATTATGCCGACGCGAGGTACTCCGCCACGGCGTCCTTGAGGCGCGCGTACAGCCATTCCATCTTCTTCGGGTCTTCCTCAAGCAACGTCACGCGGAAGCCCAGGAGGTCGGAGCAGAACGAGGAGATCGGCACCACGCAAATCCCCGTGGCGGCCAGCAGGTAGTAGCAGAAGCGCTTGTCGAGCGGGATGCCCTCCACCATGCCTGCCACCAGTTTCGCCGCGCCGGCGTTTTCCACCTTCAGTTTCTGGCCGGGCTTCAGCACCCCGTCGCGGAACAGGATGGTGTTGTAGAACGCGCCGTAGGTCTTGTTCACCAGCAGGCCGGGCACGTCCTTGAGGGCGTTCACCACCACATCCCCGCGCAATTCGATATCCTTGTTCACGCGTTCGCGGTGCGTCGCGAATTCGGGATGCGAGAGGATGGGAGGCAAGGCCATCTGCGGCAACGTGGTGGCGCACACCTCGAGCATCTTCGCGTCCTCGATGGTCTTCACCAGCCGCGCGAACTCGGGATCCTTGTCGGTGTTGTAGAACTCGAGCCAGCCGCAGCGTGACCCCGGCCAGGGGAGTTCCTTCGACAGCCCCTTCATGCCGATGCCGGGGACGTCCCCCAGCACTTCGGCCAGCTGCACCGCTTTCGCGCCGTTATACGTGATGTGGGTGTAGATCTCGTCGGCGATGATGAACAACTTGTATTCCTTCGCCAGCGCCACGATCTCGCGCAGCACCGATTCCGGATACACCATGCCCGTGGGGTTGTCGG
>CAYQFG010000016.1:0-1959 GCA_964416695.1 uncultured Bifidobacterium sp.
GCCGCGCCCTTGCGCTTGCTGAGCTTGCCGCCGCCTTCCGCGAGGATCACGGGCAGATGGCAGAACGTGGGAGGCTCGTAGCCGAGCGCGCGGTAGATGAGGACGTGGCGCGGCGTGCTGGGAATCCACTCGTCGCCGCGCAGCACGTGGGTGATGCGCATATCGTGGTCGTCCACAACGTTGGCGAGGTGATAGGTGGGGAAGCCGTCGCCCTTGAGCAGCACCATGTCGTCGAGCACGCGGTTCTGGTAGCTGATGGGGCCGCGGATCAGGTCGGTGAAGGCGGTTTCGCCGTGGAAGGGCGCCTTGAGGCGAACGACGTGCTTCTCACCCGCGGTCACGCGAGCCGCCGCAACGTCTCCGGGAAGGTTGCGGCAGCGACGATCGTAGCCGGCGGGCAGGTTGTTGGCCTTTTGCTGTTCGCGCAGTTCCTCGAGGCGTTCGGACGTGCAGAAACAGGGGTAGGCATGTCCTTCGTCCACCATGCGGCGAGCCGCCGCCTGATAGAGCGGCAGGCGTTGCGACTGGAAATACGGCGCGTGAGGGCCTTCTTTTTCGGGACCTTCGTCCCAGTCGAGTCCGAGCCACTTGAGGTCGGCGATCAACTCCGTCAACGCATTGGCGTCATAACGCGTCTGATCGGTGTCCTCGACGCGCAACAGGAAATCACCGCCCATGCGGCGGGCGAACAGCCAGTTGAAAATCGCCGTCCGCGCGCCGCCTACGTGAAGGTAGCCCGTCGGGCTGGGGGCAAAGCGGACGCGAACGCGCGGGGCGTCCGCGGTGTCGGAAACTGTCGGGGAAGCGTTCATGAGGGGAGGACCGTTCCGTGCTTGCGTGTGGGGGAAAAAACCACGGGGCCGGGAGCGCAGGAGCCCTGAATCACAATGTGCAGAACCTGTATGTCCGGTTTTTTGTCAGGAACAACGGAAAACCCCTGATGCAAAAACCCTGAGACATCGGGATCGGTCCGCGCCCGGATCAATCCGCGCGATTCCGCGGAGAGGAAGGGATTCGAACCCTTGGTAGGAGTATTATGCCCCTACAACGGTTTAGCAAACCGCCGCCTTCGACCAGCTCGGCCACCTCTCCTGAGCCGCGTGGTTTCCCGGGCGGCTGCGGAATCACAGCGGGGAGACCCCGTCCGTGAGCTCGGGAAGTATAACTAAGGTCCGCGATTTCATGAAGGGTTGAAGCGGATTCTTTGACGAATGCGTCAACCCGCAATGCATTCCCCCGGGGCGGCCTCCACAGACGTATCCGTGCCGCCCCCTCGGCCCTCCGATGCCCGCCCGGACACACCCCCGGCACGTCCCCGGCCGGGACAAGAGGCGCAACACCGCGCCAGAGGAAAAAAGAATGAGGCCCCGCCGGACACCAGACACATGGGCCCATTTCTGGCCCCAGGGAGAACCCTTGAATCACCCCCGGCGAAGCGTCCGCCTCACGCACATGCCCCGCCGCCCCACGGTCACATCGCCTCGACTCCCTCACGATCCGGTGAGCGGGGTGGCATGCCGTCTCGTCGGATTCCTTCAGGTTGCGACGCGCATTCTTCCTAATTTATGGACTTCTCATGTCTTACCGGAAAATCATCCTGATCGGCCTCGCCGTGCCTGCTCTCGCCCTCGCCGTCGCGGGCATTGCCGCCGTCACCACCTTCAAGAGCTCCGTCTCCCGCGTGCCGGCGGAAACCTTCACGCGCCCGGGCATCGAGAAAATCCTGTCCCGCGAATCCGTGGTGTTGTACTCCGACGGGAAGACGCGCGTGGGCTCCTTTTTCGAAGGCACGCACCGCAACTACGTTCCCTACGATTCGATTCCGAAGGTGCTGATCGAAGCCCTGGTGTCCGCCGAGGACCGCAACTACTGGACGCACGGCGGCTGGGACGTCAAGGCCTTCGCCCGCGCCATGGTCGACAATGTGAAGGACGGCGGGCGTTGGCGCGGCGGCAGCAC
>CAYQFG010000016.1:2059-31630 GCA_964416695.1 uncultured Bifidobacterium sp.
GCGCACGGCCTACGTGCTGGGGCAGATGCGCAAGCACGGCAAGATCACGGAAGCCCAGTATCGCAAGGCTTTGGCCAACCCTCCCCAATTCAAGCGGGGCGACTTCCGCTTTTCGCTCACGACCAACATGATGAAGGTGAAGCGCCTGCTCGACGAACCGGCGATGCAGGCGGTCCTCGCACGGTACGGCGTGGAGGATTATACCGCCGCCGGCCTGCAGATCATCACGACGCTCGACCCCGAGATCCAGCGCGCTGCCGAATATGCGGTGTACCTCAACCTCTCCCGTCTCGACATGCTGTTGCGCGGCTACCACCCCCCCAAGGACACGACCCCCTCGCGCCTGTCACATTTCGAGCCGGGCACCTACGTCACCGGACGCGTCCTGGACGTCACGCGCGAGGGCGGGGCGATCACCGGAGTGAAGCTCCGTTTCGGCGCGATCGACGGCACCGTGCCGCGCGCGGCGCTGGAATCGTTCTTCCAGGCCTGGAACCGCTCCGTATCCGGCGCCACGACCAGGCCGTCGACAGCGGCCATGAATGAATTCGCCGCGCGCCACTTGCGCCCGGGCGCCCCGGTTTCCTGTCTCGTACCCTACCTCACCCCCGACCGGCGGGCGGCGGGCGCCCAGCCCGGGGCCCTGCTCGAAATCGCCCAGCGGCCGGTTCTGCAGGGCGCGGCCCAGGTCATGCAGGAAGGCCGCGTCATCGCCAACGTCGGCGGCCTCGGCAATACCGGCTATGACCGCGTCAACCAGGCGCGCCGGCAATTCGGCTCTTCCTTCAAGCCGTTCGTGTATGCCGCCGCGCTTGAGCTCGGCTGGCACGCGCTCGATCCGGTTCCGAACCAGCGTCAGGTCTTCCAACTGGGCCACCTGCTGTATTTCCCCAAACCCGAACATGTCCCGGAAGACACCGTCAGCCTCGCCTGGGCCGGACGCCGCTCCGAGAACATCGCCAGCGTGTACGTCCTTTATCACCTGTTCGACAAAACCGATTTCGGCACGTTCTGGGATCATGCGCGCCGTCTCGGCATCGCTCCCGACAACTTCGCGTCGCCGCGCGAATTCGAACGCTTCGTGCGCGACAGCCTCGGCGTCATCCTGGACGGCGACCGCATGCGCGAGATCCGCTACCGCAAGGCCTCCGCCGATCTGGGCATCGATCTGACCTTCGACGGACAGCTGCGCGAGGCCATGGCGCTGCGCGGCCTTCCCTACGGCTTCGGGTTCGCCCGTGAACGGGAGCGCCTCCTCGACAGTACCGATGCGGAATCGCAGACACGGGCGCGCATCCTGCGCCGCAACTACCTCGATCACGCCGAGCGCGCCCGCCTGTGGAGGCGGGGCGAAGGCCTGTGGGTGGCGGCACGCAGCACCGCCGACCAGCGCATCGGACTTTTCGCGCAGGCGTCCGATGTTCCGCAGCGCGGGTGGCATCCGGTTCCGCTGGAGGTCACGCGCGGCCTGGGCGAAACCTCCCTGTTCATCGAAGGAGAACTCTCGCTGGCAACCCTGCGCACTCTGGATGAACGCCTGCGCGCACCGGAACCCGAAGCGCCGCGCTATACGCCGGAGAACCTGTTCGCGTCACGGGATTTCCGCGCGCAGGCGGCGCTGCGGTACATGGCCGATTTCACGCGCCGCATCGACATCGCCACGCCCCTGGACAAGGTTCTCTCCATGCCGCTGGGCTCGAACGTCATCACCCTGGGCGAAGCCGTGAACGCCTACCAGGTTTTTCAGGAAGGCTCCCGCTACCGCACGCGCTTCGATCACCCCCAGCTTTACATCGAGAAAATCCTCACGTCCGACGGCCGCACGATCTTCGAGGATTATCCCGAACCCGAACAGGTCCTGGAGGACCGTACGCGCTTCCACATCGAAGCCATCCTCGCCTCGGCGGTGCAGGGAGGCACGGCTCAGCGCATCCATCGTGAACTGCGCATTCCGTTGAAAACCCCCGAAGGCACATCCGTCGCGCTGCCTGTGCCCGCCTATGGAAAGACCGGGACCACCAACGATTACCGCAACGCGTCCTTCATCGGCTACATGGCCGCCCCCAAAGGGCAGAACAAGGGGTATGACCCCATGGCCGGCTACGCCATCGGCGTCTACACGGGCTTCGACGACAACCGTCCCCTGACCAACCGCCTCGGCTTCCGCGGGACCGGCTCCGGTGCCGCCATCCCCGCCTGGCTCGACATCGCGAAAAACATCGCCGTCATCAAGGAGTTTTCGCGTGCCGTCACCGCATACGCACCGGACAGCCCCCACGCCGGCGAGCCGCCACTTTTTGAGAGAAACCGCTACAAGTATCACCAGGTGACGCGTCGTGCGGGAATGCCCCTCACACCTTTGCGTCCCCCTGACGATCCGGATTACGTGGAAGATCTGTCCGACGAAATCCCGGCGTCCGAGAACATTCAGACCACGCGGGATCACGTCCCGCTGTGGATCCGGGAGGATTGACATGCCCCATGAGCCGAGCCCGCGCTCCGCGACGTCCCGTACGAGACCGCGCACCCTGACAGATGGGGGGTGGAAAGCCGTGTTCCACGGGGTGTGGGGAGGTTTCGGCGCCCTGTCCCTCGGGGTGCTGATGACCGCCTGCGCCGGAACAATGTCCCGGCCCGGCCAGACGGCCGTGGCCGGAGGCCCCCCGAATGATCCGCCCCTGGAAACCATCCGCGGGTCGCTCACCACACCGGAAGATTCACTGGTGCTCGACCTCCTCCTCGGCTACCGGGCCCGTACCGAAGGTGGTGGGGACGCCGAAACATGGCGGCGGGCCCGCAACGCCCAAACCCAGCTGGATTACATGTTGCGGCATGGAGGGGTCAAAAACCGGGGACACGAAGCCCGCGTCATCACGATCGACGGCGACCGTCTGACGCTGGAGGAAACCGTCCACCAGCTGTCCGCCGCACTGATGCGTTCCACGCCCGGAACCGCATGGCGGCCGGAGGCCGAGCGCGCCCGTGAAATCCAGCGGCGTCGCCCCGAACTGTCCTCCCTGGTCGAGGATGCGGAATGGGTTCTGGCCCTGACCGCCGCCCTGGAAGGTTCGTTGCCTGCCGACACGAAAAACCACCTGCGCACCCTTCACCAAAGCTATGCCGCGCGCGCGCCGCATGCGGATGTGATCCGTCAGGTCAACGCCCTGCTTCCGGCCGTCACGGACGAATCGCTGCGGCGGGAACTCAAAAAGCTGGCCAACCGCAGTTGGGACCGCGAACGCCGCGACCGCGACGCCCCCGCATCGAGACCGGTGGCCCCGCGTCCCCCCGCCCCCGCCTCTCCGTCTTCCCCCCCGACCGCCCCGGCGCTTCCGGCCACTCCGACCACTCCGGCCACCCCGGCAACGCCCACAACCCCGTCGCTCCCCGCCTCCGATCCTGTTCCGGCCGCGCCCCCCGCCCCGGACCCGCGCGCCACCGGCGTGCCAGACAGCGGCTCAACCGGCGCGGCCCCCGAGGTCGGCGCGACGGCGGAACGGTTCTGCGCTGAACGTCGTGCCGACGCCGCGCTGGCCTTTGCCCAGGCCCGTGCGGCAGCCGATCCCCTGGCCCGCACGGAACGCCTGCAGCGCAGCCTCGCCCTGCTGGATGAATGCATCATCAGCTTCCCCGACAGCCCCGAAGCCGTCAAGGCCCGCCAGAACCGCGACCGCGTGCAACAGGAGTTGACGCCGTGAGCCGCACCCCTGTGCCATCTCCCGCGTTTCCGCCCGCGGTCACCGAAGCGCTCGCGATCCTGCTGCCGCTCGCATTCGCCGAAGACGAAGGTCCGGGCGACGTAACCTGCCAAGCGACGCTGACCACAGGTCACCGCAGCCACGGCGCGTTGATCTGCAAGGAGGACGGTATCCTGGCGGGAGCGCCCGTGGTGGAGGCGATCTTCCGCCACCGCTTTCCCGATGGCAACGGACCGCAGGTCGAATGGTACGCCGCGGAGGGTGAGGCGGTGCGCGCCGGGCATATCCTCGCGCGCTTCGAAGGCGATACCCACGCCCTGCTGGTGTGCGAACGCATCATCCTGAACTTCCTGCAACGGCTGAGCGGCATCGCCACGGTGGCGCGCGCTTACGCCGAAGCGGCCGCTCCCGCCCGCGTGCTCGATACGCGCAAGACCTTGCCCGGCTGGCGCGCACTGGACAAATACGCGGTTGCCGTCGGCGGAGGTGAAAATCACCGTATGGGGCTGTACGATCGCGTGCTGATCAAGGACAATCACGCCGACGCCTGCGGTTCCGTGCGCGCGGCGGTGGAGCGCGCCAGCGCGTACCGCGGCGCGCACGGCTTGGTCATCGAAGCGGAGGTCAGGACGCTTGCCGAGGTGGAGTCCCTGCTGGATGCCCCCGTGGACATCCTGCTGCTCGACAACATGGACGACGACGCCCTCAAGGCCGCCGTTGCGCTCGTCAAGACCTCGCCCCGCCCCGAACGGCCGCTGCGCCTCGAGGCGAGCGGCAACCTCGATCTCGCCCGCGTGGCGCGCCTGCGCGACGCGGGCCTCGATTATTTCTCGGTGGGCGCGCTCACGCACAGCGTGAAAGCGCTGGACCTCTCGCTCAAGATCGGTTCCTTCATGCCGGAAAACGCCCATGCCTGAGATGCCCGAAAGGTCTCAACCCCGCCTCCGCACGTCCCGCACGGGTCCGGGAAAAGATTACCGCCTGGCCGTGGACGTGGGCAACACGCAAACCGTATTGGGCCTCTTTGAGGGGACCCGCATTCTCAAGCACTGGCGCCTCGCCACGCGTCGCGATTTGACCGTGGACGAAATCACCCTTTCGCTGCAGGGACTGGTGCTCCCCGGTCTGAGGCAGCGCAATGCCACGGTACGCTGTGCGTTGGCCTCGGTGGTGCCGGCCCAGGATGCGCCATGGCGCGCGGCGCTGGCCACCGTATTCGGGGGCACGGAAGTGACCCCGCCGCGAGTCCTCAATCATCGGGATTGCGGCGGACTGCGCCTCGACTACGAACTCCCCAGCCAGATCGGCGCAGACCGCCTGGCCAACGTGCTCGGCGCCCGCGCGCTCGGCATCCGCGAGGGGATCGTGGTTGATTTCGGAACCGCCACCACCTTTGACGTCTTCTCCGAAGGCGTCTACCACGGCGGCGTGATCTGTCCGGGTTTGCAAACGGGAATGCGCGCACTCGCGCAGAACGCCGCGCGCCTGCATGAGGCCGAACTCGGCTGGCCCCCCGCGGCGGTGGGACGGACCACCGACGAGGCCCTGCGCATCGGCATCCTGCGCGGCACGGTGGGGATGGTGGAGCACCTGTTGCGCGACATCCTGTCGGAGCGGAACATGCGCAACCCCGTGATTCTCGCCACGGGCGGACTCGCTCCCTGGATGAAAGGCCGCGCGACCAGCATCCGCCGCTTCGAACCCGACCTCACTTTGGTCGGGATCAACGCCTTGTTCGACAGCCCTGCGCCTCGCAGCGTGTCCTCATCCTCTCGCGGTTCCTCTGAGCGGGCGTCACCTGCGCGGACGCCTGCACGACATGGAAGGAAGACTTCATGATCGCCCTTGTCACCGGCGGCGCCGGCTTTCTCGGCTCTCACTTGTGCGAACGTCTCCTCGAACGGGGTGACGACGTGATCTGTCTCGACAATTTCTTCACCGGGTCCAAACGGAACGTGGAGCACCTGCTCGGCAATCCGCGTTTCGAAATGATCCGGCACGACATCACGGAACCGATCCTACTGGAAGCCGACCGCGTTTACAACCTGGCCTGTCCGGCCTCGCCCGTACACTACCAGTACAACGCGGTGAAGACGATCAAGACCAACGTGATCGGGACGATCAACATGCTCGGCCTCGCCAAGCGCGTGCGCGCCCGCATCCTGCAGGCCTCCACCAGTGAGGTCTACGGAGATCCCGAAGTCCACCCCCAGCGGGAGGATTACTGGGGTCACGTGAACCCGATCGGGATCCGGTCGTGCTACGACGAAGGCAAGCGCGTGGCGGAAACACTGTGCTTCGACTATCACCGCATGAACCAGGTGGACATCCGCGTCATGCGCATCTTCAACACCTAC
This sequence comes from uncultured Bifidobacterium sp., assembly GCA_964416695.1. Lineage (GTDB taxonomy): Bacteria > Fibrobacterota > Fibrobacteria > UBA11236 > UBA11236 > UBA11236. The sequence goes on from CAYQFG010000016.1 coordinate 8,115, forward strand.
GGCCCGCGCATGCACCCCGACGACGGCCGCGTGGTTTCGAACTTCATCGTGCAGGCCTTGCGCGGCGAGGACATCACGGTGTACGGCGACGGCTCCCAGACGCGCTCGTTCTGCTACGTCGACGATCTCATCGACGGCATGATCAGGTTGATGGAGCATCCGACCCTGATGGGTCCGGTGAACATCGGAAATCCCGGAGAGTTCACCATCCGCCAGCTGGCGGAACACGTCATCGGCCTTACCGGAAGCAAAAGCCGCATCGTGGAAATGCCCTTGCCCGGGGATGATCCGCGCCAGCGCCAACCCGACATCACCCTGGCCCGCAAGGAACTCGGCTGGGAACCGGTCGTGGAACTGCGTGAAGGCCTGATGAAAACCATTGCGTATTTCGACACCTTGCTCAAGTCGACACCTCGCTAAAAAGCCAAAGGACCGCAACACGCGGACACGCGCGCGAGCCGTTCTGAACGAGCGGCTTTAGACCATCAAATGGCCTTCAAGGGTTGAAGCCCCAGCCAGATGTTGCACCTTTCCGAATGTGTGCCGTTCGGGCGTCGTCATCCATGCGGCACCCAGACAGGCGACTGGTCGATTGATGTCTTCCTTGGCGAAAACCGCCGCCTACGGGCTGTTTTCCGCGCTCCTCCTGGCGCTTACGGTACCCTCTGAGCCCGATTCCTGCGCCCTGCCGACCGGATCCGCGGCTCCCGTGCTGTCCGCGCCGTCGCTGTCCGTCGGCACGCGCGTGAGCACCGCCGGCTATTACACCCTCGCTTGGGAACCGCCGGAAGCACCCGTGCTGACGATTTCCGGCTTCGAGGTTCGGGCGCGTGCGGAAGACGGAGGCGGGAAGGTGCACTGCACCGGCCTTGATCACGCCCGCCGCGTCCGGGACCGCCCCGCTTCCGGAGGCCACGCATGATCCTCACCTTCCACGTTTTCGGCGCGCTGATCGTGGACGCGGTCACGGTGGCCGCCGCGATTCCCGTCATCCTGCTCATACCGCTTCTTCGCGACCTCATGAAAGGAACATCATGGTAGACTCTTCGGAGCTCAAGGACCTGCCCGCAGGCCTGCGCGGCCACGTCCCGCTTGCGGACGGCCGCGCAGGCATCGAAGCCCCACGCGCTCTGCTCGACGCCATCCCGGAGGATACCGCACCGCTGCTGGAACTGGCGAACCGGCACATCGTCAGCTCGCGGCAGTTCGACCGCGAAACCATTCTTCAGTTGTGCCGACTCGCGGCGCAGTACGAGACCATGCCGTCGCTGCACCATCGCCCGCTCGCGGGAAAAATCCTCATCACGGTGTTCAACGAACCCAGCACCCGCACACGGCTTTCCTTCGAAAGCGCGTGGCACCGCCTGGGCGGAGACATCATGTCCATCACCGACCCCGCCACGACCAGTTCCGCCAAAGGCGAAAGCCTGGAGGACATGGGAGAAATGTTCAGCAGCTATGGTGAGGTCGTCGCCATCCGGGACAGCCGGGAGACGGCGGTGTACGAGCTCATCAAAACCCTGAGGATTCCGGTCATCAACGCCGGCAATGGAATCGACGAACATCCGACCCAGGCCTTGAGCGACCTCTACGCGATCTTCAAGTGGCGTCCCGATCTGCTCGTCACGGACCTTCCGAAGGACCGGAAAATCCGTGTCGGCGTCATCGGCACCCCCAACCGGATGCGCACAGTCCGCAGTCTGCTCACCCTGTTGTCGAAATTCCCGGAGATGCTCCGTGAAATCGTCATCATCAACCATCGCCTCGACATCTTCGACGACGGCATGCGGGAGACCTTCGAGAAGGCCGGCGTCTCGTTGCGCGTCGAAGACCGGCTCCAGCGCGAACTGCCCCATCTCGACGTCGTCTACATCAACGCCATCGCCTGGATCGGGGACACCTACGAATCGCTCACGGGCGACCTGCAGCTCAACGCGTCATCGCCGCTCAAGCCCGGGTCGATCATCCTGCATCCTCTCGCCCGCGGCGAGGAGCTCTCGCCGAGCCTCGACAGGACCCCGCACAACTGGTACTTCGCGCAGGCGCGCGGCGCGGTGTTCCTGCGGATGGCCCTGCTCACCTGTCTGACCCAGCGCGCGAACCTCGTCATGGACGTCGAGGCTCCGCGTGATTCACGCGTCACATAGTCCGCCAGGCGCCACCTACCTGTCTCCCCACGCGTCCCGTCCCTTCACCCCCTTCCCCGCGTCTTTCCCAGGAGTTTACCATGTGCGGCATCGCCGGAATCATGCACCTCGACCGTGACAAACCCGTCAACCGCGACCTTCTCACCGCCATGGCGGCCATCCAGCACCATCGCGGCCCGGACGGCTTCGGCGTACGCGTCTCGGAAGGGCGCGGCGTCGGGTTCTCCCATGCGCGTCTTTCCATCATCGACCTGCAGGAATCCCGCGCGCGCCAGCCGTTCGAAAGCGAGGACAAGCGCCTCCTCCTCGCCCACAACGGCGAGTTCTATGACTACCAGCGCCTCCGCGCCCGCCTGCACACGCAGGGAGCCCGCTTCGCCACCAAGAGCGACTCCGAACTCGTCCTCCACCTGTATCCCCGCCTCGGCATCGAGAACGCGCTGCGTCAGCTGCGCGGAGAGTTCGCGTTCTCGCTCTACGACCGGGACGAGGATGCCCTCTATCTGGTGCGCGACCGCTTCGGCATCAAGCCGCTGTACTGGGTGAACACCGGCGACGCGTTCGTGTTCGGCTCCGAGATCAAGGTGTTGTTCGCCCACCCTGAGGTGCAACGCAAGTTCGCCGCTGAGGGACTGTACCACCAGCTCATGCAGGCCACCGTGCCCGGCGCCACGGCGTTCAAGGGCGTGAAGCAGGTGCGCCCCGGCCATGCGGTGAAGGTGCGACGCGTCGACGGCAGCTGGCGCATCGAAGAAACCGTGTACTGGGACATGAACTTCCCCGCCGGTCGCTTCGCGGTGGACAACATCGCGGAAGAGCGTCATATCGAAACCGTGCGGGAAAAACTCATGGAAGCCGTGCACCTGCGCCTTGAGGCCGACGTTCCCGTCGGCTGCTACCTGTCCGGCGGCATCGATTCCTGCTCCATCCTCGGGCTGGCGGCGGCCATGCGCCAGCAACCCGTGAAGGCCTTCACGATCGGGTTCAAGAGCGCCGCCTACGACGAAAGCGAAATCGCCACCGAGATGGCGCGCAGCACGGGGGCCGACCAAGACATCCTGCGTCTCGGCGCCGACGAACTGTACGGCCATTTCACCGACACGCACTGGCACACCGAACGCACCATCTACAACACCCTCGGCGTGGCCAAGTACCTCATGAGCCGCCACGTGCGCGAGGCGGGCTACAAGGTCGTGGTCACCGGCGAAGGATCCGACGAATTATTCGCGGGCTATCCCTCCTTCCGGCGCGACATGATCCTGCACGGCCTCGAGGGGCTCTCGGCGGGTGAACGCGCGGAGATGGAAGCGCAACTCAACCAGTCGAACAACCTCTTCCGGGGCGCGATGCTGGCCGAAAACGAGGTCAAGGCACCCGAACTCGCGGCGCTGTGCGGGTTCGTGCCGTCGTGCCTGCAACCGTGGCTGGCGGCGGGCGAAAAGGTGCCTGCCCTGCTCAACCCCGAACTCCGCGAGACGCTCAAGGATTATTCGCCGGAAGCCGCCATCGCCGCCGAGCTCGATCCCGCGATGCTGCGCAACCGGCACCCGCTCGACAAGGCCCAGTACGTGTGGATCAAGACCATGCTCGAGGGGCAGATCCTCACCTGGGGCGGTGACCGCGTGGACATGGCCAATTCGATGGAGGCTCGCCCCGCCTTTCTCGACCACCATCTCGCGGAAGCCGCAGCGGGCATCCCGCCCACCATGCGCATCAAGGGCCCGACGGAGAAATACGTGCTGCGCGAGGCGATGAAAGGCGTGCTTCCCGAGCGGCTCTACAAGCGCGAAAAGTTCGCGTTCATGGCTCCGCCCGCGCACACCGATCCGAACAAGCGGAAGGCGCTCTCCGCACTGGCGGACGAGTACCTCTCGGACCACGCCATCGCGGACGCCGGGCTGCTCGATCCCAAGGGCGTGAAGTCGCTGAGGACGGTGTTGCTGGAAGGCACTGGCTCCCCCGCCGAACGCGTGCAGGCCGACGCGGTGATCAACCACGTGCTCGGCGTGCAGATCCTGCACCGGCTGATGGTGGCGCAGGACGTGCCCGCCCTGGCGATGCGGAAGGCGAAGGAGTACGGCTGGGCGGCGTAGGAATTAGTAGAGTTGCGGATTATGAGTGACGATTTACGAATTAAGAGTTGAATGCAGGGACGGTGCTTTTGCATGGCGTCCACTCAGCGTGCAACTGAGTCGCTGAACTTTGCGCCTTTGGCCCTCGGCCCCCGCACGGGCGCAACCCTCCGTTCCCCACGTCCTACCCTATCCGCCGTTCCCCCCTCTCGACTCGCCACCCGTCACTCGTAATTCTCCGAATAAATTCCCTTGACAACCCTCCGTCCCGCCATTAATTTACCAAATGGTTAATTAACCTCATTGGAAATCAAATGACGACCGACTCCCTGGATGCAACCTTCGCCGCACTCGCCGATCCGACCCGCCGGGCCATCGTTGCCCGTCTGGCAAAGGGCGAAGCGACGGTGGGTGAACTCGCGAAGCCGTTCCGGATCAGCGGGCCCGCCGTCACCAAGCACCTGAAGGTACTCGAAGGCGCGGGGCTCATCACGCGTTCCCGGCGCGCCCAGCAACGCCCCTGCCGCCTCGTCGCCAAGCCGCTAAAGGAGGCGACGGACTGGATGGAACGCTACCGCGCGATGTGGGAGGAGCGACTGGACCGCCTCGACGACTACCTGATGGAGCTTCAAGGAAAACCGAAGAAACACCCGAAGTGACGGAAGAACACACGATGCCGGAGAAACACACCATGTGTAAGGTCAGGGTCAGTGCATACTGCATGTCGATCGATGGATTCGGTGCGGCAAAAGGACAAAGCCTCCAACAGCCTTTCGGGACGGACGGCATGGCCATCACCGAATGGTTCACGCGCACGAAAACGTTCAAGGAACACCTCGGACTGGGGTCCGGCGGTGAGACGGGAGTTGACGACGACATCGCGCGCGAAGCGCTCGAGGGGATCGGCGCCTGGATCATGGGACGCAACATGTTCACGCCGGAGCGGGCCGAGTGGGCATTCGACTGGAAAGGATGGTGGGGACCGAATCCGCCTTACCATTGCCCGGTCTTCGTACTGACCCACCACGCGCGGCCTCCTCTCGAAATGGAGGGCGGAACCATCTTCCACTTCGTCACGGACGGCATCCGCGCGGCGCTGGAACAGGCGCGCGCGGCGGCGGGCGACAAGGACATCCGCATCGGCGGCGGCTCGGCGACGATCCGCCAGTATCTCGAAGCGGGCTTGATCGACGAGTTGCATAGCCGTCTCCCCCGTACTGCTCGGTGCTGGTGAATCCCCGATCAACGGATTGAACCTGCCTGCGCTGGGCTACGAGGTGGCTGACCGGAAATTCGGGGAGAATGCCATGCATGTCTTCATCCGCAAAGAGATCCGTAAACAGGAGGCCGCATGAGTCCGCTTGATGACACGCGTGTCGATTTGAGCACCCCCCGTGAAATCCGTCTGGTGCGCGAGTACGACGCACCGCGCGCGCTGGTGTGGAAAGCGTTGACCGACCCCGCGCACGTGGAAGTCTGGTGGGGCCCGGACGGATTCACGAACACGACGGAGAAAATCGATGTGCGGCCGGGCGGCAGCTGGGTATTCACGATGCACGGACCCGACGGCAAGGATTGGCCCAACGCCATCACGTACCTCGAAGTCGTGGAGCCGGAGCGCCTCGTGTTCCGGGACGGCGCGGCGGAGGACGCGAATCCCGATGAGGATTTCGGAACGGTCATCACGCTTGAGGACCTCGGGGGAACGCCGGCGCGGACGCGCCTGACCATGACCTCGACCTTCAAGGACCAGACCACCCGCGATTTCCTCATCCGTGCCGTCGGCGCGGTGGAGGGCGGGAAGCAGACGCTCCAAAAGCTCGAAGACCATCTGGAGCGCATGGGCCGCGCCTGACCCGCCACTCCGTCTCCGGCCCGCACAATCTCCCCCTTTCTTTCAGGAAACGCTCCATGACAACAGCCTCATCCGGAAAGCACGAACTCATCATCCAGCGCCGGCTCAACGCGCCCCGCGAACTGGTGTACGCCTGCTGGACCGAGCCCGAGCACCTTGCCCGCTGGGGGGGCGCTCCGGAAGGTTTGACGGTGGACGTGGAGCATCAGGACATCCGTGAAAGCGGCATGTTCCGGGTCCGCATGCGCTCCCCTCACGGGGTGGATTGCCGCCTGCAGGGAATGTACCGCGAACTCGTGAAGCCGGAAAAAATCGTGTTCACGCACGCCTGGTTGCGCGAAGACGGCTCGCCCGCGCATGAAACCCTGGTGACGATCCTTTTGAAGGAAATGGGGAACGAGACACTACTGACGCTGATGCAAACCGGTCTGGATTCCGCGCCGTCCCGCGATGGGCATGCGGAAGGCTGGAACAGTACCGTGGATCGCTTGGCGGCCTACGTCGACGACATGATTTCCAAACCGTAACCATCCCGCACTTTTTCACCCCGCTCTCTCCCCACCGCCCCCCGACCGGCATTATTTTTCAGGGAATCGTCCACGCCCCTCCCCCCCTCCCACCTTCTCCCATTCCCCGCACCGTTGCGCCGGATACGCGAGTCGCTCTCCCGCCACGTTTCCCACCCCTTTCCCCGGAGTCCTCATGTTCAAGAAAATCCTGCTCGGCCTCGCGGTCCTGATCCTCATCCTCGTCATCGTCGTCGCCCTGCAGCCCGCCGACTTCAAGGTAGAGCGCAGCGAAGTGGTCGCCGCCTCTCCGGACATCGTACACGCCCAGGTGAATGATTTATCGAAGTGGCAAGACTGGTCGCCGTGGGCCAAAATGGATCCCGACGCCGAGGTCACGATTTCGCAGGATCCCGTGGGCGAGGGCGCGACGTATGCGTGGGAAGGCGGCAAGACCGGTGCCGGCGTCATGCTGATCACGGAAAGCACGCCCGAACGCATCGACCTCGACCTCGACTTCATCAAGCCCTTCAAGGCCAGGAACAAGGTCGTATTCACGTTCCTCCCCATTCACGGCGGCACCCAGATCACCTGGACCATGACCGGAGAAAACAACTTCATCGGCAAAGCGATGTGCCTGTTCATGGATATGGACAAAATGGTCGGAGCCGATTTCGAGAAAGGCCTGAAAGACATCAAGCGCCAATCCGAAATCGCGTCAGGCTGGATCCAGGGATAACCACGTCCCCGAATGCACCGGCCGCGAGAACCTGATGCTGCTCGCCAAGCTGCTCGGCTTCAGAGGCAGCGAGGTGAAGCGGCGCTCGGACGCCTTGCTGGAAGCCTTCGATCTCACCGAGGCCGCGGGCCAGCAGGCCAAAAACTATTCGGGCGGCATGCGCCGCCGCCTCGACATCGCGGCCTCTCTCGTCGTCGTGCCCGACTTGTTGTTCCTCGACGAGCCCACCACCGGCCTCGACCCCCGCTCGCGCAATCAGGTCTGGGATATCGTGCGCGCGCTGGTGAACGACGGCACGACGGTGTTGCTCACCACCCAGTACCTGGAAGAGGCGGACGAGCTCGCCGACCGCATCGCGGTCATCGACCACGGCAAAGTGATCGCCGAGGGTACGAGCGGCGAGTTGAAGGCCTCCGTGGGATCGGGCACGTTGCACGTCACCTTGAAGGACGCGGCCGGACGCGAAAGCGCCATGGCGCTTCTGGCCGCCCGGCTCGACGCACCCGTCGCGCCCGCGCCCGCGGACGAAACCTCCTTGTCCGTCCCGGTAGCCGATTCCGTCCGCGCGATGGACGCGCTCGACGCATTGAGGCAGGCCGGCCTGATACCGCTCGCCTTTTCACTCGGCCAGCCGAGTCTCGACGAGGTCTTTTTTTTCCTCACGGGGCACCCTGCGGAACCTCACAACAAAGACGGGCCCGAAAGCGCACAGGATGCGAAAGGTCCGGAAGGCGCGCAGAAAGGTCACCTGCCATGAACCTGAAAACCGACAGACCCTCCGTCCTCCACGCCGTCCTCGCCGACCGCCGTCGCCCCGTTCCCGCCGGCGCCGGCCGCAATACGCTGTCGTTCGCATGGCGGGCGATGCTCAAGATCAAGCACGTGCCCGAGCAAATGTTCGATGCCGTGATCACACCCATCATGTTCACGGCGCTGTTCACCTACATCTTCGGCGGAGCCATCGCGGGATCGCCCCGCGAGTACCTGCAGTTCCTGCTGCCCGGCATCATGGTGCAAACCGTGGTGTTCGCGTCGATGTATACGGGTGTCACCTTGAACACGGATTTGTCGAAGGGGATTTACGACCGTTTCCGTTCGCTCCCCATCTGGAACCTGTCTCCCATCACGGGGGCCATGTTCGGGGATTTCATGCGCTATACGCTGTCCTCGATCATCGTCGTGCTGGTGGGGGTCCTGCTCGGCTACCGTCCCGCGACGGGATTGCCGGGCGTTGTCCTGGCCATCGCCTGGCTCAACATCTGTGCCTTCGGGTTCGGCTGGATCTTCACGACGCTGGGCATCGCCCTGCGCACGCCTGGCTCGGTGATGACCTTCAGCTGGCTGTTCCTGATGCCGCTGACCTTCGCCTCCAATGTGTTCGTGGATTCCAGCACCATGCCGGGCTGGTTGCGTGCCTTTGTGGACATCAATCCGGTGTCGCTGCTCGTGAACGCCCTCCGCGGCATTCTCGCGGGCACGACCACGACGGCCCAACTGGGCGTCTCGCTGATCTTTCCCGCCCTTCTCACGGTGACCCTGTCTCCCGTTGCCATGGCGCTTTACAAACGACGGAAATAGGACGTCATGGATACCCCCTCCCCACACCCCTCCGGGACGACGTCTCCCGGGACGAAACGCTCCGCCGTGGTCCGCGCTCCCGGCGACGGACGCGCCTATCCGCTCGGCCTGATGTCCGCTGTGTTCAAGGCGGACGGAAACGAAACGGGTGGGATGTACTCGGTGTCGGAATGGATCCTGGAGCCCCATAGCCCGGGTCCGGGCACGCACGTGCATGAGCAGGAAGATGACGTCTTCTACGTACTGGAAGGGACCGTCACCTTCATTCTGGATGGCGAAACACGGGAAGCCTCCGCCGGCGGCTTCGTCCTGGCGGCGGCCGGCGTGCGCCATGACTTCGAAAACCGTTCCGACAGGCCGGCCCGCCTGCTCAACTTCTACACCGGTCCGTTCGAGCAGGACATGCCGATGATCGCGGACTGGTACCGCATTCATCCCGCGCAGCGGCTGAAAAGCCCCTAAGCCTTTCAGGCCGTGCTCCGGACGTCAGGACTTCACCAACAACGCCGCCCAGGGTTTCCACGTCAGGCTCACGGGAACCGGCTGTCCGGACTCTGCGGGGCCTGCGGCAAACCGGCGTTCGTACTCCGCAACCAGGAACCCCAGTCTGGCACGCGTCATGCGACCGCCCGTGCGGGGATCGCGAACGGCCCCGAGGTCCCGCACGCGCTGCAGGACGGCACGCGCGCCGGGCAACACATCCTGCTGTTCCCACGACAACATCCCCGCCACGGCCCACCCTGCTGCCTTTGCGGAAGCCTCCACCGCGCCCGGCGCGTGGCCCGGGAAGTCGCGGTACCCAAACGGCTCCGCGGCCAGAAGCGTGTTGAGCTCCGGAAAATTGTCAGGCGCGAATCCCGAAACGAGATACGCCGCGCCGGGCGCCGCCGCGGACGCCGCAAACCGCAGATGCGCGCCCAGATCGGGAAACCATTGCACGAGCGCGCCCGCGGCCACCAGGTCCACGGGAAACGCCTCCGGATGCGCCGCGGCCAGTTCATGAAGAGCCCTGTACGCGGCGGCGGAATCACCGCGCGCGTCGAGCATCCGGAATACGGGCGCGCGCGGGGCGCCTGCCTCCGCGGGAGCCTTCCCTTCCGCTCCTGCGGCCATCCCGTCCAGGGCACGGCGCGCGTGTTCAAGCATCCCGGAGGCCGCGTCGGTGGCCACATGGAGGGCGTCCGGAAAGCGCGCGCGCAGCCGGCGCGTCAGCAACCCCGTGCCGCACCCGAATTCCAGAACGCGCGCCGGTGCGGCACGCCCGCCCCACAACGACAACAACGCGTCGGCCATCCGGGCCTGCACGCCCGCCTGCGCTTCGTAATGCGCGGCCGCACGCCCGAAGCGCAGGGCATGGAATGTGAGGGAGCTCGGGCTTGTCATGCGGGGGCACCGGCCAGGGGTCCCGGCGTCGCGAGGCGCTGCAGGGAGGCACCCACCAGGTCGGGACATTCCCAGAACGGAATGTGTCCGCCTTCATAGAGGGTCAGGCGTGCGGTGTCCGGAAGCTCGTCGCGCCACGCGCCCGCAGGCGCGAGACGGTCTTGCGATCCGGCAAGCAGCTCCCAACGGGCGGGGACGGAGGTCAGGGTCCGCGGCTCCGCCGTTTGCAGGCGCAGGTAACGAAGCGCGGCCAGCACGCTGGCGTCGTCGTAACGACGCGTTCCCGCGAGCCATGCGGTTTCCCATTCGGGAGGCATCGCGGAGGCCTTCGGCATGCGCCGCCAGAAATCGCGCAATACGGTTTCGCGCTCCGCGCCCAGCTTTTGCTCCATGCGCAGCAGGATGGATTCGCCGAAGGCACCTGCGGCCCCCGCCGGCACGAAGCGGAAGACGGGACACAGCGACAACACGGGCACGCGCACGGGCCACGTGCCGTCGGCCATCCAGCGATGCACGCGCAGCGAACCCAACGACCAGGCGGCCACGATGTGAGGCACAACGGGCGCCGCAACGGACGAGGCAACGGGCGACACAGCGGCGCCGTGAAGCGCGCCGGTGACTTCAACCGGCGGCGCCGTCGCCTCCAGCACGTCGTGGGTGTCCACGAAGCGGTGGTCGTATCCCGGAAAGGCGGCGCGCAGCTGCGGCTCCCAGCACGCGAGGGAGGACACCCATCCTCCCATCCAGACCACCACCGGTTTCATCGCATCCGTCGTCACGTGTGGTCTCCCGCATCACCTTGTGGCCCGCCGGGTTCTCCGGGTTCATCGGCTTCACCGGCTTCGCCGACTTCACCCCGGGCGCGCTCCAGCGCATCCGCAAGGGACACGATATCGGGTTCATCGAACGCCGCCGTGAGGCTCAGGCGCAGGCGCGCCGTGCCCGCGGGGACCGTCGGCGGGCGGATGGCCGGCACGTGAAAACCGGCGCGCAGCAACGACGCGGAAACCGCGACGGCCCGTGACGGGGTCCGCAGGAGGACCGGCACGATATGGCCGACGGAGGCCCCCGCATCGAATCCTCTCCGCTGCAGCTCCGCGCGCGCGAAGGCGGCGATGGCTGCGAGCTTGTGCGTGCGCCAGGCCTCGCCCGCATCGGCGACCGTCTCCAGCGCCGCGCGGTTCGCGCCCAGCACGGCAGGCGGCAAGGCGGTGCTGAAGATGAAGCCGCGTCCGAAGTTGACCAGCGCTTCGCGGACTTCGGGAGCCGCGACGACGTACGCACCGAAGCTTCCCAGCGCCTTGCCGAAGGTGCCCAGCAAAATGGTCCGCTCCGGGACGCCGTCGAGACCGCGCGCGTGCAAACCGGGCCACGCGCCGGCGGAATGCGCTTCGTCCAGCAAAAGCCAGAATCCATAGCGCTTTTGCAAGGCGCACAAGTCTTCCAGGGGCGCCGTATCCCCGTCCATGCTGTACAAGGTTTCCGCCACGACCAGCCCCCCCTGCCGCGGCTGGTGCGCCTTCAGGAGACGCTCGAGGTGCGCGGTGTCGTTGTGCGTGAAGCGGTGGAACGGCACCGCGCGGGGCAGCAGCCGCAGGCCGTCCGCCACGCTGGCGTGCACCGCCTTGTCCGTAAACACACCGCCCAGCAGCTCCCCCAACGTGGACACCACCGTCAGGTTGGCCTGGAATCCCGTGTTGAACACCAGCGCGCGTCCTTGGGGAATGCCGGGACGCCAGGCTTCCACCGCGGATTCCAGCGCGGCGTGCAACGGCAGGCTGCCGCCCAGCAGGCGGGAGCCGCCGCTCGTCGTCCCGGCGGCGTCGAGCGCCGCGCGCGCGCCCGCCAGCACCCGCGGATGCCCCGCGAGATCCAGCGAATTGTTGGACGCGAGATTGAGGCAGGCGCGCGGCACTCCGTCCACAAGGCGCGTCACGATCTTGCCGGGCGCGCCGTCGAGGGTCACCGGATCGCGATACAGGCCGCGCGCGCGCTGCGCGTCCAGGGCGGCGAAGAAGGGATTGGACGGGTGGGCCGGGACGTTCACGTGCCGGCCCACCACGCGTCGAGCCCGGGCAGGGAGGTGGACAGCAGGCCGGCCACCGCGGGCGGGACGGGCAAACGCCGGTCAAGGCCCGGGCAATACGGAAGCGTGCCCATGTGGGGAAGCCCCGTCAACCCGCGGATGGTGGCGGCATTGTCCGCCTCCAGCGGCGTGGTGTCCTGCGTGTTGCGGATGAAGGCGAACCCCACCGCGGGGGCTCCGCGCGCCGCGAGAAAATGGGCGGTCGTCCAGGTGTGATGCAAGGTGCCCAGCCCGGGCAAGGCCCCGATCAGGCAAGGCCACCCGGCCTGCGCCGCCACGTCCGCCATCGTCACTCCTTCGCGCGTCAACGGCACCGCGGCGCCTCCCGCGCCTTCGATCACCACCAGGTCGCATCCCTGCCCCGCGGCCTCCGTACGTTCGATCAGCCACGCGGCATCAATCCAGCTCCCCGCGCGCTCGGCCGCCAGGTGCGGAGAGACCGCCTCCGGAAACATGCAGATCTCGGAGGTGTTGCGGATGTCGGGCCACGCCGCCGCGATCCAGTCCGCGTCCCCGAACTGGATGTCCGGGCGTCGCGATCCGCACTGCACCGGCTTCACGTACGCGACCGACAGTCCGCGCGAACGCGCCCACAACAAAACCGACAACGACAAAACGCTTTTGCCGATATCGGTCCCCGTGCCGGTGATGAACAGTCGCCTGGTCATGGATGTCATGAAAATGTTCTCCCCCTGAAAAGGGGGACGGATGCGCGCCACGCGGATCCGGGGAACCGCGTGAAGAGTTTTTTGGGGGGTGGGAATGTGCGGGCCTCCGGGCATGTCCGGGAGGACGAGACCGCGTCAAGGCTCACCATCGCACGGTGGAGAGAGGCCATTGAAGGCAAAAGTAAAAGGATTTCACGTCCTCCCGGACGACGCAGGATTTTCGGCCGGGACGACGATTCCGACTTGGTTTTTGGACTTTTCGTGGCTAACTTTGCCCGTCCCGGCCGCTCCTTCGCAGGACATTCCTTCCAGGAACCACGGCCGTGAACCCTGGCCTTCGTCCGGGCCCGGTCAGTCCCTGACCGGCGAAGGACGGTAGATGATGCAGGTCATCGCGAGATGACGAAAATGATGAGTGGGAACGAGAAATTCAGGTCGCTTAGCTCAGTTGGTTAGAGTACTTCCTTGACATGGAAGGGGTCACAAGTTCGAGTCTTGTAGCGACCACCATTCAAAAGGCCGTCTCCGTTCCGGAGGCGGCCTTTTTCTTTTCTTTTCGCTTTTTTCCATTTTTCTTTTTCCCCAGCGTGTTTTCCCCGCCCACCCTCGCTTCCGGTGAGAACCGCACGCGGAAAGTGTTCGTCCGCCCGGGATCTCCGCGGACCCGTCAGGATCCGGTGTCCCCTCTCCCGCCCTGTCTTTCCTTGCCGCGGCGCGCGCGCCGCTTTCCCACCACACTACAAATACTCTCCGTGGGCCCTGAGATTGATCAGAAGCCCCATCATGATCAGGCAGGAAATGAGGAACGACCCTCCGTAAGAGAGGAACGGCAAGGGTAATCCCGTCACGGGCATCATGCCCATCGTCATCGAGACGTTCACGATGACATGGAACGAAAAAATGCCGGTAATGCCGACCGCCACCAGCGACGTAAACCGGCTCCGCGTGTCCACGGCCACGCGCAGCATGCGCTGCAACAGCAGGAAGAACAGGCCCAGCACCGCGACGCAGCCGATGAAGCCGAACTGTTCGCCCAGCACGGAGAAGATGAAGTCCGTGTGTTCTTCGGGCAGAAAGCTGAGGTTGGTCTGGGTTCCGTTGAGGTAACCCTTGCCGAACAGTCCGCCCGAGCCGATGGCCACCTTGCTTTGCAGCACCTGGTAGCCGGATCCCTGCGGGTCCATCTGGGGGTCCACGAAGGTCATGATGCGGTCGCGCTGGTGGGCGAACAGGATCTTGTTCCACACGAAAATGGAGGCGTAACCGGACGTGATGTTGGCCGTGAGCCAGAACACGATGGAACGCAGGGACGCCCGCGTCCGCCACATCACGACGACAAGCACGATGAACAGCGCTCCCCATGCGAAGTTGTTGAACGTGAGGATGACGGAGAACAGCGGCGAGGACAGGAAGAAGAGGTCGCGCACGGAGAGTCCCGCAAAGAACATCATCATGGCCGTCATCGCCACGAAGCTGAGCGCGGTGCTCAGGTTGGGCTGCAGCAGCACCAGCACGAAGGGCACGAAAAAGAGGAGGAAGGGCATCACCAGCGTCCGCGGAGTCGCCAACGACACCGGCTGGAACGACAGGAACCGCGCCATCGCCAGCAGGACCGCGATTTTGGTGAGCTCGCTGGGTTGCAGGTTGAAGCCACCGGGAAGCGCGATCCAGCGTTCCACCGAATTGCCCTTGAAGAGGATGATGTACAACAGGGGCAACAGCGACAAACCGTACAACGGATACGCGGCGGTGTAGAGCCAGCGCGGAGGAATGACGTAAATGGCGGCGATGCACACCACGCCGATGGCGGCGTAAACGATCTGTTTCAGCCACAGGTTTCCGGGCTCACCCACCGTGGCCGAGTACACCGCCATGATGCCGATGACCATCAGGGCGGCGATGGCGGCGAGCATGACGCGGTCGAACGCGCGGGGAGCGGCTTCCTTGCGGATCATGGAGTGGTCCCTTCCGTGACCGGCGGCGTGAGGTGGCGCTTCATCAGGGCTCCGGCGATGGGAGCGGCCCGGGAACCGCCGCCACCGGCGTTCTCCAGCACCACGGCGACCGCGATCTGCGGATCGTCGAGCGGCGCGGCCGCCACGAACAGCGCATGCGTTTTGTCGCCGTGAGGGTTCTCCGCCGACCCCGATTTGCCGCCCACCCACACGCCCGGGACCTTGGCCCGGGCGCCCGTGCCGCGCGCCCCGTTCACCACTTCGGAAAGCGATGTGATCACCAGTTCATGCTCTTCGGGCGTCAAATCGAGATTGTGCAGCACTTCGGTGGGGGGCGCATGCACCAGATGCCCGCGCGGGTCGCGCACCTCCCGCAGGAAGCGGGGCCTGTAGATGTGCTTGCCGTTCGCCATGCCGGCCATGTAGTTCGCCAGCTGCAGCGGCGTGGCGATCTGCCCCTGCCCGATCGAAAGGTTCAGGATCAACCCGCGAGACCAACGCCATCCGCGTTTGCCGTACATCCGCTCGTAGGTGGTCGAATCCATGAGCAACCCGCTGCGGTCGTCTTCGAGGTCGATGCCCGACTTTTGGCCGAACCCGAACCGCCGCGCCACCGCATTGATGCGGTCCATGCCGATCATCAACCCGAGCTGGTAGTAGTACACATCGCACGACACCATGAACGCCGAGATGGCATTGGTGCGTCCATGTCCCTTTTCATCCCAGCACCGCCAGCGCCGGTTGCCGAACTGGAATCCGCCGTTGCAGCCCCGATGCATGGTGGCATGGGGGTCGACGCCCGCTTCATAACCCGCCAGCGACACCACGGCCTTGAACGTGGACGCCGGTTCATAACCTCCGTTCAGGGCGCGGTTATGCAGCGGGCGGGCGGGATCCAGCGCCAGTTTGGCCCACTCGCGCGCGCGGCGCTCCCGGCTGAGGGAAAACACGTTGCCGTCCATGCGCGGTGAAGACGCCATCGCGAGGACTTCCCCGTTCCGGGGATCCAGCACCACCACGGCGCCGCGCAGGCTGTCGGTCAGCAGGGATTCGGCCAGCACCTGCAGGTTCATGTCGAGTGTCGTGTAGATGTTGCGGCCCGGTTGCGGTTCGCGGCGCGGCATGTTTTCGATCACGTCGACCTGACGGCCGAAGGCGTTGACCTTCACGTAGCGGATCCCGTCCCGGCCGCGGAAATGCCGCTCGTATTGCCGCTCCAGCCCCTTGCGTCCGATCCGGTCGCCGCGGTTGTATGGGAGCAGGCTGTCGCCGGTGCCCGCAAACGCACTGGTTCCAACCTCGTCTTCCTTGACTTCGTCCATGTAGCCCAGCACATGACCGGCCGCCGGTCCGAACGGATAATCGCGGCGCGACTCCACCAATGTCACCACGCCGGGCAGATCGGTCTGGTGCTCTTCGATCAACGCCACCACCTCGAGCGGGGCGTCTTCGTAGATGATCAAAGGCTGGAAGCGGCGCCATCGGGCGCGCTCGAGGCTCCAGGCCACATGCGCGGAGTCGAACAGGCGCTCGCCCCGGACATCGCGGAACCGCAGCAAGCGGTCAAGCAGCGGCTCATCCGCGCGCAGTTCGGTCGGCTGGATCGCGATCTGGTAGGACGGCCGGTTGCGCGCGATCACCACGCCGTGGCGGTCGTAAATCTGCCCCCGCGGCGCCTTGACGATCTGAAGGCGGATGCTGTTCTGCTCCGAAAGCGATTTGTGATAGCTCCCACGGATGACCTGCAGATGCAGGAGACGAAAGGTGAGCAACACCATGGCCGCGAGCAAAAAAAACATCAGGCCGCGAGCCACAACGCCCCGGTAATGCGAGTCGTCCAGCGGATTGTTGTGCGATGATCGCAAGGCCGTCAGTTCTCCCGGGCCTTGAAGCCCACCGCGAAGTAAAATACGAGAGCCCCCAGCACCAGCGTATACACGGCGGAAGGCAGCGACTGGAACAGCAGGGCGTCCCGGAAGAACAAGCCGCGATAGCCCGCGGCCAGGTAAAAAATCAGGTCGTGCAGGATCAGGGCGGACGCGAGCAGGAAAACCCGCGTGGCGGCCATGACCTTCATGACTTTTTCCTCAAAAAACCCGAGCGCGTAGCCCACCACGGCTTTGGCCAGCACGTTCGCGCCCATCGCCTCGACGGCATACACGTCCTGGATCAGTCCGAGATACACGCCGGCATACAAACCCGCCACGGGACCGCGGCGCAGCGCGACCGCGGTGAGGGCGATCACCAGAAGATCGGGGCGTATCCCCCCCGTCGAAAACCAGGAGACGACGGTTTGCTGCAGGACCAGCGCTCCCGTCAGGATCAGGAAATCAAGCATGAAACCACGGATGTTCATGGCCGGCTCCCCGCTGCACCCGTGTCACTGGCGGAAGGCCCCGCGTCCAGCGAATCGATCGCCGCATCGGCCAGGACCCAGCTGTCCGCCTTGATCAGGACGAAGACTTCTTCCACGGTATTAAGCTCCTGGAACGGTTCCACACGAAACGTACGGATCACATCCTGATGTTCCCTTTCCTGGCGGGTCACTTCGCGTTCCGCGGTGCCGATACGCAGGCCCTTGGGAAAAACGCCACCGAGACCCGTCGTGGTCAGGCTGTCACCCCGAGCGACTTCGGATCCTGCGGGAAAGCGCGCGACCAGCCGCTCGGGACCGTCCGGCTCCAGAATGCCGCGCGCACGGCTGCGGCTTGACTGCACCGAAACCTTGAACGCATGATCGGACATCAACTGCACCAGGCTGTGGTTGCGATACACCCGGATGGTTTTTCCCACCACGCCGCGCGAGGTCAGGACGGGCATGTTCGGCTGCACCGAATCCGCGGTGCCGAGATTGATCACCCAGGCGGCCTGAAAACGGCCCGGATCTTCGGCGATCACGCGACCGGGCTTGAGGCGCAAGGAAACGGACTGCTGAAAGTCGGCCATGGCCTCCAGACGCGGACGTTGACGGAACGCGTCGTGGAGCCAGTCGTTCTCCGCGCGCAAGGCCGCGTTTTCGCGCCGCAGCCGCGCGTTCTCGCGCGACAAGGCAACCGTTCCGTCCAGTCCCGACAACGTGGCCTGCACGGGATACAGCAACGTTCCCGTCACGACCCTGTGGAACACGAGGCGTCCCGGTCCGTCGAGGGACAACAACACACCCGCGAAGACGAGCGCAAGCAGGAAGGAAAAAACGCCATTCCAGACCGTTAAGGCCTTGCGCAACCACCCCAGGATATTCACCGTGACGCTGCTCCCGTTCCTGTATGCCGCTCTCCTCACCGCGATACTTGACGGAGGAGGCGTGCGATCGTGTTGTTCTCCGGAGTCCGCTCGTTCAACCTGCTCCGCCGGCATCGGCCGATGCTGCCGTGCCCGCACCCTGCAACTCGCGGGTGGGCGCTGCCCGACGGCCTTTCCGTCTCCGGAGGCCGCCGGACGCCGCCGATGCTCCGTGCCCCGCGCTAGCGCTGGGAGTCCATCAGCACCTTGTAATACTTGTCCATGTTTTCGAGGATGCGCGCCGTACCCTTGCACACGCACACCAACGGATCGTCGATCACGTTCACCGGCAGTCCCGTTTCACGCCGCAGGAGTTCGTCGAGCCCCTTCAATTGCGCCCCGCCGCCCGTCATGACAATGCCCTTGTCCATCAGGTCGGCGGAGAGTTCCGGCGGGGTCTGTTCCAGGGAGCGGCGCACGGCCTCCACGATCGCGTTCACCGGCTCGGCCAGGGCCTCGCGGATTTCCGCCGAGGTCAGCTTCAGCGTGTGCGGCACGCCCGCGACGAGGTCGCGCCCCTTGACTTCCATTTCGAGCTCCGGCTCGAGCGGGTACGCGGAACCGATCGTCATCTTGATCTTTTCGGCCATGCCTTCGCCGACCAGCAGATTGTAGTTCTTCTTCAGATAGTTGATGATGGCCTGGTCCATCTCGTCGCCGCCGACACGCACCGACGTATCGCACACGATGCCGTACAGCGCGATGACGGCGATCTCGGCCGTGCCCCCGCCGATGTCGATGATCATGTTGCCGCTGGGGTCTTCCACCGGAATGCCCATGCCGATGGCCGCAGCCATCGGTTCGGCCACGAGGTGGACTTCACGCGCGCCCGCCTTGCGGGCCGCGTCCAGCACCGCGCGCTTTTCCACCTCGGTGATGCCCGACGGCACGCCGACCACGATGCGCGGACGCAGGAAGAACAACGGATACTTCTGCGCGGTCTTGATCAGGCGCGTCAGCAGGCTTTCCACGAGCTGGAAGTCCGCGATCACGCCATCCTTCATCGGACGCACGGCCATGATTTCGCCGGGCGTACGTCCGAGCATCAGCTTGGCTTCCTGCCCGATCGCAAGCACCTTGTTGGTGCGGCGATCCACGGCCACCACGGAAGGTTCATTGATGACGATGCCGCGTCCTCCGACATGAACGAGTGTGTTGGCTGTGCCAAGGTCGATGCCGATATCGCTTGAAATGTATCCGAACACAGGAAGCCCCCCGACGCATCGTCCTGCGACACGCCTACGTGATTGATCGAAATATCAGGCGTATCGCCGGGCTGAATGCTCAAATCCGTTTTGAGCAACCCGCCTGGCCCGACGCTGATCCAGTAACACCGTTTGTGTTAATATGGCCGCATAACCTAGAAAAAGCCGCGAAATTTCAGGAAATATTCGGAAAATTCTCTCCGTGGCGCCGGACACCCCACCCGGATCCGGAAAGCCAGCCCCCGTCCCGTGTTTCATCCTCATTCTCGGGCCCTATTTTCGATAACACGCACGGGCCCCTGCTCGCGTCCCCCAGGGTTCCTCCCGCCGGAGGAATGGCGCAGTCCCCGGACGAACTCCTCCGGCGCATCCCTCCATCCCTCCATCCCGTGGCTATGCTCCCTCCCTGCGTGTTCCAAAACAAGGGTCAAAAAAAGGGTCAAAAAAAGCGTTCCTCTCCTCGGAGAGAAACGCTTTGAAAGAACGCCCGGAAAACCTGTCGCGACGGAGGCACGCGCCTCGTCACGTCAGTCCGCTTTTTCTTCACCCTTCTTCGCACTCTGAATATGAATGCGGATATCCTGCGAGATGCGCTTGATGTTCTGCAGGACCTTGCGCGCACGCGTCCCTGCGGACTTGTTTCCCCGCTCGAACTTCTCGAACTCTTCCTTCAGATTGGCAATCTCGTTCTCGAGGGCTTGAATGTGGCTCATGAAGACTCCTTTTACGAGGATTATGCGGGTTTTTATCAAACAGTTAAAATTCCCGTTAGCATTAGATACTGCCGGAAAATAAGCATGTCAATCGAAATTTCGGAATTTCAACGAGAGAGTGGCTTATTTCAGCTTTTTAAGCCCACGGGCCTGCATTTTCAGCCAAAAACGAGTCAACTCCGGGTCAAAACAGCCTTCGATCCCCACCATTCCACGCCCCGAAAACCATAAAAAAACCGGGGGGAGGTCCTTCACGACGGACGCGACCTCGAGGGTGCGGGGAAAGCCGGCAAGGGTGTCCACCGTCCAGCCTGAGGCCGGCGTGAAGCCGGTCGCCCACGCGGGGCCCAGGCTCCCCGCCGCATACAACCAGGCGGTATCACCGCGGCAGTCCACCTTGACCGCATACACGGGGACATCGACCGGTTGCCCCATGAAGACCTGCGTGAGGATCCGCTCCGAACCCGGCACGCGGTGCTGGTGCAGCAAAGATCCGAAAACCGCCGGGAGGCCGTCGGGAACGGGCGCATCCGGCAAGGCCAGGGCACGGGCGAACCAGTCGCCCTTCTTCCAGCTCCAGGAATCGACCGCCCCGATCCAGCGCCCCCGCCGGAAGCAGACACGATCTCCGCAGGCCGTTTCGCCCAGCAGAACCGCCCCCGGATCGGAGGACACCTGCTGGTACGCCACATAGGCCTGTTTTTCGTCCGCAAACTCCAGCAACCACAGGCTGTCGCCCCACTCTCCCGCTTCAACGCGGAGGATCCGTTGGGGGGCGTGATTCACCAAGGCCTCCCAGCCCTGGGTTCTCAGTGAATCACGGGAGGGCGCATCCTGCCGTTCGACCACCCGGAGCAGCGCCCCGTTCCACGTGAGCCCGGCTTCGTGCGGCGAAGGGCCGCAGGCCGTCAACACGGCCGTCGTCAGAAGGAGGGCGACCCGCCCCCCCCGGCACGCGCCCTTGGGAGCGCACGGGGCGCCGGCTCGAAAAACGGGGCCGGAAAGGGGGCGGGAAAGGGGGCGGGAAAGGGGGCGGACCATGAGCCGGACAGCCACCCGAAAAACGGCTTGGGAGAGGCCCCGCGCCCCGACGCGAATGGCCGTCAAAACGGACGTGACCGAAAAGGGGACGGCGCGCATGGAACAAACTTAATCTGACGAGCGCGGGGGCATCTCGTTTCCCTCATGCGGCAGAAAATTCCGCGCCGCCGGGCATACCGGCGCGAGCGCGCAGGGACGACAGCCACCCTGAATGGTGCGACAGCGGAAGCTTCCCCCGCGCTCGGGCTTGAGGAAGGCCTCCAGGGGCTGGTACAGGCGCCAGGGCTCTTCGGGAAACAACGAGCGCGCCAGCGCGGCAAAGGCGTCGCCGCGCGTGCCCGCGCTCCGGAACACAGCCAGCGACGACCGCGACGCAAAGGCAACGTTTGCGTTCGCAGGCTGCGTCGCCCCCAGGATATCAAACGCAAAGCGGAGATGACCGTCACTGGTCGGCCAGGCGAAACCGCGCGCGCGCGCGCGCATGTCGTCGCGGTGTCCGAATCCCGGAATGCCACACACCAGCCAGAAGAACAATCGTGCCTTCGTCCGCGTCGGCGAACGCGCGCCCATCCAGTAAATCTCCTGGGCGATTTCACCGGCGCGCTGTTCCCAGTCCGCTCCGGCCATCCAGGAAACCAGCGGCCCCACGCGGTAGAAAAAATCGCATACGCTTCTGAGGATTCCCGGAATGCGCGCGCGCTCCGCTGCCTCCCAGTGCGCGGCCAACGCCTCCGTGCGCTCCCGCAATGCCTCGAAAGGCGACCGGTTCAGCCGGAAGATGTCGGTTCCATACTCGCGGTACAGCCCGGCGATCAGGCGGGCTTCGTCCGCTCCGTAGCCGTGCGTGGTCGCGGGAGGACCTTCGTCCCGCCGGCTCCCGTCGCCGGGGCTTTCCGCTTGACCCGCTTCGGTCGCTTCAGCGGATGGCCGGGCGTCTCCCGCACCGGCGGGAAAGGCGGGATGAGTCCCCCCTGGCTGCCCCGTGCGGCTTACAGGAATTCCGGGGCGAAACAAGGACGCCGTCAGCAACAGGATGCCCAACCCCCGATCCGAATCCGCCGCGAAGGGAAAGAAACCGGTATGATGCGGGCCCGCTTCCGTTCGGCCCGAAAACAGGGACAGGATGGGGGGAGGGTGCGCCTCGAAAGGCCGGGCGTACGCACGGATCCGGTCCCGGACTGCAGGAGGGATTTCGATGCTCACGTGAACGTCCGTTCCGACAACTTCCGCGGTTCGCGTACGCCGGGGGCCGGGCGTCAGGCGGCCAGATCCTGTCCGAGGCGCACGGTGACGGGATCGGTCCCTTCCAGCATGCCCGGGCGGAGGCGCGCGGTCCAGGCCGCGTCCAGCACCAGCACGATCGTCGAACCCATTTCAAAGCACGCGAGTTCCGCCGCTTTCTCCAGCGCAAGGTCGGGCGGAACCGGAATGTCCCGCGGCCGGGTGACCGCGGGATCGTTCGCGCGCACGGGAGAGAAGGACAGCGTGGTGCGGCCGACATTGGTGGCCCCGATCAGGGCGATGGCCAGGCGCCCGGTGTCCCCGGAAACGCCGTCCAGCGGACAGTCCATCTCGATGACAATGCGATCATTCCGGACGAAGAGGCCCCGGATGCTGCGGACGCTCCAGGCATTGACGGGCCAGAGGGCGCCCGGCACATGCACGGCCCGCCGGACGCGCCCCCCTGCCGGTGTGTGAATGCGGTGATAATTGTAGGGGGCGAGGTATACGGTCATGAAGGACCCGCCCTGATAGGGCGTCGCATCCCAACCCGAAAGCAGATCGCCCAGCGAGTACCGGATGCCCTTGATCTGGGTCAACAGCAGTTCGGGAGACTCCAGATATCCGCGCTGGGTCAACGTCCCGTCCACGGGGCACACCAGCGGCGAAGCCCCGACGGGACGGGCACCGGGCTTCAGGCGGCGGACGAAAAATTCCGACCATGTCCGGTAATGTTCCAGCGGGTGCTCCGCCTCCGCCACCTCGGGCTTGAAGACACGGATCATGGCGTTGCGGATCAGGACATTGAGGCCGAAAGGGCCCCGTGATTCCATCACGCGTCCGACCGCGCGGCTGACCCAATTTTTCGGAATGAGGTAAAGAAGCGAATACATGATGATCCCAAAGGTAGAAGGGCGCTCCGGAAACGGGAATGCCGGGCGCACCCGCAGCATCTCCCCCTGTTGCCCGGCCAGGCGCTCCCACTCTCCGGCAGACAACCGAACATCAAAAAAGCCGCCCGGGAAACCGGGCGGCTTTTGTTTTATGCGGTCGGACGGACTTGAA
>CAYQFG010000017.1:0-28100 GCA_964416695.1 uncultured Bifidobacterium sp.
CGCAACCCCTCTCCCCTGCGGCTTCACGACATGACGACGCACGGGGGAGAGGCTTAACCCCCTTAACCTGCCCTTCCCTTTTCCCGTTCTCGTTTTCGCTGCGGGAAGACAAACAAAAAAGGCCGACTCTCGCGAGCCGGCCTTTTTCATTTCAGCACAAATCGACTTAGCGCGAGTGCCCCGTGCGGAACATGACCGTCTGAATGCTGGTCATTTCCTCGATGGCGAAGCGCAGGCCTTCGCGGCCGAGACCGCTCTGGCGGTTGCCGCCGTAGGGGATCTGGTCGGGGCGCAGGTGCGGACAGTCGTTGATGACCACGCCACCGAAGTTCAGGCCGTGAACGGCCTGGAACACGCGCTCGATGTCGCGCGTGAACACCGCGGCCTGCAGGCCGTACTGGGTGTCGTCGGCGAGCTTGAGGCCTTCCTCGAAGGTGTCGACCTTGATCAGGGACACTGCGGGCCCGAAGACCTCCTGCGAGATCACCTTCATGGTGGGCTTGGTGTTTTCCAGCACCGAAGGCTGCAGCAGGTTCTTCTCGCGCGTGCCGCCGGCCAGCAGGGTCGCGCCTTCGGTCACGGCTTCCTTGATCCACGATTCGACGCGCGCGGCATCCTTCTCGAGGAGGAGCGGACCGACGTCGGTGTCGGGGTCGAGCGGATTGCCGACCTTGAGCTTGGCCACTTCCTCGAGGAAGTGCTTCTTGAAGGTGTCGTAACCGGCGGCCTCGACGTAGATGCGCTGCGTGGAGATGCACACCTGGCCCGAGCAGTAGTTCGCGCCGATGGCGGCCTTGGCGGCGGCGTACTTCATGTCGGCGTCGGCGGCGATGACCACGGGCGAGCTGTTGCCCAGCTCGAGCGTCACCTTCTTGAGGCCGGCGTTGGCGAGGATGTGGAGACCCACTTCGAGGCTGCCGGTGAAGGTGATCTTGGCGATGTCGGGGTGCTTGACGATCAGGTCGCCGAGCACCGAGCCCTTGCCGTGAACCATGTTGATGGCGCCCGGAGGCAGGCCGGCCTCTTCGAGCAGGGCAACGATCCACGCGCCTGTGAGCGAGGTGGCCTCGGCGGGCTTGAGCACGATGGTGTTGCCGGCCGCGATGGCGGGGGCGATTTTGTGCGCCGCGAGGTTCAGCGGGAAGTTGAAGGGCGTGATGGCGCCGACGATGCCCAGGGGCTTGCGGTGCCAGAACCCGAACAGGCCTTCGCCGGACTTGACGGCGTCCATCGGGATGGTTTCGCCGTGGATCTGCGCGGCCTCTTCGGCGGCGAGACGGAAGGTGTCGACCGCGCGGTCGACTTCGAAGCCGGCGTACTTGACGGCCTTGCCCACTTCACGCGCGATGCAGTTCGCGATGGCCGCGCGGTTTTCGGCGAGCAGCTGCGACGTCTTGTTGAGGATTTCGGCGCGGCGCCAGATGGGCATCTTCGCCATCACCGGCAGCGTGGCCTTCGCCGCGGCCACGGCCGCGTTGACCTCATCCGGACCGGCGCCGGAGAGTTCCCAGGCGACTTCGCCGGTGAACTTGTCGACCACCACGGTCTTGTTCGGGCCGTCGACCCATTGACCGCCGATGTACAGCTTGGTGGGAGGAAACGGTGTCTTGGCGATCATGGGAATTCTCCTGTGAGATTTGAATCGGTCTCGCGCCGAACGAGAATGTGTCGCTGAATCTGAAGGCTGTACGTCGAGCGGTGCATTACGCGAACGATACCCCGGTCCGACTGCCGGGGAAAGAAAGTCTAGCTGCGCAATCCCTTGATTTCAACGACTTTCCCCCGACTGGTAGCCTCTCGACACTTTATGAAATTTCCTCCAAATCATGGCGCCCCAAATCATTCGGAACCCTTGTATTTCGGCTCCAAAACAGACGCCCCTGTTGACCTTGATCCCTCTTCCACCTACTTTCTTATTCCCTGAATCTGCGCTGCGAACCCTCAACGGAACCCGCAACGCCAACGGGGATCGTTCGCAAGCAAGATGGGCAATACAACAGAAGGCCCCCGGCATTCGGGCGAGCCGGAGAGGAACACCGTGAGCAAGAAAAAGATTCTCATCATCACCGGCGACGGCGGCGAAACCTACGAAGTCCTGTATGCGAAGCATCGTTTCATGGAAGCCGGCTACGAACCCGTGATCGCCGCGCAGTCCAAGAAGCGCCTGCATCTGGTGATCCACGACTTCGAACCCGGTTGGGACACCTACAAGGAGCGCCCCGGTTACGAATTGCCCGCCGACATCACCTTCGACAAGGTGAAGGTCAAGGACTACATCGCCGTGCTCGTCATCGGCGGCCGCGCGCCCGAGTACCTCCGCAACAACAAGCACGCGGTCAAGATCCTGCAGGACGCCTACAAGCTCGGCCTGTGGCACCTCTCCATCTGCCACGGCCAGCAGCTGTCGGCAGCCGCGGGCCTGCTGCGCGGCAAGAAGGTCACCTGCTACGAGAACATCCGTCACGAAGTGATCGCCGACGGCGCCTTCTACCAGAAGGAAGAAGCGGTGCGCGACGGCCTGGTCATCACCGGCCAGACCTGGCAATCGCACCCCTGGTTCTACAAGATGGTGTTCGAAGCCTTCAACGAAAAGCCCGCCGCCCGGACCGCCAAGACCGCGAAGGCCAAGGCGCCCACCCGCAAGAAGGCCTGATTCGTGAGCGCGGGACGCCCCTCACCCTTCGTGACGAAGAGCGGGCGCGTCCTGCATTTCGAAGAGACTTCTCCGGATTCCCGCGGCCTTCCCGTCGTCTGCCTGCACGGCATCGGCGGGGGGGCCTATTTTTTCACCGGCTTCGCGCGCCGCCTGGCCGCAGCCTTCCCTGACAAATACCGCGTCATCACCGTGGACCTTCCCGGCACCGGCCACAGCCGCCGTGCGTCGGACCCCGTCGACTTCACGCTTGAGACCATGGCCGCCGACATCGGCGAATTCGTGCGCGGACACGTGGGCGCCCCCGTCGTTCTGCTGGGACACTCCTTCGGAACCATCCTCGCGCTCAAGGCTTGGGAAACCTGGCCGAAGGACTCCATCCGCGGGCTCCTGTTCGTCTGCGGTTTGCCCCAGGCGCGTCCCGTGATTCACGAAAGACTGTCCGCGCGCGCGCAAGACATCCGGCAAAACGGGATCGGGGGATGGGGCGTGAAGGTGACCCCGGGCGTATTCTCGCCGCGCTCGCGGCGAGAACTGCCCGAGGTCACCGGGTTATTCGAGCGTTTGTTCGAAGAACAGGTTCCGGAAACCTACACGCGCATTATCGACGTGCTGCTCGCGGCGGACCTCAACGCGGCGGTGTCCACGGTGACCGTACCCTGTGCCGCGATCGGCGGCGCGGAAGATTCCTATGCGCCGCCTGACGACCTCCGCGCGTTCGCGGCGGCCCTGACGGGCGCACCCGCGCGGTGCCCGGTGACCATTCTCGAAGGCGCGGGGCACATGGCGTTCTACGAACGCCCCGAAGAGTTCGCCCGCGCGGCCACCGCGTTTCTCGAACCGCTGACGTGAACCCGGGGCCGCCGCGACGGCCTTCGGAACGGGAACCCTGTCGTGACGCCACCAACATGAGCATGCGGCGCGCAGGGGCCGCGCGTGAGCGCACAGGGTCTCCCCCGGCCGCATTCTGTAACGGTTGTTGACAGCGGACGCGAATCCTGCGATCGCCCTGCGAAACCCGTCGTAAAATGCGGCGGAATTATGGAAATTGTCGGTATGAGTGTGCCGGATGACACCCTGCCGCATCCGCCCGCCGGGAACGCGGGGGAGAAGGACATACGCAAGCGCCGCAGGCTGCGCACGCTCCTGCTGTGGGTGCTGTTGATTCCTCCCGCCCTGGGCGTGCTGCTGGTGTGCGCCCTCACGGTGGCCGGCTGGTGGGTGGAACGCTTCTACCTCAAGGACGAAATCCGCTTCGGTGAGGGCGACGAGGCGATGACGCTGCATGCCCACGGCGTCGACTTCGAATGGTGGCGGCTCAACATGCGCGCCGATTCCGTGCGCGTCCGTTCGTCCGCCATGGACCTCCATGCCGGCGCCACCCAGGTCGGCATCGACTGGCGCGACGGCATCCTGTCACTCCGGCCCTCCGCACGCCTCAACACGGATTCGGTGTGGCTGCGCCTGAACGGCGGTGACACCACGACGCCCGAGCCCTCCGATCCCGACTCCCTCGCATTCCCCGACATCTTCCTCCCGCTGGCCGCGGGCGTTCATGTGGGCGCGTTCGTCCTGGAAGACAGCGCCGGGATGATGCTGGACGCGCGCGGAATCAGCGTCCGGTCGCGCGGCGGCCAAAGCGTGCGGGCCCGCGTCGACAGCATGCGCACACGCTGGTCGGGCACGCTCGCACCGGGAGCCGTGGCGCGCCTCGCCTGGAACGACCCCGACACCCTCCACCTGACGGCGACGGTCCGCAACGGGCGCGACTCCGTCTTCCTGAAGGGACGGCACGCCAAACAGCCGATGTGGCGGGGACGCGACACCCTGGCGGTTTTCATCGCGGATGCGGCTCCGTATTATGAAGCTTTCGGAGTGGGGGGGGCGGTTCCGCGGCCGATCCCGGCCCCCGCTTCGGAAACCCCTGGCCGCGGCGGCGTGACCGTGACGGCCTCCGCGACCCTGGGGGATACCGTGACCGCGGCTCTGCACGCGCGCACGCGGTTGTCTTCGTGGGAGGTGAACCCCGCCTTCACCTTGAGCCCGCAGACCGTGGAGCTCGCGGCCTCGTGGGTCCGTGACCGCGGCACGGTGGTGCTTTCCAGCGCGGGTCAGGCGGGCGAGGATGTCCGCCTCTCGCTGACGGCGCGCCTCACCGATCCGCCGACCTTTCCCGACAGCACGCGTCCGTTTCCGGAG
This sequence comes from uncultured Bifidobacterium sp., assembly GCA_964416695.1. Taxonomy (GTDB): domain Bacteria; phylum Fibrobacterota; class Fibrobacteria; order UBA11236; family UBA11236; genus UBA11236. The sequence goes on from CAYQFG010000017.1 coordinate 4,853, forward strand.
CAAATCGCCGCCTCGTTGCAGGGCCACGCGCGCAACCTGCGCGTGCTGGTGCGCGACACCCTGCGCCGCGCCGATGCCGTCATCGAGCGCGCCGCCTGGGACGGCCGCATGCTGGATGTGGCCCTCGTCACCGGCGACTCCTCGCGGGTGGAAGCGCGCGCGCGGTCGGGAGCGGACACGCGGGGAACCTTCGCGTTGACCGTGCGCCCGGACGAACGCTGGGTCAAGGTCTTCGTGGGAGACCAGGTCGAGTTCCAGGGCGTGCAGGCTCAGGGGGTGTATACGGCCGCAGCCGCGGCCGGGTCGCGGTCCGGGCTTCAGGGAACCCTCACGGCCACGCTGGCGGCACAGGGCGTGCAGGCGTACGGCGTCGCGCTCGATTCACTGCGCACCCACCACGAATACTCCCTCACGACGGGACGCTATGTCCTGAAGCCGTCACGGCTGCACGCCCCGCCCGGACCGCACGACCGCAAGCCCACGGTGTGGATGTTGTCGGGTGCCCTGACGCCGCCGCGCTCGCCCCGCGCCGGTCTTGCCGTGGAGGCCCGGCTCGCCGGTGAACGGCGCGGCTCCCTCCACTATAAACTCGCTCCCGATGGAACCATGGACGTCACCGCGGAGGATTTCGAGGTCACCGCCCTTCCCTACGCCGCACTGGACAGCCTGCCCCTTACGAATGGGGTCCTCAATGGGGTGTTCCGCTGGAACCCCACGCGGAAGGACGGCTACACCGCGCTGCAGGCGCGACTCCTGTATGCGCAGGCGACGGGGGATCGCCGGAAGCCGGAGCCCGTGGAAGCGGTTGTGGCCGCCGGATGGGATCAGCGCCTGTTGACGTTGCAACAGGCGACCGTTTCCTATCGCGGATCCGACCTCACGGCACGGGGCCGCCTGCGGATGGCCGGCAAGCAGTTTTACGAAGTCGCGACCGTGCCGGCGGGAGACTATGAATTCGCGGCCGTGGAAACCGGACGCTTCGACCTCGCGGACATCCTCAAGACCGTCATGCCCGAGCCCCCCCTCGATTCCGGGGTGGCGCGGGGAGGACTGTTTTATTCGGACACCGGCGGCTTCTCCGGAAGCCTGGCCCTGGAACAACTCGGGCTGAAGAACGGGCCCGAAGGGCTCACGATTCAAACGCTCAGGCTACAGGGACGGGGTGACACCCTCATCACCGTGGCGCGTACGACATCGACGACCGCCTCGTGGTTCAACGATTCGGTGTACGCCACGCTGACGGGAGCGCGCGGAGACCGGCAACACGTGCGCGTGGATGCTGTCATCGGCGATTCGCTCCGGGCCACCGCCGAAGGCACCCTGAACCGGTTCGCCAGCTTCAAGGGAACCTTGCGCGCAACCGGTTCCCTGGCCCTTCCCGAAGGCGCCGGCAGCCTGCGTGCCGTCAACGCCGACCTGGCGTTCGACTTCCCCTCCTTCGTGACCATCATGGAAAACGGCACGGTGACCACGCAAACCTTTACGGCCAGCTACGAGATTCCCGGGCAGCCGCGCCAGCGCCTGTCGCTGGCCCCGTCGTTGCGCAACGGGACGCTGCGGATCGCGCCCCTGAGCATCGAAAACGATGCCGGTCAGTCGTTGTCCGGCGAAATGGATTTTTCTCCCTCTGAGGGCACGTTGTCGGCGCGCGTGCAGGGCGACCGCTTCGCGCTGCGGTGGACCGAGGACTATGCCGTGGACGTCAGCGATCTGGTGATCAACGTGGAGCACGGGCCGGGCGGATCGCGGGCCCGTGGAAGCTTCTCGACGGGGAGCTTCACCTATGCCGACCTTCCCCTGCGGGCACAGGGGCGACTCGGAGCGGTCCGCGTGGATTTCACCCGGCCGCCGCTCCCGCCCGGCGCGGGGCGGTACGACCGCCTCGCCGATACCCTCCGCGTCTCGGCCGTCCTGCAGGAGTCGGAGCTCCGTTACCGCCTCCGGAACCTGGGAGACATCCAGCGATTGCTGGGGGGCAGCGCGAAGCGGCGGCCCGCCGTGGGGACGCCGTTGATGCTCGACGTGACGGTCCGGACTGCGGGCAGCGCCAACCGGATCAACACGGACATGGCGCGGCTGAACTGGGTGGGCGATTTGTCCGTGCGCGGCGTGCATCCCTATACGTTGTTCGAGGGGCGCGTGAGCGCGCAGTCAGGTGATTTCGGCCTTGAAGACGAGGCTTATGCGATCCGGCGGCTTGATGTGAAGTGGCTGAATTCTCCGGTCGAGGAAGGTGAAATCCACATGGAGGCCCGCAAGGAGCTGGCCAGCAGCTGCACGCAGACGGGCACGACGGATTCCTGCACCGTGATCACGCGCCTGGACGGCTCGCTTTCGGATCTTCAGTTCTCTTATGACAGCGATTGCGGGGGCGCCTACGGAGCCGGAGCCAATGTGGCGGCGATCCTGTATTCGGTGCAGCGCGGATGCTACGACGGCTCGATCGCGGGAGGCGAAACGCGCAGCTATGGAGAACGCGCCCTCACCCTGCTCGAGCCGACCCTCAGCCGCGGCCTCACACAAATCATGGGTCCGTTCTGGGGGTCCTTCGTGGAAACCGCGGAAGTGACGGGGCTGGCCTCCCTGTCCCGGGACGCGCCGGCCGATTCTCTGGGTGAGGCCTTGAGCCTGGCGCTGACCAGTCGCGAGTACAGGCGTTTCCGCATCAAGGTGCGTTCCGGCTACCACCTGAACTCGCAGGATCTTTCCAGCCCGATGGAAAACATGCTGGCGCTGGAATGGCGCATTCCCATCCCGAAGGCCGTCCGCGATTCCCTGTGGAGACAGCGCCTCGAAAACAACCTGCGGGCCGCCGCTTCCGTGGAAACCAGGCCGGTGCGCCGCGGCAGTTTCGAAACCGACGAGGTCGAAAACAAGATCGGGCTGTTCTACAACTACGTCTATTGGGGTGAATGGTGGGCGCGGAAAGACGAGAACGAAGAATGAGCGGGGGCGGTGATACGGCGGCGCGCGTCCACGCGCCGCCGGGGAGGCGGGTGTCCCCAGGGCTGCGCGCGCTGGCGCGGACGCTGTGGCTGTCCGTCCTGCTCGCGCATCCGGCGAGTGCGGCCATCAACCTGGAGTTCGCCGGCAACAACGCGTTCGGCGCCGGCGTCTTGCGCAACCTGACGCCGGAGGACCCCGAAGATTACCGTCGCGATGACGTGGTCGAATGGGCGGCGGACGCGGAATGGCTGATCGAGCGTCATTACCACGAACAGGGATGGCTCGACGCCCGCATCGAAGCCACCGTGGTCCAGGGGGCGGATGCCGACGACTGGATCGTGAACGTCGCCGTGTCGGAAGGCACCCGTTACCGTTATGGTCCGATCAGCGTGATCGTGGATGGGGACTCCACCGGGACGGTTCCGGGGGATCCCGGTTTGCGCGCCCGCCCCGGAAAGACGTATTCCGAAGCGGAAATCATTCGTGACAGCCGGGAGATCCGGCGCGCCTTCGGTAATGCGGGGTTCGTGCGCGCCGAGGTGCGCCAGAACCTGATCCTGCGGGACTCCGCGCACACCGCTGCCGTCATTTACACCGTGGAACGCGGGGATGCCGTGGTGTTCGACACCCTCATCGTGCGGTCACGGCGGACCCCGGCGGCGGGGATTGGCGACAGCGTGAAAGGCCTCACCCGCGAATCGTTGCTGCGCTCGTTCTTCACGTACACCCGGGGTGACACGCTCCGCATCAGCCTCAATGACGAGGTGATCGAAAAGCTGCAGTCCACCGGCCAGTTCAACCTCGTGCGGCTGGAAGACGAGCTGATCGACACCACGCCCGGGGCCGGGGCCGGAGGAGGACGCAGCCGCCTGATTCTGGAAACCGAAGAGAAGGTTCCCGGGAGGCTGGGCGGTTCCGTGTTCTACGAAACGCAGTACGGATTCGGCGTGTCCGCGCAAACCTCGCATTCCAACCTGGCCGGAACCTTGCAGGAAGGCCGGGCCGGGGCCAGTATCGCCCAGCGACGGCAAACCGCCCAGCTCGGGTACGGGTCCCCCTTGTTGTTCGGAACCTTGCTGCGGTTCGACAACGATCTCACCACCGAGTGGTATCAGGACAAACTCCCCGACGAGAATCCCTTCGGTGGGGACTTTCGCGTGGCGAACCTGGCCAGCCTCTCAAGGAGTTTCACGCGCTGGTTCCGCTGGGTGAGCGGTGCCGAACTGGAATACAAAAGCAGGTTCGTGGCCGATTCGCTGGAGAACCTTGAGCGGGAAAACGGCGGGTTGCTGACGCTGGCCAACACCGGCTTCCTGTCCTTCCTGAATCATCCGCTGAATCCGACGTCGGGCACGCGCTTCGCCCTGACTCTCGGCAACGGCGCCTCGATCTACGAGCGCGGTTCGCTGCGGTCCCTGGACAACCGCCACACGTGGCTGGAAGCCCGCAGCGCCGCCTATGGACACATTCCGGGTTATGACCAGTTCGTCGCGGCCGTCCGCCTGGACGGAGGCCGTTTCTTCGGCACGGGAGGCCAGAACTCGGAACGTTTCTTCCTGGGCGGCCCCCGCGGCGTGCGCAGCTACGGCTTCCGCCAGTTGTGTCCCAACGCGCCGGCGCCCGCCGTGGGCTCGTGTGCCCTCACCGAGACGCCTCTCGAGCCCGCCTACATCCTCGCCTCGGCCGAACTGCGCTTGCGTCCCCTGGATTTTCCGTGGGTCTCTTCACGCGGCATCCCCGGCTTTTTCAAACCGACCGAATTCGTACCCTTCGTGGACTACGGCAAGGTCTGGAACCTTCACGACGAAAGCCTTACGCTGACGCGGGAGTTTTTCGACTCCGGATACGGGCGCGGCATCGCCCTGGGGGGAGGCATCCGCTACCCCCTCTTCGGCATCTTCACGTTGCGTCTCGACTTCGCCTGGGGACGCCCGGGCGGCGGGCGCGCTCCGGACCAATGGCTGATCGACCTGGCCCAGGCCTTCTGAAGCCTTCCGACGTCCCGATCCACCGCCCTCCGGGCGCCCCGCCGCCCTCCCGGAGGCCTCGCGGCCCCCGACCGCCCGCGACTTTTCCCCAACATTGTGTAACATCGCGGGCCCTGCCCCCCTGACCCGTGTACTTCGTTAGACGGAGACGGCCGGGCGGATACCCGCCTTGCGGCGTCACCAGAAGGGAACAACCATGCTTTACTGGGCTTTTTCTTTTCTCGTGATTGCGCTCATCGCAGCTGTTTTCGGATTTACGGGCATCGCCGCCGCCTCTGCGGGCATCGCGAAAGTGATCTTCTTCATTTTCCTGGTGATCTTCGTCATTTCCCTGATCTTCAGCTTCCGGTGAGACGCCGGTGCGTCACCTTGTCCCCATCACCCTGACCAAGGAGTTCTCCCATGAGCCTTTCCCATATCTCCCGCAGCAAGACCCTTTCACTGTTTCTGATCCTTCTGGGCCTCGCCCTGGTCGCGACGACGGTCGCGTGCGGCAATCGCGGCAGCGGTGAACGGGCGGGAGAGAAAGTCGATGAAGCCGTCGAAGACACCAAGGACGCGGTCGGGGATGCGGTGGACAACGACGGCCCCGTTGAAAACGCCGGTGAAAAGGTCGACGACAAGCTGGACTAATCCGCTTGTCACGGCTGGGCCCGACGGGATCCGACTCCCCCGTCGTGCCCGTCCCCCGACGTCGGCACGCGATCACACGCGTGCTGACGTCGCGTGCGGAGCGCCCCAGGTGGTGCGCCATCTTTTTTTGACGGACCACAATCCCGTCAGCGCCAGCCCCGCGATCGCGGCAAAGAGGTAAAAGCCGAGGCTGTAGCCCCCCGTCCATTCACGCGAGTAGCCGAGCGAGGTGGCGAAGTAGAAGCCTCCCACGCCACCCGCCATCCCCACCAGACCGGTCAGCACCCCGATCTCCCGTGCGAAACGCTGCGGGATGATCTGGAAGACCGAGCCATTCCCAATGCCCAGGGCGGTCATGCACACGGCGAAGAAAATCGTCGAGGCGATGAGCGACCCCGATGACAGGCCGATCCCGACGGCCCCGAGCATGATGAAGAGGTAGACCCACTGCAACGAGCGGACACCGCCCACGCGATCGGCCAGCGTGCCGCCGAGCGGACGGCACAGGGAACCCGCCAGCACGCAGGCCGAGGTCAGGTACCCCGCGTGAACGGGGTTCACCCCGAACTGGCCATGGAAATAGATCACGAGGCTGGAGGCGATGCCGACAAAACCTCCGAAGGTGACGCAATAGAAGAACATGAACCACCAGGTGTCGGCATCGCGGAGGACGGAGAGGTATTGCCTCAGGGTTTTGGGAGGGGGTGTCCCCGGGCTGTCCTTCGCGAACACCGTGAAGACCACCAGCGTCAGGACGAGCGGAATGAGCACCATGCCCAACACGGCGTTCCACCCGTAGCGGACCGCCAGGAGCGGTCCGAACAACGCGGTGAAGACCGTTCCGGAGTTCCCGGCGCCCGCGATCCCGAGAGCCAGCCCTTGCGCTTCGGGAGGATACCAGCGCGAGGCCAGCGGGAGGGCGACCGCGAAGGAGGCGCCGGCGACGCCCAGCAGAAGACCGAAGGCGTAAATCTGCGGGAGCGTATCCAGCTGCGCCAGCCACGCCCACAGGATGGCGGCGATCACCACGAGCTGGCCGATGATCCCCGTGCGCTTGGCGCCGATGCGATCCACCAGCAAACCCATCACGATGCGGAGGAACGCTCCCGACAAGACGGGGATGGCGACCATCAGACCTTTTTCCGACGCGGAAAGCCCCAGGTCGCGGGCGATGAACACGCCGAGAGGACCCAGCAGGATCCACACCATGAAACTGATGTCGAAGTAGAGAAATGCCGTGAACAACGTGGGCGCATGCCCCGTTTTCAGAAATGCCTTGAGTTGCATGGAAACTGCCCCTGTATACCGCCGACGGGCCAAAACTCGTCTGCTTTTGATGCGGACCCAAAGGGCCGGGCGGACCGGAAGCGATTGGAAGTCGCATCCATGAAAAGCAATCCCCGTACCAAAGGCACGCACGGGAATCACGATGCGCACAGGCCGTGCGACGGAACGTCACTCAGGACGAAGGAAACCGCTGGAGAAACGCGACATAACTTTCATCGGGATATTCGGGGAGACGACCCGCGGTCGACAGCCCCGACCGCTCCAGCGTATCGCGGTAAAACGACTCCAGACACACCGTCTGCAGATCCAGCGCCTGCATGTCCTCGCCGGTGACATGGCCCGCGCGCCACATGCGCTCCAGATAAAAGCGGGCGTGGTTCGGATCGGGGTAGCACGCGCCTTCGCCGGCGAACTGCAGAAATCCTTCAGGCCTCAAGGTGCGGTGCCCTCCCGCATGCAGCTCCTGCTCCAGGGCTGCATGCACACAGGCCGGCGTGGTGTTCACGTAGCGTTTCCCGGCCACCAGAACCGCCGCTTCGTCGAGGTGCGCGGGTGTCGCCAGCCATGCCGAAGCGTCCCACAACGCACGCAGCAGCGCGGCATGCACGTCCGGATGCGCGTGATGCCAGCGCGCCCGCACACCCAGCACCTTGTCGTTCATGGGAGGGAGGATGTCGCGGCTGCTGGTCACGATGTACCCCAGTTTGGAAAGCGTGGCGCGCTGGCCCCATGGCTCGCCCGCGATGAACCCGTCGATGGTCCCTTCCCTCAACGCATGCACCATGCGGGGCGGTGGGACATACGACCACACCACTTCGTGTCCGTCGCGCACGCCCGCGCGTTCCAGCCACAGGCGTCCCATGTATTCGTGCGTGCTGTGCGGAAAAACCGCAGCCATGCGCATGGGGGGCATGCCCGCTTCCGCACGGGCGCGCAACACGGCGGCCAGGCTTGCCGCGTCCCGTCCGCCGGCCCGCCAAAAGGCATTGGACACGACCACGGTATGACCGTGTGCGCTGCTGGCGAAGGCATACGCCAACGCCTCGCCCGCGCGGGAACCTGCCGCCCACTTGAGCGGCATGGTCACCAGCATGTGCGCGGCCTCCAGGTCGCCGCGCACCAGCCGTTCCAGAACCTGGTTCCACGACTGGGCCTTGTGCAGACTGACTTCCAGACCGTGTGTGTGGAAGAATCCTTTTTCCTGCGCGACGACGAACGGCGCGCAATCAACCAGTGGCATGAAACCAATGCGAAGGTGCGGGCTCATGACAGAAAGATAGGAGAGCGACTTCACGGTGCCGGACATCCGCGCCAGAATTTCGCACGGAACGGATCGGGATGAATTCCTGCAGTCCGTCAAGCGCTCCTGGAAACGGCAACTTGTGTCACCCGCTTGTCATGCGCTTGTCAATCCGCACCGGTCATTTGTTGACAAATACCGCGTCGTGTTTTTTGTGACGATCGCCCTGATTGCCGTCGGGCACCCCGGCCCGCGCGTCGCCGCCCTTGCCGGAAACCTGACGAGGGCGCGGCACGCGGCCGCACGATTCCGCACGATTCCCCAGCGATATCTCAAGGAGACGCGCGGCGCCGCGCCACGAGGCGGGCCTCCCGCGTCGGGCCGGACGAAGGGGGGCGCGCTGGCGGCCGCGCTCCCGGGCGCGAGCGTCCTCAGGTCCGGAGATCCCTCGCGCCTTGGTACGGTCTTTGCACCGCAAGGGGGCGTCGCGCATCGCGCGTCGCGTCTTCCCTCCGGATGACCGGCTTCAGCAGGCCTTCAACACCAGGCTGCAACCCCAGGCCCAGGCCCCGAGGGCCAAAAGCCCGGCGGCCGCCTGGTCGCTCCGGAACAAGACAGTCCAACCGGTTCCCGGTCCGTCCGGGCCTTTGGCCGAATCCTGCCCCGCAAAGGATCCCCAATGGCCTTGTCGACACTCGGGACAACTCCCGACACCGTTCACGCTCCGTCCGTAGCGGACGGCGAGCCCACTTTTTCCGCCGCACAAAAAGAATACCTCGAAGGTTTTCTGCGCGGCCAGTTCACCGCCAGCACGGCTGCTTCTTCCGCCGCTGCGGAAACACCCCTTCCGTATTCCCTCCGTGAAGGGCTCGGCCACCGCGCCCAGCAGGCATGGCTCGCCGCAGGTAAACGGTTGTCCAGGGAAGAGCAAATCAAATACGAGGGCAACCCGCTCGAACTGTGGGATCACCTCGAAGGACTGGCGAAGCGTGAGGAAGCGCCCGCCGGCCCCGACAACTTCCGCTTCCGTTTTCACGGGTTGTTCAACGTGGCCCCCGCGCAGGAAGGCCTCATGTGCCGCTTGCGCATTCCCGGAGGCGCGCTCACGCCCGCGCAACTGGAGACCATCGCGGATTGCGCCGAAAGCTACGGCGGCGGATACGCCGACATCACCACGCGCGCCAACCTGCAGATCCGCGGGATCGCGCCCCGCCACATGCCGGCCCTGCTCACCGCCCTGCATGACGCCGGCATCGTCACGCGCGGCTCAGGGGCCGACAACATCCGCAACGTGACGGGCAATCCCACCGCGGGCATCGACCCCGACGAGCTGTACGACGTGTTGCCCCTGTGCCGCGCCATGCACCACCACATCCTCATGAACCGCGAACTCTACGGCCTGCCCCGTAAATTCAACATCGCGTTCGACGGCGGCGGCTCCATCAGTTGCCTCGAAGACACCAACGACATCGGCTTCCGCGCCGTGCGTGTGGAAGGAGGGGATGAGGGGGTGGAGGGCGCCACGACGGTCGTTCCCGACGGGATCTACTTCCGCGTGGCGCTGGGAGGGATCACCGGCCACCGGGATTTCGCCCGCGACTGCGGCCTGCTTCTCAAGCCCGAGGAATGCGTCGCCGTCGCCGCCGCGATGGTGAAGGTCTTCATCGCGCACGGCGATCGCGGCAACCGCAACAAGGCCCGCCTCAAGTACGTGCTCGACGCGAAGGGCGTCGAGTGGTTCCTGGCGGAGACGGAAAAGGTGTGGGGAAGTCCGCTGCGCCGCCACCCGCGCGCGGCCTGCCACTTTGCGCCGGCCGCCGACCGCCTTGCGCATCTGGGCGTGCAGGCGCAGCGCCAGCCGGGGCTTTTCTGGGTGGGCGCACAGGTTCCCGCCGGGCGCCTCAGCGTCGCGCAGATGCGTGACGTCGCGTCCCTGGCACGCCGCTTCGGGACGGGATCGGAGACCCGGCCTCTCAGCGGCGATGCGCGCCGCAACATCCGTCTCACGGTGTGGCAGAACCTTCTGGTCACCGAAATCCCGCAGGGACATACGGCGGCGTGCGTGATGTCCCTGCGGGATCTGGGGTTGCCGGCCGAAACCGATTTCGTCGCGGCGGGACTGGTCGCCTGCACCGGCGCGGAAGGCTGCAAGTTCGGTCAGGCGCCGACCAAGGCCACCGCACGCGCCATTGATGCGCATCTGCGCGAGGCGCGCGCCGAAGGACGCTTGCCGCTGGACGGTCCCGTGAACATCCACCTCACCGGATGCCCCCATTCCTGCGCGCAGCATTTCATCGGCGACTTCGGGCTCATCGCCACCACCGTGGAGCGCGGCGGCGAAGTGACCGGCGCCTTCCACATCTTCGTCGGGGGCGGCGTGCAGGACCAGGCGCGCATCGCCGTGCCCGCCCGGCAAGGTGTCCCCTGTGAGGACGTTCCCGCCGTGCTGGAGGAAATGCTCCGGATGTACCTCGATGCGCGCGCCGGCCGGGAAACCTTCTCCGACTTTACCGCGCGACAGACCGACGCCGATCTCAGCCGGTTCTTCGGCGCGGAAGACGGCGGAGCGGGGGGGGCGCGTGAAGAAACGCACGATCATGCAAAGGCGGTCACGGCATGAGCACAGAACACACGATTTCCGTCATCCCCCGGGAAGCGCCGTTCACCACGGAACAACGCCAGTGGCTCAACGGCTTCATTGCCGGCATGCACAGCATGCAGGCGTTCGGCGCCATGCCACAGGGCGCGGATGCGGCGCCGGTCCCGGCGCCTGCGGCACCGGCAGGAGCTCCGCTGCTGATCCTGTACGGATCGCAAAGCGGCAACGCCGAAGGCCTCGCGCACGATCTCGCGGCGAAGGCCCGCCTGCGCAGCGGCGGCGCTCCCGTCGCTCCCCGCGTCGTCGGCATGGATCAGTACCCGGACATCGACTTCGCGTCTGCGAAACACATTCTCGTGGTGTGCAGCACGTGGGGTGACGGGGAGATGCCGGACAATGCCGCGGCCTTCTGGACATGGCTGCAAGGCGCCGAGGCGCCGGCGCTCGGACATGCGGCCTACGCCGTGCTGGGTCTGGGCGACCGCAATTATCGTCGCTTCTGCCAGGCCGGGAAAAACTTCGACGAGCGGCTGGCCATGCTCGGGGCGCGACGACTGCGTCCGGTCTGCGAATGCGACGTCGACTACGAAACGACCGCGCATGCGTGGCTGGAGACGGTCTTGAGCGGACTGGACAAGGAATTGCCCCCCGGAGCGGAGGGGGCGCCCGCCGCGCAGATGGCCCTTCCGTCGCCGGCACCGGCAATGCCCGCGGCCGCAGCTCCCACCTATTCAAAAACCCATCCCTTCCTCGCCCCGCTTCTGGAAAACCGGCCGCTCAACGCGCGCGCGTCCGCCAAGGACACCCGCCACCTCGCCTTCTCGCTGGTCGGCAGCGGGCTGGAATACAAGGCCGGCGACGCCCTCGGCGTGCTCCCCCGCAACGATTACGACCTCGCTGACCGCCTCATCCTGCGCCTCAACTGCAGCGGCAACGAGCGCGTGACGCTGGCCTGGGGCGAAGAAAGCACCCTGCGCGCCGCCCTGCTGGGCCGGCTCGACCTCCGTCGCGGTTCGGCCAAGGTTCTGGAAGCCATCCTGCAGGGTGCGCGCAACCCCGGCGAACGGGCGCGGCTGGAAGGCCTTCTCGCCGCTCCCGACACCACGGCCTTGAGCGAGTACCTCAACGGACGGGACACACTCGACATCCTCGATGACTTTTCCAAGTCGAACCCCGACCCTCAAGCCCTCATCGCCGCGCTCGGACGCCTGACGCCGCGCCTGTATTCCATCGCCTCCTCGCCCAAGGCCCACCCGGGGGAAGTCCACCTCTGCGTCGGCATCGTGCGTGCGCGCGTGGCGGGCCGCCTGCGGCGCGGCGTGGCGTCCACCTACCTGGCCGAGCGCGTGCCGCTGGGCACGAACGTACCCGTTTACATCCAGCCTTCCGCGCACTTCGGTGTCCCGGAAACGCGGGGGACCCCCTTGATCATGGTGGGTCCCGGCACGGGCATCGCACCGTTCCGAGCCTTTCTCGAAGAGAGGCGCGCGCGCGGAGACACCGGTCCAAACTGGTTGTTCTTCGGAGACCAGAAGCGCACGTTCGATTTTCTCTATGCCGAGGAAATCCTCGCCATGCACCGCGACGGCTTTCTCACGCGAATCGATCTCGCGTTCTCCCGCGATCAGGAGGAAAAGGTGTACGTGCAGGACCGCATGTTCGCCCAAGCGGCCGAGTTGTTCTCGTGGCTCGAACAGGGCGCGCACTTCGCGGTGTGCGGAGATGCCCGACGCATGGCGAAGGACGTCGATGCCGCCCTCCATCGCATCGTGGCCCAGCAGGGCGGCTTGTCCGAGGACAAGGCCCGGGATTATGTGGCCGCCCTGAAAAAAACGGGACGTTACATCCGGGATGTCTACTGATGACGCCTCCCGACCGCCTTCCACTCGCGTCTCTCGGCCCGCTCGGCCCGGAGACCACGTCCTCACCGGCAGGAAGCTCTCCCGGCGGCGATCTCCTCGACCTGCTCCTGGCGGAACAGCAGTCGCTGACGGCGGTCGAGCGTTTTTCCTTGCGCCACGAGGGCGGGACGGAAACCGCCTTCCTCATCGAGAACAAAACCTTCTACCGCGACCTCATCCCGCTCCGCGCACCCGGTCCCGGCGAGCAGTATGCCTTTGAGGTCGACCTCGACCGCTGCACGGGCTGCAAGGCTTGCGTCACGGCCTGCCACAATCTCAACGGTCTGGATGACGATGAAACCTGGCGCTCCGTCGGCGTGCTGCAGCGCACCTCGGCAACGGACGGCCTTAAGGCGGTCCTCCAGCCCGGATACAAACCCGCGCACCAGCACGTCACCACGGCCTGTCATCACTGCGCCGATCCCGGATGCGCGCAGGGGTGCCCCACGCTGGCTTACGAAAAGGATCCCGCCACCGGCGCGGTGCGCCATCTGGACGACCAGTGCTTCGGGTGCCAGTACTGCATCCTCAAGTGCCCCTACGATGTCCCGCAATACAACCCGAAACGCGGCATCGTGCGCAAGTGCGACCTGTGCGTCGGACGCCTGCGCGCGGGAGAAGCTCCGGCCTGCGCCCAGGCGTGTCCCACACAGGCCATCCGCGTCACCCTGGTGGACACGCAGGCCGTGCGCCGCGCGCCCGACGCCGCGTTCGACCTTCCTGACGTGCCCGATCCCTCCCGCGTTCATCCGACGACGCGCTATGTCTCCCGACGCGGACTGCCCCCCGGCATGGAAGCCGTCGACGCGGCGCAAGTCCGCGCCGAACACGCCCATCACCCGTTGACGGCCATGCTGGTGGCGTCCCAGGCCGCGGCCGGCTACTGGGTCCTCATCGCCGTCCTGTCCCTGACCGCCCCCGTCCCTTTTCCCGCCTCCTCCCCCGCGACATCCTTCCCGTGGCGGGAAGTCTTCGGTACCGTCGGAGTGCACGCCGCGCTCGGCCTCAGCCTGCTGCATCTGGGCCGCCCCTGGCTCGCGTGGAAGGCCTTCCTGGGCTGGAGACGCTCGTGGCTCAGCCGTGAGGTCATCGCGTTCTCCGCGTTCGCGGGAGCCACCAGCCTGTATGCCGTGCTCCGGGTGGGAGAATGGTATGGAGGGGGAACGCTTCCCGCCTTCGGCGGGAAGGGGTTCGCGCTGCACCCGGCGCTCCCGCTGCTCTCCCTGGGGGCCGCCGCGATCTCGGCCTGCGCCGCCGTGTACGCTTCGGCGATGGTGTACCGCGACACGCCGCGCGCCCTGTGGGCCAACCGCACCACGTTGTGGCGCTTCGCCTTGACGTCGGCCCTCTGCGGCGTTCCCGCGTGGCTGGTCACGTCGCAGGTCGTGACCAGCTTCTTCGGCCGCGCCGGCGGGAGCGGAACCGAGACGGGCGCGTCCCTCGCGACGGTTCTCTGGCTCACGCTTCCGTTCCTGATCGTCGTCAAACTCGTCCTCGAATCCTCCGTGTTGCGCCATCGCGACGAAGGCACGGGCCCCCTCTGGAAGGCGGCGCAGCTGCTGCTCGGACCCTTGCGCTCCCTCCGCGCCGCGCGCATCGCGCTCGGCCTCCTCGGCGCCGGCGCCCTGCCCTTCGTCCTCTCGGGCGTCCTGGCAATCCCCCTGCCCGGCCCGGACTTGTGGTGGACAACGGTGTCCGCGCTCCTGATCACCGGCGGTGAACTGCTGGAGCGCCATCTGTTCTTCGTCACCGCCGTGGCCCCGCGCATGCCCGGCGGGCGTACGTGAATGCGGCGCCCCTGACAGCCGACGCCACACCGATGGCCATCATCCGGAAGGAACAGCAGCCATGACTCCCGAAAACCTCCTGCGCCAGTTCGATGGTCCGCTCACGCGCGAACTGGTCCGCACCCCCGGGCGCTTCGGTCTGGGCCAGGTCCCCGCCCGCCTCCAGCCGGATGCCGTCACCACTCTGGTGTGCGGCTATTGTTCCACCGGCTGTGGCCTCCGCGCGCACCTGAAGCACAACGAGGTCATCAACCTCTCCGCCGATCCCGCCTACCCCGTCAACCGCGGCATGGCCTGCCCCAAGGGCTGGGAAGCGTTGGCCCCCGTGCGCGCGCCCGACCGTGCCGCCACGCCGATGCTCCGCGACGCCTCCGGACGGTTGAGGCCGGCCTCCTGGCGGGAGGCCACCTCCACCTTTGCCGCGCGCTTCAAGGCCATCATGGACGAGCACGGCCCCGAGTCCGTCGCCTTCCTCAGCACCGGACAAATCACCACGGAGGAGATGTTCGCGCTGGGGGCGTTGTTCAAGTTCGGCATGGGCGGCATCCATGCGGACGCCAACACGCGTCAATGCATGGCCAGCGCGCACGTCGCCTACAAGCAGTCGTTCGGATTCGACGCGCCGCCCTACACCTACGCCGATTTCGAAGCCTCCGACGTCCTCGTGTTCGTGGGCGCCAACCCCTGCATCACCCATCCCATCATGTGGGAACGCGTGATGATGAACCGCCGCAATCCCGAAATCATCGTCATCGATCCCCGGCGCACCGAAACCGCGCAGGCCGCCACCACCCACATCGCTCTCGCGCCCAAAAGCGACCTCGGGTTTTTCTACGCCATCGCTCACGTGCTGATCCGCGAGGGATGGGTCGACCACGCGTATGTCGCCGCGCACGTCACCGGATACGAAGACTTCGCGGCGCACGTCGCAGCCTACGCTCCCGCCACCGTCGCGGCCCGCTGCGGCATCGCGTCCGAGGTCATCGAAACCTGCGCGCGCACCATTCATGAAGGCAAGGCGGTGAGCTTCTGGTGGACGATGGGAGTCAACCAAAGCCACGAAGCCGTGCGCACGGCCCAGGCGCTGATCAATCTGGCGCTTCTGACCGGCAACATCGGCCGGCCCGGCACCGGCGCCAACTCCATCACCGGCCAGATGAACGCCATGGGATCCCGCCTGTTCAGCAACACCACCTCCCTCGCGGGCGGCCGCGACTTCCTCAATCCCGATCACCGGCGCGAAGTCGCGGACATCCTCTCGCTGGATGTCGCCCGCATTCCCGCGCAAAACTCGCTGGCTTACGACCAGATCCTCGAGCGTGTCGGCGACGGACGCATCAAGGGTTTGTGGATCATCGCCACCAACCCCCTGCACTCCTGGCCGGACGGCCAACGTCTGCGGACCGCGCTCACGAAGCTCGATTGCCTCGCGGTTCAGGATCTTTACGTCGACACCGACACCGCGCAAGGGGCTGACGTGTTTTTCCCTGCGGCCGGCTGGGGAGAAAAGGAGGGCACACTCATCAACTCCGAGCGCCGCATCGGCCTGTTCAAGCGCATCTCCCGCGCACCGGGGCAAGCGCTCGCCGACTTTTCCATCTTCCGCCTGATCGCCGCAGCCTGGGGCTGCGATGACCTCTTCCGCGCGATGAGGACTCCCGAGGAAACCTTTCAGGTCCTGAAGAAACTGTCTGCCGGGCGGCCCTGCGATTTTTCCGGCATCCACGATTACGGTCACATCGACCGCGTCGGCGGCATTCAGTGGCCTTACCGGCCCGGCCGTCCCGAAGACGACGCGCCCGAACGCCGGCTGTTCTCCGCGGAGGATGAGGAGGGACGGTTTTACACCCCCGACGGGAAGGCCCGCCTCCTTTTCGACCCCGTTCGCGCTCCCGTCGAGCCTCCGGATGAAACCTATCCCTTCACCTTGCTGACGGGGCGCGGCACCTCCGCGCAGTGGCACACCAACACCCGTACCGGCAAATCCGCGGTCCTTCGCAAACTCTACCCCCGCGACTGCTACGTGGAAATCCATCCCGACGACGCGCGCCGCCTCGGCATCACGGCCGAACAATGGGTGCGCGTCCGCAGCCGGCGCGGCGCCGTACACGCCCGCGCCTTCCTCGCCTCCACCGTCCTCAGAAGCCACCTGTTCCTGCCCATGCACTATGACGGCGTCAACGCCCTCACCAATGTCGAAGTCGACCCGTACTCGCGGCAACCGTCCTACAAGCACTGCGCCGTCGCACTGGAGGCTGGCTGACGGAACGGCCTCCGGCGCCCGGTGCGGAACCCCTCCGGAGACGACCTGGGCACGTGTCTGCCTCGTTCCGGCTACCCTCACCTCCATCCGCTTTACTACCCTTCAGGGCATGACCGCACGTTATTTCCAGTTCGAAACAGATTTTGTGGACACGTTACGCTGCATCCCCATGTGCGTCCGTTTCAAGCTCGACATGGCCGGCGTCAAACTCAAGCTGGGCGAATGGTCCAAACTGACCGCAGCGGAACGCGCGTACGTCGCATCGCTTCCCGTCGACACGAAGGCCGCCACCCAGACCTTCCGGAACGTCATCGTGATCCTGACGCGCATCTCCAGCGGCGCCATCCCCTCGCTGATGGACCCCGTCATCCCCGACTGGAACACCGACGATGTGCCCGAACAGGTTGCGGAAAAAGCCATCTCCCTCGGCGTCGCCGTCCCTCCCGAAGCGTGGCGCCCCCTCGACGAACTTGAGCGCTTCGCCCTCATGAAGCTCAGCCGTCCGGGCCACGAAGGCAAAAATTTCGGCCCCGCGCTGGAAGAGTTCGGCGTGACCCACGGCGGCGAGTAACGCCTCGTCGGCGGAGCCACGCAGCGAAAGTGCGGGATTGTGTGTGGGGGGGGATGCGGGGGCCGCGCTTCCGCTTCCCTTGGTCCCCCTGCACGGCCCCCGGGTACGGCGGGTCCGCCCCCTGCGGCTTTCTGTGTTTGCGGTGAACGGATGCACCTGCTTGCAGCGGTGCGCGGACCCGCCGCCGGCCGCGCCCGCGTCACCCCACCGGAGCGCGCGCCGCGGGCGCCACGGTTTTTCCGAGCCCCTCGTCGTGCGGCGGCTCATCCTCCGACCCGGTCAAGGCCTCTCCCGCCGCCGCACCGATATTGGCCAGGATGTTCCACTCCGTGGCTGCCACATGCAGAAACTCGTCCCACGCGGACTCATGTTCGTGCATCTCCCGGTATTCGCGTCGCACCGTTCCATACAGCGCGAGTGCCTTGCGCGCGCAGACCTCGTCCGAAAGTCCCGCCGCCGTCTGCCGGGCCTGCTCCGAGAACCCGCGGTACACCGCTTGGTCGCATGTCCGCATCTCCTGCAGCGCGCGGCAAAAGCGCTCCGGACTTTCCTCCTCCAGAAGCCGCCCGTTACGCCCGTCCACGACGACGTCTTCCACTCCCGATGCCCGCAGCGCCACCACGGGGGTTCCCGCGGCCATCGCTTCCGCCACCACCAGGCCTTGCGTCTCGCTGTGTGACGCAAAGGCGAAGACATCCATCGCGTTGTACAGGTCATGCAGCTCGGTTCCGGTCAGGTTTCCCAGCAGCAGAAAACGCCCCGCCGCCGGTGACTTCGCGAAGCGCGCCTTGACCGCCTCTTCCAGCGGCCCGGTGCCGGCCACCACGAACCATGCGGAAGGCGTTTGCTCCAGAAACGCGCACACCGCGTCGCACAGAAAGGTCATGTTCTTCTCTTCCGCGATGCGGCTCACGAAGCCCACCACGAAGGCATCGGGCGGAATACCCTGCCGCTCCCGAAAACGCGGGCCATTGCCGGCGGCAATGGATTTGACGTCGACACCGGTGGGAATGATGTCGATCGGTGTGGTCACCCCCCGTCCCAGCAGTTCGTTGCGTACGCTGTGGCTGGGGGCGATCACATGGTCACACAGGTTGGCGTACCCGGCCACCAGCGTGTTCACGAAACGCTTCATGGCGGCGGAGCTGCCGCCGGGAAGGTAATGCAGGTAGCGGTCGTAGAACGTGTGGAACGTATAGACCAGCGGCACTTCGCGCCGCGCCGCCATGCGCAACGCGGTTCCGCCCAGCAAAAACGGATGCTGGGAGTGGATGATGTCAGGCGCAAAGGAGTCGGCGAAATCCGAGAGGATGAACGGAACCGGAAGCTGTACGCTGAAGTCCGTCCCGTTGAAGTTCTGGATGGCCGGGACACGCAGGACATGCTCCTCCTCTTCCTGGCCTTCGAAATTGGGAGCGATGATTTTCACCATGTGCCCCTGCTTCCGGTACTGGTCCACGAAGGTATCGATGGATCGGGGAACGCCTCCGGTAAAGGGGTGATAGGTGTTCGTCATGATCAGGATTTTCACGCCGGTCTCCTTTCGTCCGCTGTTGTCCCGGTATCCGCCACACGCCGGTAGACGCATCGGCCCGGCGCCGAGTGCGCAACCATCCATCCTTCGGGCGTTGAGCCCACGTCCACGGACGGCTCCGCGTCGAACCATTCGCCGCGCCACGACAAGACGAGGTCGTCACCGCGGTGTTCCAGCGCCACGGTGACGGGCCCGAAGCGCGTGGGCACCGGGCCCAGCGATGTGAGGCCATGGTCCCCGCACCATTCCGGAGACAGGCCGGCTCCCACGACAAGGACGTCCTCGAACTCTTCTTCGTACACAAAACAGTTGCGGATCATCATCAGCCATTCTGCGGCCGCCCAGGCATGCTGTCCGTCTCCCATGCAACCGGTCCCCAATTGGGGGTGAACGGCTTCCGGCCATTGCCCGGTTTCGGTCGCGATCCGCGCGATGGCGCGCATGAGGTTGCGGAAGCGCGGATCGCGGGCGCGCAACAGGCATTGCGCGATGTGCAGCGTCAGATACGGGTTGATGCCCGAGTGATTGATGTCGTGGTAAAACCCGTCGTCGATCGAACACTCATCCAGCAGGTACTCGACGGTGGCGAGAATGCGCTGGTCATCACGCGGCCACAACTGCAGCGGAAACCCCACGGCGATCGACCCCACGGCGCCGCTGTCCATCCGCCGGTAGGGCGAAGCCGGCATGGCGGGAGACCCCGTCCGGGCCGCCACCATGGCGAGGCTTTCCTCGATGGCACGCATCAGCGACTCGGCTTCGCGGGCCGCGTCGCGTGCGACGACGACATCCAGGTCGTCGTCCGTGCTGCGCAACATTTCCTCGGCCATGCGCAAGCCCGAGACGGTCCAGAAGTCATCCCAGTAGTAGTAGTCGTTGGGACCGAGATGCTCCGCGCTGAACCCCGCCGGCAACAGGCCGGAGGTCGGCTTGTCGTGCACGACCCCCAGCCGCTTGCGACGGATCCAGTGGATGCCCTTGCGGATCGCCACCATCCATTCGCGTTTGGGGGGCACCCCGAACAATCGGCAGTACCGTCCCATCGCCCACAACACCTGGCCATTGGAATCCCACTCTCCGTCCTGCGACTTGAAGTACCCCGTCAGGGTTTGTCCTTCCACACAGTAGTCCAGCGCGCGTTCCACGATGGTCCGATGGCCCGCGCACATCAGCGCATGCAGGATGATGGTCGCGTCACGGTACCAGAAACGCTTGTAGGTGTAAGGGCCCGCATAAACCGCGCGCGGCGAGAGCAGGATGGTGGTTCGCAGGGCCGCTTCGTACAAAAAGCGGTAGCGCACCTCTTCGTGACCCACCCCGCCTTCCGCGTCGAATTCAAAGGGGGCGCTTTCCGTCAGGGCCGCGCGCCAGCGTGTATCCGGAGACGGTTCCGACACGGCGGCCTTCTCCGCGGCATCGCTTTCGCTTGTCATCAGGGGAATCATCAACGAGACCTGTCCCGGGCGGCCTTTCCCGTGGTGTCCCGCGCCATGCGGGCGTGAGGGCTTCCCTGCGGGCGCCGCATCCGCCTCGATGCGGTACAGGGCGGCGCCCGTGACCATTCCCACCTCGCAGCGGATGTGGGCGCGGCGGTTGAAGCGGCCTTCGCGGATGGCGAGGTAGACATCCCCGTCGCGATAACGCGAGACCAGATGCTCGTCCGGAGGCCGCGAAAAATGCACCGTCCGGGTCTGGTTGATTTCCCACCCTTCGTCCCGCGTCAGCAACGAGAGATCGTTCACGAAACTCACACCCTCGGGGTTGTATGGCCGCACCGAAACCACCAGCCACCCCGCGACCGGCGAGTCCACCGTGTAGTCCGCACGGCACCAGGGCTCGCCCTCCGCCACCACCACTTCGACGGTGCTTCGCAACACCGCTTTCCCCGACGTGGAGACGGTTTCCACGCGCAGGGCATCTCCCGTTTCCCCCATGGACAAGGATTGTCGCACCGTCTTCAAGCGGGAGGGAATGATGGTCGTCCCGTCATCGGCCAGAAACCAGGCGTCGACCGACCAGCTGTCGAAAAACGGCATGAGCAGGCCGCGGGCGTCCACCAACGGCGTTTCCGGGCAACCCGGATAACCGACGGCCGTCCAGTTGCGCTGCGTCAGGTTGATGTGCGTCATGGAAAACGCGCGGGGAATGAAGGCGGGGCTTGTGGGATCGAACTGGCGATCGACCCAGTATGGCCAAACCCAGTCCAGGTTGTGTTGAATGACGTTGTTGTTGAGAAATCCGCGTGCGTGCAGAACGGCCCCGGCCCGCAGAAGCTCAAGGGGCGCGGCGGTTTCCGCAGGTTGCGCGAGCGCGTTGAAGCGTGCCATCAGGGCGATGGGATCGATGAAACCCTGACGACGCGCGGCCTGTCGAACGATGTATTTCCAGGGAAGCCATTTAAGCCACATGATGTTCTCCCGGGTCAGTAAGTGGGCTGCGTCCGCGGCGGATTCCTGGCCGTGCGGAGGGAAGCCGCTTCCGGGGCACGGAAATGGCTTCCGGTGTGGTCAGGCGCGGAAACGGAGGGGGACGGGCGTGAAGAGGCGATCTCAATGTCGGCCACGAGTGGGAAATGGTCGGAAGCGACGCAGGCAAGATGGAAACCCGGCACCTGAATCTGGCGTGTCGTCAGGTTCCCGCTGACCAGGATGTGGTCGAGGCGCGCCATGGGAAAACTCGTGAACCAGGTGTTGCGCGGCCGATGCTTGCGTAATTGCAACTGGCTGTCCTGCAGCCCGCGCGCCAGTTCGCGATACGCGGGCGAATGCGGACCGCAGTTGAAGTCACCGCATACGATCAGGGGGACGGTCGGATCCCGTTTGCCCAGCCAGCGTTCGCCCCGCAGGGCTCTCGCCTGCAACAAGCGCTCGTGGGGCCAGAGCCCCAGGTGCGTGTTCAACACCTGGATGCGCGTTCCGTCGACCTCGAGCTCCACCCACAACGCCCCCCGGGTTTCGCCCCGCCGCCCGGGGCCCGGCAGTCCGCCCGCCCGCAGCAGGTGCATGGGATAGCGGCTGAGGATCGCATTGCCGAACTGCCCGTCATCATGCTCCCGCACGGCGTGGAAGTGATATTCGTACTGGAGCAGCTCGGCGATGCGACGCGCCTGGTTCTCCCCCACGGAGCGCGGCAGGTTGGTTTCCAGTTCCTGCAGCGCCACCACGTCGGGGTGATAGTGGGAGATGACCTTCACGATTCGCCGCGGGTCGTGGCGCTGGTCCATGCCGATGCAGGAGTGCACGTTATAGGTCATCACACGGAGTGAGGGCGGCGCGGAAACGCGCGTGGACGGGCCGCGGGCTTCGGGCGACAGGCGCCCCTGCGCGATCAGGGCGGCGCGATGCAGGTCGGCGGGCCGCGGTACGCCGTGCCCGAGCAGTTCGCGCTCCATATGGCGGGGCATCATCACGAACGCGGAGCACTCGTCAGGACTGATCCCGCCGTGCGACCCGTTCTCCAGTGCGAATGTCACGGGGATGTCGATCCCTTTTTTCCATCCGTACGCCATCAGGTCGCCCGCGTTTTCGTGACGACTGATGCGTTCGAGATCTCCGATCACCTGGTCGCGATAGGGGTGGTTGCCCAGGATCGTCTCCGCGTCGCGCGGGAGCACGAACTCCCCGTCGGCGGTCCAGCCGCGCAAGGGCGCGGAGCGCGGCTCGATCACCAGCGGCACGCCTCCCTCACGCACCAGCGCCTGCGCCAGACGCGCGCGGCGTTCCGGATCGGCCCCCGGGCCCAGATAGATCAACCCGACCGGGCCCAGTGCGCTGACGATCGGGTGCGCCAAAGGATCCGGGTCGGGGAGAACGGGGGCCTTTCCATTCTTGATGGGGAACATCTTCTGCAGGTTTTTCCCGCCCAGCAGGCGCACCCGTTCGGTTTCTCCCGTGGGGTTGTCGCGACGAAGGTCGCACGCGGGCGCGGGGGTCTCATGCCACAGCTCCCACACGCGTTCGCGCAGGCTTTTTCCGTGCATGAGACGGTAGGGACGGCTGCGGACCTGTCCGTGGTCGGAATAGATCCAGACCTCGTAGTCGCGGCGGCGCGACGCCTGCGCGGCGGACCAGATGCGCTTGAGCGCATCGTCGATGCCCTTGAGAACCCAGTGCGCAAACGCGGAATCCGGGCCGCGGCGGTGGGCCTGCTCGTCGTAACCGACGAAGTTCACGTGCACGACCGGCATTCCGCGCGCCGCGTCCATACGTGCCGCCGCCGTGACCCACTCACGCAGGATGATGCACAATCCCACCCGCGCGGCCACGAACTTGAACTCATGCTTGAAGCCCTCGCCCCGCATCACGCCCCGGATCGCATCCCAAAGCGCGAGCACCAGTTCCATCAACGCAAAGGCGATGGCCCGGACGAACGGCCAGAGGTTCAACACCGCCAGCAAGGCCATCACCATCACACCGGGCGCCTTGGTGCTGTTGCCCCATCCCAGCGAGGAAAAACACCAGCGCGCTTCGGCCGCGCCTCCCGTATAGATGTTGCTGTAC
>CAYQFG010000017.1:28200-31294 GCA_964416695.1 uncultured Bifidobacterium sp.
CGAGGAAAAACACCAGCGCGCTTCGGCCGCGCCTCCCGTATAGATGTTGCTGTACGAGGTTCCATTCTTGAGCAGCGGCTCTCCCGCCGCCTCAAGGGTCTGTTCCACCTCACGCGCCGAATCGCTTTCGAACATGCGGCACAGGCGGTTGCACTTGTGATTGAAGAATCCGAACGCGGGAACCGCACCCGGGATACCGTAAAACAGCTCGCCTTGCATCGCCGGAGTGTTGGAAGGAAGTCCCGAGTACAGCCGTCTCAGCTCATACTGCTCACGCTTCAGCAGACGGGCGAGGAACGGCATCTCCCTTTTTTTCAGGGCGCGCTGCAGCTCCATGTGCGAAAACCCGTCGATCTGGATCAGGATCAGGCCTGGCCGCCCGTCATCGGGGGCCGGTGGCAGCGACAACAGGCGCCACATCCATTCACTGCGGTTCCACACGGCGCGCCAGCGCCGCAACCGTGCACGCCAGCGTGCAATCATCGGATCACCTCCCGTTGACCTCCAACCCCGCCCGCGCCCTGCATCACGCCGCTGCCCGCGCCGTACTCCGGGAGAGCCTCCTCCCGCAGGGCCTCACGGTACAGCGCACGGGCGCGTACCCCCGCCCACAAAAGCACCACCACGCCGACCCCCAGGGTCACCAGTGACCAGATCCATCCCCCTCCCGCGGTCAGGTCGGGATTCGTCAAACCGGAGAGATCGGACACCAACGCTCCCGCCGCGACGCTCACCATGGTGATGGGAACCAGACCGATCAGCGTTCCCCAGAAAAACGGTGCGAAGGGGAAACGCATCCAGCCGAAGAAGTAGTTGGACAGTTTGAATGGAAAGAGCGGCACCAGCCGGGTGGACAACACGATCCTCCATCCACCCACCCGCACGACACGCGCCAGCAGGCGCATGCGCGGGTGAGACGCCCATCCTTCCCCGCGGGCGCAACCCCCGGCCTCCGCTGGCTGCGCTCCCGTCGTATCCGGGCCGTCGGGGGCCGCGGACGCGGAAACGCGCCGGCCCCGCGTGGTCTCCGCCCGTTTTTCCCGGATCACGTGAAGGCTGTGGCCGATGCCGTAGGCCGCCACGGCCCCCAGGGTCGATCCCGCCACCGCGATCAGCGACCCGCCGGCCAGCCCGAACAAGAATCCCGCCCCCAGCGTAAAGAAGGGACCGGGAATCACCAAGACCACCAGCAAGGCTTGCAGGACGATCAGCCATACCGCGGCCATCACGCCCTGGCCCTGCACCCAGCGGATCAGGCCAATGAAGGCGGCACTCCATGCCAGCCCCACGTGTGAGGTGTCCCGTGTGAACAGCCATCCCGTGATCCCCAGGAACAGGGCAATCAGCAGCGTGACGCCGGCCACCGCACGCTCATGCCGCCTCCAGCGTCCGCCCGGCTGTCCGGCGCCACGTTCCAGGCCATGGTCCGCGCCATGGCGGGCCGAATCTTCAAACACCCGGGCCGCTCCGCGCCGCTGGCCGTGGGCATGCCGCTCTTGAAGGAGGAATCTCATTCAAACACAATACAAGATCCCCGCAAGGTGTCCGTTTCAAATCATTACAGGCCAGAACCGGTCGTAACGCTGTCCGGAGTATACCTTGATACCAGAATGCGGGCCGCAACCTCCCGGAGCGTCCGGCGTCTGAAGACGGCGTAGCGCCACCCGGCGATCCGGGAGCCCGCAAAAAGGAGCCGGGCCATGTCCCTGAAACAGAAATTCACGACCATCGCTTCGCGCCTGAAAACAGGCGGCGACGCCATCCTTCAGCGTGCGCTCGACCTCGTGGGCCTGATCCCGGGAGGGCGCCGGTTTTTCAAGTTGCTCAAGATCTCGATCACGGAGTGGATCAATGACCGGGCGTCACGTCTCGCAGCCGCCGTCGCCTATTACACCATCTTCTCCATGGCCCCCCTCCTGCTCATCGCCATCGCCATCGCCGGCTTCTTCTTCGGCGAAACCGAAGCCCGCGCCGGCATCATGTCACAGATGGAAGACCTCATCGGGGAGTCCGGCGCCAACATGCTCGGCACCATGCTCGACTCTTCATGGTCGCCCGCCACGGGCCTCACCGCCACCATCGTCGGCGTCGCCGTCCTCCTCATCGGCGCGACCGGTGCCTTCGCGCACCTTCAGGAAGCGCTCAACCTCATGTGGGATGCCAAGCCTTCCACGCGCTCCGGCCTGTGGGCCTTCATCAGACGACGCCTCATCTCCTTCTCCCTGATCCTCACCGTGGGCTTTCTCCTGATGGTGTCCCTCATCGCCAGCGCCGTTTTCTCCGCCATGGGAAAATTCCTGTCCGACGTCCTCCCGTCCTACTTCCCCGTCTTCTCGATGCTCAACGCGTCCGTGTCGTTCGGTTTCACCATCCTCCTCTTCGCCGCCATTTACAAGATCCTTCCCGACGCCAAGGTCCGCTGGCGCGATGTCTGGCTCGGAGCCATCCTGGCCGCCCTGCTGTTCTCCATCGGGCGCAGCCTCATCGGCATCTACCTGGGACGCAGTGCGCTCGGATCCACCTACGGGGCCGCCGGCTCCCTCGTCGCCATCCTCCTCTGGATCTACTACTCCACGCAGATCCTCTTCTTCGGAGCCGAGATGACGCATGCCTCGTCGCAGCTTGCCCGCGAAGAGTCCCGCCGCAGGCGCAGGCGGCGCGCACACTCCTCGAGCTCTTCAAGCTCATCGCCCTCACCCCCCTCACAACGCAACTCCGAAGACTGACGACACCGCCGCGAGCATATCAGGGTGACGAGGGGGTGGATGCGGCAGTTTCTGCCGGGTGTACCATTCGTCACAGAGTGGCCTCGGCCGGCGTGCGGAGCCTCCACGCCCGGCTGAACATCCGGCAGCCCCGCGGACGGCGATTTGACCACGGTGTGGACGTCGGGCACGAAAGCGACGGGTATTTCCGGCTCTCGCCTGCGGGGCCGTGCCCCTACGACACCTCTACGACACCGGCACCGGCCGCTTTTCGCGCTGTCCCGGTTGCCCTCAACGAGCAACCAGCAACCACGAACCACCAACGCCGCGAAAGACCAACAAAAAAGCCCCACCCGGGCTTACCGGATGGGGCGTAAAACGAACAACGC
>CAYQFG010000018.1:0-21582 GCA_964416695.1 uncultured Bifidobacterium sp.
TGCCGGAGATCTGCATGCCGTGCACCTGACCGCCGGTGAGGTTGACGATTCCGGCACCCTGTCCGCCCGTGAGGTCGCCTCCCACGATGTTGACGATGCCAGCGCCTTGCCCCCCCTTGAGGTTGCCTCCGGCGATGTTGGCGATGCCGGCGCCTTGACCTCCCTTGAGGTTGCCTCCGGCGATGTTGGCGATGCCGGCGCCCTGTCCTCCCTTGAGGTTGCCTCCGGTGATGTTGGCGATGCCGGCGCCTTGTCCCCCCTGAACGTTCCCTCCCGCAATGTTGATGATCCCGGCCCCGTGGCCACCTTTGAGATCGCCCCCCACGATGTTGGCGATCCCGGCGCCCTGACCTCCCTTGAGGTTCCCGCCGACTCCGTTGAAGATGCCGGCGCCTTGTCCGCCCTGCACGCCGCCTCCGGAAACGTTGAAGATGCCGGCGCCCTGTCCTCCGTGAACGCTGTCTCCCGCGATGGTGAAGACACCGGCGCCCTGCGCGCCCCGGACGCTTCCTCCGGTCACACCGAACAGGGCGGAAATCTGGGCTCCCCGGAGGTTGTTTTTGACAAGGTTTCCGCCTTGCGCGATCTGGAACCCGTGCACATCGTCTCCGGCCATGTTCAGGGCGAGGGATGCCTGGAAGCCGTCGAAATCGCCCCGTCCCGAGTTGGCCACGAATGCCAGCTGTCCGCCGCGACGAGGGGCGTGGGCGTCGGTGACCAGCAAGGATATCTGATAACCGTGCCACGGCTCTTTCTGGACGTCATAAAAGATCGCGGTGGAAAACCCGGCGTCGCCGGTGATGGGAACGTGGGTGAACCCGGTGTGCGGGTTCGTGGTGGCGAAGATCGCCTCGGGCGCGCGCTCCCCGACGCCGGTGAAGGCCGACGGGGCGATGCGGGTCGTCCGGCCTTCGACCAGCGTCACCGTCGCCGCGCTCCAGCGGGCGCCTTGCTGCAGGCGCAGCTCATAGGTCCCCGGCGCCAGTCCCAGCTGCATGTCCGCGCCCGCGGGCTTGTTCAGTTCGGCGGCGAGATGGCCCAGGCTGTCGCGGATGAACAGGCGGCCGTAGAGTTCCTTGGGAAGCTCCAGGGTGGTCGAGGCTTCCCGCAGATCGGTGAGCACCACGTCTCCGCTGCCCGTGAGCTGGATTTCGTAGCCTGCGTGTTGCGGCCCGCCACGCGTGGATTGCGTGCGCGCCAGCGTTTCATTGAACGCGAACTGGTACGCTTCGTGGAGGGTCACCTTGCCGTCGCGCGAGGCGTCCGCCGCGCCGCGCAGGCCGGTGTTGAGCGCATGCGTGAAGAACGAACCACCCAGCCGGTCACTTTCCTGCGCGGCTTCATTCCCGGAACTCGACGTGAGGATGGCGTAGCCTTCCGAACGGATCGACTGGTCGACGAGAAAGGATGGCGCGGGGCGGCCGCCCTTGAGGCGCGTGAGAGCGCCCGATTCGCAGGCATCCACCACGGCGATGCGGACGTCCGCGCCGAGGGAGTTGAGGCGGTTGCGGAAGGCGCGGTAGGCGAAGCCTTCCGCGCCGAGGCGGAAGCCCTTGTCGTCCGCGTGGCCCGAATAGTACACGATGGCCTCCACGCGCTGGCCCGCGCGCTTGAGCGTGCGGGCGCGCTCTTCCATGTCGTCGAGCGCACGGGCCACGCGGGTGCTGTCCGGGTCGATCAGCAGGGTGGCGTCGCCGGCCTGAAGGCCGCCCAGATCCTGCAGCGTGCGCCGGAAGGCGGAGGCGTCGCTGCCGGCATAGATGAGGGTTTCCCGTCCGTCGCCGCCGTCGTGATGACCGATCACCAGGGCCACGCGACGGGTGGCACCGCCCTGGAAATCCACGGAAGCCCGGGCCTCCGCGGGCAGCAGGAGCGGCGCGCAGACGCAGGCGATCACCAGCGCAGAGAGGGCGCGGACGGGAGTCGGAGAGATGTGGGTTTTCATATTCCGTTTTCCTTGAGAAGATCGAAGCGGATGACGTCGACGCCATCCTCCGCGGGGACCCGGGAGGCGTGGAGGGATTCGAGCAGGGGCTTCAGGTCGAACTCGTGTTCGGCGACCAGCAGGTAAAAGCGTTCGTAGGAGGGCGCGTCGTCGAGTTCGAAGGCGCCTGGCAGCAGCGTTTCTCCGCCGCCCAGCCGTGCCGCGCGGTCACCGGTGAGAGGCCAGTGACGCGTCACGTTGCCAAGCCCGTCCACGGAGAAGATCGCGCCGAACGGGCGGCCCGCCGCACGGTAGCCGATGCGCAGGACGTCGCCCGGGCGGACCGGAGCGCCGGGCTTGAGGGGTTCCGCTCCCGCGCCGGTGCGGCGAAACAGCGCCAGCGTGGGCTGCACGTCCTTCCGGCCTTTCAGGCGCGTGGACTCTTCGTCTACACGGGCGAGGGCGGGCGGGTTCACGGACGGAGGCCGCACGTCCGCCGGAGCGGAGGCTGACGCCGCTTTACTGCGGGCGCCCGGCTCTCCCCCCGTGTCTGTGCGGGTGGCTCCCGGCGGGGTGGTCGTTTCCGTCTTCGCGATATTCGGGGCCGATGTGGCCGCTCCGCCGGTCGCATCCGGTGCCGGCAGGCTGGTTTCAGGAACGTCCGGAGAAACTCCGGGATGGATGCCGGCACCGGATGTGACCAGGGAAGACTCCCCGTTCAGGACGCGCCACGCAGGAACCGCCACGAGGGCCAGAAGGAAAACCCCTCCCAGTGCGGGCTTCCAGCCTGCGAGGCGCGATCCGCCCTGCGGGGTCTCGGCGCGCGCGCGCACGCCGGCATGGATCCGGTCTCGGCGCAGCCGTTCACGCAGCGTGCGCGCGAAGGATCCGGCATCGCGGGTGCGCGCGAACTCTTCGTGGGCACTGCGCAGGTCGTCCAGACGCGAGCGCAGCGCCGGATCCGCAGCCAGTCGCTGCGCCAGCACGGCCTTGTCCGCGGGAGGAAGCTCATCGAGGAGATAACGCTCCAGCAGCAGATCGGAGACCTTACGCATGCCAGGCCTCCCGGACGTCGGCCAGACCGGCGGTGGCCTGCAGCGCGCGCAGCCGCTTTCTCACACCGGATACCGACAGCGCGGTTTCGCGCGCGACCTCTTCCAGGGTCAGGCCGTCCACATAGTGCAGGACCGCCATCACCCGGGTGGATTCCGGATGTCGTTTGAAGATCCGGTCCAGCAGGCGGCCCGCGGAGGAACGTTGTTCGATGTCTTCCGCCGCGGCGATGTTCAGCAGCGTCTCTTCGTCGCCGCTTTCGGCCCGCCGGCTCCGGCCGCGCAGGCGGTTGAGGGAAACATTGGTGGCGATCCGGTACAGCAGGCTGGAGGGAAACTCGGCGTCGACCAGCCGGGGATTGCGGACGATTTGCATGAACACCTCCTGCAGCGCGTCTTCGGCTTCAGCCGGATCACGCAATAACTGACGACAGCGCCGGAGCACGAGCGGACCGTACCGCCTGTAGAGATTTTCCACGGTCTCTCCGTTCATGTCGGCCTTGTCTGTGTGAAACACCGCAAAGGAGGAAAAGTGTCACCGGAGACTGAAAAAGTTAGAAGATCGGCCGGTTATGCCTGAAAAACGCGATTTTCTTCCACATTCCATGCCTTGCGCCTCGTCATCCGCCTTCCGGGCGTCAGCCGCGGGTTGCGTTCCATCCTTCCCCGTGCTCAAGTAAATTCCAGGCATGACGCTCCGTATTCACGTGTTCCAGCATGTCCCTCACGAAGGTTCCGGATCCCTTGCGTCCGTGTTCGCGGCCCAGGGCGCGGAACTTGCCACCACGCGTTTCTTTGCGGATGATCCGTTGCCGTCGCCCGACGCGTTCGACCTGCTGTTGGTGCTGGGCGGGCCGATGAACGTGTACGAACACGCCCGATATCCCTGGCTGGCGGAGGAAACGGCGTTCATCGGGGAGGCTCTGCGGGCGGGAAAGGCGGTGCTGGGACTCTGTCTGGGCGCGCAGTTGATGGCGGTGGCCCTGGGCGGGCGCGTCACCGCGAACGCGCATCGCGAGATCGGATGGTGGCCGGTGGAGAGGATTCCGGACGCGGATGACAATGAGCGCGCGTCCTGTTTTCCGGAGCGCTTCACGACCTTCCACTGGCATGGCGATACGTTCTCGATTCCGCCGGGAGCGGTGGCGCTGTTCCGTTCGGAAGCCTGCGCGCATCAGGGGTTCGCGTGGGGCGCGCGCGCGGTGGGCCTGCAATTCCATCCCGAAATCACGGCGGACGCTGTGGAGGCATGGATTGAGGTGGCGCAAAAATCCGGAACCACGGGTGCGGGGGGGGAAAGCGGCGGCGACCTCCGGCCCGGGCCTTACGTGCAAACCGCCGCGGCGATGCGGGATGGCGCGGGGGCGCGCGCGGGACTGGTGGCGGAAAACAACCGCGCGATGGAGCGGTTGTTCACGGTGTTGACGCGCGGTTTGCGGAATGAGTGAGGCGCGCGAGGAGTTGCGGAGGTCCCCGCGCCCGCAGGGGCCGATCCTGTTCTTCGACGGTGACTGCATTCTGTGCAACGGTTTCGCCGACTTCGTGTTGCGGCGGGATCGCCGTCAGGCGCTGCGGCTGGCCACCTTGCAGGGCGAAACCGCCGCCGCGTGGTTGTCCCGCGAGGTCGCGCCCCCGTTCGCCGGGGGTGCGGCGGGGGCGGCAGGCCCTGAACCGGAGCCGGGTTTCCGGTCCGTCGTGTTGTACGAAGCGGGCGCGACCTACCGGAAGTCCGAAGCCGTGCGCCGCGTCCTGCGCCAGCTGGGCGGCGCGTGGCGCGTCGCGGCCGTGCTGACGGGACTGGTGCCGCGTCCCCTGCGGGACGCGGTGTACGATGTCGTGGCGCGCCATCGCCTCCGCTGGTTCGGACGGCGCGCGTCCTGCCGCATGCCGACGGCGGCGGAGCGGGAACGCTTTCTGCCCTGACTTGCTTCAGCCCGTGAAGTCGAGCCGGGCGCGGTCGGGACCGGCGAAGAGGAAGACGTCGGCGTCGTCGAACGTCCAGCCGCAGACGTCACCCGGGCGGCTGGAGAAGTCGTCCGCGAGCCGGACCGCGAACGCCGCCGGGCCGTGTTCGAGGTACAAGGTGGTTTGCCCGGCGTGCCGCTCCACGGCCGTCACCGTGCCGCGCAGGCGAGCGGCGTCCGCGGAGGGGGCGCGGCGGAGGTGCTCGGGCCGAATCCCGACGGTCACCTCGACGCCCTCGGTCAGCTGTGCCGCGCGGGCGGGCGGAAGCGTGAAGGTCAGGGCCGGAGAGACGAAACGTTTGTCCGGCCCGCCCGCGCTTCCCCCCCCCTCACCGTTGTGCGCGTTTCCGTTCGACACCTGACCCGTGAACAGGTTCATGCCGGGTGTTCCGATGAAGGAGGCGACGAACGCGTTGGCCGGACGGCGGTAGAGTTCTTCCGGCGGGGCCACTTGCTGGATCACGCCGCGGTTGAGCACGAGGACGCGGTCGCCCAACGTGAGGGCTTCGCTTTGGTCGTGCGTGACGAACAGCATGGGCACGCGCGTGCGCTGGTGCAGCCGCTGGATTTCGACGCGCAACTGCAGGCGCATCTGCGCGTCGAGGCTGGAGAGCGGTTCGTCGAACAGGAAGGCGGAGGGTTCCCGCAGGATCGCGCGCCCGAGGGCGGCCCGCTGGCGTTCCCCGCCGCTGACCTGGGCCGGAAGGCGGTCGAGAAGCGGGACGATGCCGAGGGTTTCCGCGGCGGCGCGCGCCTTGCGCAGGCGTTCGGTCTTGGGGACGCCGCGCAGCTTGAGCCCGAAGGCGAGGTTCTCGGCGATGGTGAGATGAGGCAACAGGGTGTAGCTCTGGAACATGAGCGCAACGTCGCGGTCCTTGGGCGCCAGGCCGTTCAGGATGCGGTCGCCCAGACGGATCGTGCCGGCGGTTTCCGTTTCAAGGCCCGCCACCATGCGCAGCAAGGTGGACTTGCCGCATCCGGAAGGACCCACGATGGCGACGAGTTCGCCGTCGCCGACGTCGAGGGAGAAATCGCGCAGGGCCCAGGCGCCCGCTGTCCCGCGGGCTGTTTCGCGCGCCGTCCCGTACCGTTTTCCCAGATGTTCGATGTGCAATGAGGCCATGGTCAGGTCTCCGTCAGTTGGCCCAGGGCCGTGCGGAAGTGGCGGTACGCCAGCGCGAACAGCAGCGCGGTGGGCAGCAGGGTGAGCGTGCAGCCCGCCATGAGCAATCCGTAGGGCACACGCAGGCTGCCGGCATTGAGGCTCGCCAATCCGATGTTGACCGTCAACTGTTCGGTGCTGAACAGCATGACCAGGGGGATGAGGTGTTCCTGCCAGGCGAGCGTGAACTGGATGAGCGCGAAGGCGATCAGCGCCGGTTTGATCAGCGGGAGCGTGATGAGGAAGACGCGGTATTCCCCGGCACCCTCGGTGCGGGCCATGTCGGGCAGGGCGTCGGGCAAGCGGTGGTAGACCGCGGTGAACCACAGCAGCCCGATGCCCGTGGCCGCGCCCGGGAAGATGACGGCCCACGGGGTGTCGAGCAGACCGAGGTCGTTCATCCAGGTGAACAGCGGCAGGACCATCACCTGGCGCGGGATCAGCACGGTGAGCACGGCCAGCACGAAGAGCGTGCGCTTGAACCGGAAATCGAACCTGGCGAACACGTAACCCGCCGCGCATGAAAACGCCGTGGCGAGGACGGTTTGCGCGCCCGCGATGAACAGGGAGTTCAGGAACTGGCGCGGATAGGGGATCCATTCACCCGACAGCAACGAGACGTAGTGGCGCGGGTCGAAGCGGTCGGGCAGCAGCGGGAAGGGGTTGAAAATGGCCGCGTCCTGCTTGAAGCCCGCGGTGAACATCCAGACGAAGGGGAAGGCGAAGGCGAGGGCCAGCGCCGCGAGCATGGCCGTCGCGAGGGCGGCGGGCGCGTGGCGCTTCACCCGCGCCCGCAGGGTGACGGACGTGCCGGCCCCGCTCATGGCCCCGCCTCCACGCCTGCCGTCCCGGTCGGGGCCGGCGCGGCGCTCTTTCCCGTACGTCCGGCACGGGGTCGGCCGCTCGCGAGCAGGGCGAACAGGGCCACCAGCAGCAGCGGCAAGGCGGTGAAGGACATCGCCGCCGCGCTGCCGAAATTGCCCATCGTGAAGGCCGTGAAGTAGCCGTAGGAGACGAGCAGCAGTCCGGCGTCCTGCGTGCCGCCGGAGCCGCCCAGCAGCACGTAGGCGCCCTCGAAGAGCACGAAGGTGTCGATCAGCAGGAAGGCGGCGGCGAAGGCCGTCACCGGCCGCATCACCGGCAGGGTGACCATGCGGAACCGTTGCCACGCGGATGCGCCTTCGATGCGCGCGGCATCGTGGTAGGCGCGGGGCACGCCTTCCAGTCCGGAGAGGAAGATCAGGGTCATGAAGCCGGTCCAGCGCCACAACATCAACAGGACGAGGCTGAACTTGATCAGGCGCGGGTCGCCGATCCAGTCCAGGTTGGGCAAGCCGAACGGCTGCAGGAACAACATGTTGAGCAAACCTTGGGGGCCGTGGAACACCATGAGATACAGGAGCGCGAGCACCAGGGGCGGCGTGAGGCCGGGCAGCAGCAGGCAGAACTGGAGCGGTCCGCGCAGTCCGGGCCAGGCCCGCCGCAACAGGTGGGCCAGCGCCAGCGATACGGGAAGGACGGCCGCGAGCACCATCGCGCAATACAGCACGGTGTTGCGGAGCGCGTGGGCGAAGCGGGCGTCCGTCGCGAGGGCGCGGTAGTTCGCCAGGCCCGCGAAGGTCGCCTCCCCGAACAGGGTGTCGGTCTGGAGACTGATGAGGACGCCGCGCGCCAGGGGCACCAGCCAGAACAGCGCCAGCACCGCAAAGAACGGGGCCAGCAGCAGGAAGGGCGGACGGCGGGAGGACCTGGTGGACATAGGTGGGAAAAGGTGCGGCACCGGCACCGGGCCGGCCCGGCTGTGCGGCGGCGCCCCGGTCGGCCGGCCCGGCCAGGCGGTGGAGCGGTGCCGGACCGGGGCCGCGGATTACTGGATGTAACCCATCTTGCGCAGGGTGGCCTTGATTTCGGAGTAGGCCTTTTCAGGCGGCATGCTGTCGTCGTTCATCGTGCTGTTGTAGTACTGCTCGCGCAGGAAGTTCACGATCAGCGCGTGGGCCGGCGACTGCACGCCCGGAGGCGACTTGGGCGCGAGCTCCATCAGCAGCTCGGTCAGGATCTGGTTGCCGAAGTAGGGTTCGGGGTGCGCGTAACGCAGGTCGGTCCACGCCGGGCGGAAGGGCGTGAAGGCGTTGCCCTGCAGATAGCGTTCCGCGTTCGCGTCCACGTCGCTCATCACCCATTCCACGAATTTCCACGCGGCTTCGGTCTGCTTGCTCTTTTTGAAGATCACCAGTCCCTGGCCGGAGAACATCGAGGTGTTGCGGCGGCCCTTCGATTTCTCGTCGGTCCACACGGGCAGCGGCATGGCGCGCCACTGTCCCTTGCGCTGCGGATCCATGTTCTGCAGGATGTCGAGGCCGTACCAGTCGGGGCCGATGATGCTCATCACGCCGTTGGCGGCCACCGAGGTGCTGAAGAACTGCGGACTGAAGATGCCGCCCTGGCCGGGCATGAAGGACACGCCGTCGCGGATCCAGCCCGCGAGACGGTTCCACGTCTCCACGATGATGGCGGAGTCGGCCAGCGGGACGCCTGCCTTGTTGTACAGGTCATAGCCGCGCTGGCGGACGAGCATCGGCAGGTAGGACCAGTCCATCGCCAGCATGTGGCGGCTGCCGGTGCGGATCTTCTGCGCGGCCTGTTCGAAGCCTTCCCACGTCCGCAGGTCGTTGGGCGAAATCCCGGCTTCGCGGAAGAGGTCTTCGCGGTACCACAGCACCACGGTGCTGGTGCTCTGCGGCACGCCGTAGATGCGGTTCTTCCACGAGAACACGCCGAAGCGCTGCGGCAGCATGCCGGACTTCAGCGGGCCCTTGGCGATCCGGTCGGTGAGGTCGAGGAACGGGACCTCATCCTTCAGGTACAGGCTGAAGAAGATTTCGTCGAACTGGACGATGTCCGGCATGTTGATGCCGCTTTTCACCGCCAGCGCAAGCTTGTCCGGCATTTCCGCATAACCGTAGGCCTTGAATTCGGCTTCGAACTTCGCGCCGGTCTTCTTGTTGTACAGGGCGACCATGTCGGAGTAATACTGGGCGTCCTTCTGGGAATAGACCCAGAACTGGAGCGGTTTCGCGAACGCGGCGGCGGCGCTGAAAACGACTGCGGCCAGCGTGACGGACAGGAAGGATACGGCTGGTTTTTTCATAGGCGCACAATATAGGGAATTCGGGGGGGAGGGGGCAATGAAAGGAGGACGGGAAACGCGGAGGGGCTTTCCTTCCGCGCTTCCCGCGTGTCCCGTCCCGTCCCTCCCTCCCTCCTTTCATTGCCGGCGTTCTGCGCGGGCCCGCGCCGTGCCTGTCCGCCGGGTGTCGGGGCCGTCGGCTCGCGCCCCGGCCCGCCCCTGCGGGCGTGTCGCCCCCGCCCGAAGGCCCCAACCCGCCGCCGCCCGGATACTGCTACTATTGGCCCATGGCCACAACCCTCGTCAAATCCTTCACGTTCGAAGCCGCCCATTTTCTGCCCAATCTCCCGGACGGCCACAAGTGCAAACGCATCCACGGGCACAGTTTCCGCTGCGAAGTGCAGGTCACCGGCGAAATCGACGAACATACGGGTTTTGTGATGGATTATGCGGACATCAAGGCGGCATTCCGGCCCTTGCGTGACCAGCTGGATCACCGTTTTTTGAATCACGATGTGCCCGGGCTCGAGAATCCGTCGTCGGAAGTCATCGCGCGCTGGATCTGGGACCGCCTGAAGCCGTCGCTGCCGTTGCTGACGGCCGTGGTGATCCACGAGACGTGTACGGCACACTGCGAATACCGCGGCTGAGGCGTTCTGCGGGGCCGGTCGGGTGCGGATGGCCACGCTGGGGTCTGGCTTGTTTCGTGCCTGGCCTGTTTCGGGCGGCTTAATACGACTGAAGCGGCTTTGAAATCCCGCTGAAACGTCGGATTGCTCCCTATGGGGGCATGAAACACACACACAACACACCGGGAGCGATCCTCCTGTCCGCGTGTCTGGCCGTGGTGGCGTTCGCCGTTCCGGCGGTCGCGCAGACGGCGGATGCGGAGCTGGCCCGTCTTCAGCGTCAGATCGAACAACTGCAGCGGGATGTGGATGCCGAGCGTCAGCTCCATGACGCCGACCAGCAACGTCATCAGGCCTGGGTGGCCAACTCGCGGAACCAGCTGAACGACATGCGGGGGCAGGCCCGTCGCGCGCGCGCCGAGGCGGACAGCCTCGGGAAGGTTCTGGCGGCGTTGGGCAGCCCCACGCAAAACCGCGCCGCCGAACTCCAGGCCGCCCGCCGTGAAGGCGAGGCGTTTGCGCGCGCGGTGGCCGATCACGCGGACAGGGTGCTGGAGAAGGTTCTGCGCCAGGAGCTCCCCGACTTCGCCGCGTCCCGCGAGCGTTCCCTGCGTGACCTGTCGCGCGGCCTGCGCACGGGCGTGATCGCCTCCGAAGACGGGCTGGGCCAGTTGCTTGACCAGCTGTCCGCCATCATCGAATACGGCCGCAAGGCCGAGGTCCGGCCGGGAACGTACACGACCCGCGCGGGGCGTCCCGTCGAGGGGCATTTCGTGGCGGTGGGCGGCGTGTACGAAGGATTCATTTCCGCGGATGGTGCCGTGGGCGCGTACCGGCGCCGCACCGAAAACGGCTGGGAGTGGAAT
Organism: uncultured Bifidobacterium sp.; assembly: GCA_964416695.1. Lineage (GTDB taxonomy): Bacteria > Fibrobacterota > Fibrobacteria > UBA11236 > UBA11236 > UBA11236. The sequence goes on from CAYQFG010000018.1 coordinate 10,728, forward strand.
GAATCGCTGCCTTCCGATCGCCGCGACAACCTGCTGAGGATGGCCCGCATGCTGCAAGGCTCCGAAACGCCCGCCTTCGTGCCGGTTCCGTTCGGTCTCGTTTCCGGAGGTGAACCGTGAACCTTCGTCCCTTCAACGGCGGAGCCCCGATGTCCCTGATCGCAACCATCCGTTTGTCCCTGTTCCCCCTGGGAGCCGCACTGCTGGCTGGAGGCCTTCTCGCCTCGCCGGCATGGTCCCGGAAGCCGGATCCGGCGGCTGAAGCCGCGGTTCGGGAGGCGACCGCGCAGGTCGCCCGCCTGCAGGCGTCGCGCGACAGCCTGTCGCGCCTGCGGTGGAGCCTGAGGCAGGCGGGGCTGGACGCGCGCGAGCGGTGGCAGGCCGACCAGGAACGGGTGCGCGACAGTCTCTCGCAGGCGGGGGCCGAGCGCGCCCGACTGCTGGAGGACATCCGCGAGACGCGCGAACGTCTGGCTCAGGTGAGGCCGGGTCCGGATGCGGTCACGAAGCAGCGCGAAGCGCTGCGGCAGGAGATGCTGGACCGCGCCGAAATGCTGCGCGACCGGGTCCGCTTCGGGTTGCCGTGGAACACCGCCGCGCGGGATGCGGCCATCGTGCGCGTCGCACGCGGCATCGAATCTTATGCGACGCCGCACGAAGGCCTGGGCCCGCTGGTGGCGGCCTACATGGAGGAGTGGGACTTCTCCCGCGAGATCGAAAAGGAGGAAGGCGAATTTCCGCGGGCGGAGGGAGGCACGGCCCTGGGGACGCGCGTGCGCGTCGGGACGCTGGGAGCGTGGTACCTCACGCGCGACAACGTCACGGGGCTTCTGGCGCGCTCCGGCGGCGGCGACATGCCCTACGCCTGGCACGAAAACCTGCTGCCGCCGACGCAGCGCGCCATCCTGACGGGCATCGATCATCGGGCCCTGGAGATTCCCGTCGACCCGATGCAAGCGCGCGCCGAGGGCGCAGGGTACTTCGTGGTCGACGAGCAAGGCTTGTTGGCGAAACTGTTCGACATGCAGGATGGGCCTCTCGCGCAGCTCCCGCTGCTGCTGGCCCGCGCGATCATCGTCGTGCTCGTGGGACTGGGCATCGGTTGCTGCGTCATCTTCCTGAGGCGCCGGGCGTTGATCAGGCGTGAAGCGGTGGATGCCGACGCCATGCGCCTTCGCCTCTTCAACGCGCTGACCGGGCGGCAGGGGGTGGATGTGGTGGTGAAGCGAGCCGATGCCCATACCGTGGCGGGACGCATCGTCCGGCTCGGGTATGACAACCAGGCGCTTGCGCCCGAGGCCCTCGAGCAGCTGATGATCTCGCAGGAGTCCGTGGAAGAGCGCCGGCTCAACAAGGGCATGAACTTTCTGGGAACCGTGGCGGCCAATGCGGCGTTCATCGGACTGCTGGGGACGGTGCTTGGCATTCTGGACGCTTTCGCCCACCTCGGCGGCGGCGATGCCGATGCGAGCCTCCACGTGATGATGGCCATCGCCGAGGCGCTGGTGGCGACGGCCCTGGGCCTGGCGGTGGCCATTCCGGCCGTGGTGTTCTACAACGTGCTGAGCCATAAGGTCGGCGACGTGATGGACGAAGCGCGTGAAATGCGTCACTTGATCCTTGCCGCCGGTCTGGATACGGTGGCCCGCGGCGGACAGCCCCTCCACGGCTCTCGCGCGCCTGCAGAGGAAGCGGTCCTGGCCACGGCACTGCACGGAGGATCGCATGGCGGGTGACGTGGGCGGCAGAAAGGGGAGAGGCGGCGTGGTCGCCATCAACATCATCCCTCTCGTGGACATCATGCTGGTGCTGTTGATCATTTTCATGGTGACCGCAGCCGTACAGACCGCGAAGAACGTTCCGGTGCAGGTGCCGAAGGCGTCGACGGGGGCGGCGGGCGTCTCGACCGCCATCAACCTGTCGGTGGACAAGTCCGGGATCCTGCGTCTCGACGGTGCGGTCGTGGACGCGATGGCCGCGCAGCGCATGCTGCGCGAAAGCATCCGCCGCGACAGCACGACCCAGGTGTTGTTGTCCGCGGATGAGGCCTTGAACTACTCCCGCGTCGTCGAGGTGCTCGATCTCATCCGGGCGGCCGGTGTGGGACGCTACGCGCTCAAGGTGCGGGCGGCGGGGGCGTAGGCATGGTGCGCAACGCCCGTCGTCGTCACGGTGTCGCCCGGGTTGCGCCGAAAGCATCGCCTTCCCTTCCTGAAAACGTGAAGATCGTGCACCCGCCCCCTCCGCGCATCAAGACCCTGCATGTCTGGATCGTCATCGTGGGGTTTGCGGTGCTGGGCGTCGCCGGTTACGCCGGATACAGGTTTTTGGCCGGCGCTGAAACCGCCACGGTGACGGACGAACTCCTGCAGGATGTGGTGATGGAGGCTCCGCCCGAGCCGGAACCGGAAACGGAGCCGGAGGCCCCCCCGGAACCTGACGCCGAACCTGAGGCGGACATGCCGGATCTTTTGGGGGAACACGAGGGAACTGAGGGAGCGGGCCCGGCGGTGTCCCTGGATCTGGCGCTCGGCACAGGCAGTGATGGCATGGCCGTCGCGGGCCCGTCCGCGCCCGGGTCCGGCAGTTCTTCACGGGCCGCGTATGAACCGGGTCAGGTGGACAAAAATCCGGAACCTGCCCAAACCCATTCTCTTCCCGAAATGCCGCGCAAGGCCATGGAGCAGGGAGTGGCGGGCCTGTTCGTCGCCACATTCGTGGTGAATGCGTCCGGTCGGGTTGAATCCATCGACATCTCGGGCTCTCCGGGAGGATACGGTTTTGAGGAAGCCATTCGGGCGTCGTTGCTGAAGCGTCGTTACAAACCCGCCATGGCGGGCGGCGTTCCGGTGCCGGTGAAAATCCGGCAGCCATTCGATTTCAGGCTGGAGTAAGTGTGAACGCAATCAAGACAGTCGGTCAACTGAAATTTCTGGGGATGGTGGTGGCCGCCGTGATGACGTCCGGCTGTGCGCTTCTGCGGGACTACAGCGCCTTGCCCGAACCGGCGGAGGCCTCTCCCGAAACGTCGGCCGAAACGTCGGTCAACTGGATCGCGCGTGGCGATTCGGCCTACGAAAGGGAGGCGTTTGCGCAGGCGGTTGTCTGGTATCGAGAAGCCGCGCGCAACGGTCAACAGGAGGCGGTGGCCTGGTATAACGCCGCCAATGCGATGGTTCGCCTCGATCGCCATGATGAGGCTGTGAAGGCCTACCAGCGATCACTGCGCGTGGCACCCGGCTTTCTCAAGGCGCATCAAAATCTCGCGGCCCTCCACCAGCTCGCCGGAAACGGAGCGGATGCGGCGCATCACTACGAGGCTGCCGCACGACTTGATGTGACCGATGCGAACGCGCGTTACCGGTTGGGGGAACTCGCCGATCAGATGGGGGATGCGGTCGAAGCCCTGCAGTGGTTCGAGCAGGCGCTGATTGTGGACGCCTTGCATGAAGGAGCGGCTTCAGGCAAGGCCCGGGTCCTTCTGGAGGCTGGCGACACCGCCGCCGCACTGGCCTGGATGGAGCGATACAACATGAACGCCATGAGCGCCTCCAGGCCAGCAGGATGGGCTCTCATGCTGCAGGCTGACCTCGCTCTCGCGACAGGCCGGCGTGAGGAGGGCTTGCTCATATACCGCGAAGCCGCCGCGCTGGCGCCGGACGATGCCAGACCATGGTTGCGCATGGCGCGTGCCCTTCGTGACGCTGGCCGCCCCCTGGACGCCGGCATCGCCTTGCGGCAGGGATTGGTGGCCGACTCCGCGCGCGGAGAACTGTGGGCGGCCTTGGGAGGCTTGAGGTTTGAGGGCGGCGATCCTTTGGGCGCCCGTGATGCCTTTGCGCGGGCCTTTCGGCTCGGCAGTCGTGAAGGTGTGCAGGGGCTTGAAATGCTGGCCGGTTGGCATGAAAGACGTCAAGAGGGCGAGGCCGCCAGAGCGGTCCGGGACACATTGGGATTTGGAAAATGATGATCGTCATCCGTTCATATGCGATTTTTTGGGCGTCACTTCTGGTCGCTGTGGGCTTTTTGCCCCTCGACGCAAGGGCGCAGGCAGCGGATGTCCCGTCGGACTCTGCCGGTCCGTTTTCCGGGCCGGAGTTTTTTCTCGACACATTGACGCTTGAGGCGGCGCGTGCGGCGGATTCGGCGCGCCGCGCTGCCCATGCGGTCACCCGGCCCGTACGCGACATGACCGAAACGGACATGGTTGCATCCGCCGCGTTGGCGGGGACGCGGCCGGGGCGAGGCTCGCTTTCGGGTCGCGTCGTGTCCGAAGCGCGGGCCGTTCCGGTCTCGGGTGTGCGCGTCATTGTGACAGGTCAAAATCTTTCCGTTGAAACCGATGCTGAGGGACGCTTCGGCATTGCGGATGTCGCTCCCGGCACCTATTCGCTCTTTCTTTACCATGCCTCCTACGATCCTCTCACAGTGAATGGGGTTGTGGTCATGCCTGGGAGGGACGTTCCGAACCGCCTTCCGCTTCCCGACAAAGCCTTGCGGGGAGAAGCCGTGCGCATCACCGGATCGATGGGAAGCGCGGGGGAGGCGGGGCTTCTGTTCGCCCAGAAGAACGCACCGTCCGTGAGCGACGGCATTTCGGCGCAGCAGATTTCCAAAACCCCCGATGGGGACGCTGCGGCCGCCCTCAAGCGGGTGACGGGGATTTCGGTGGGAGGAGATGGCATGGTCTACGTACGCGGTCTGGGGGAACGGTACGTGAACATGCAGCTCAACGGCATGACCGTGAGCTCGCCCAACCCGGAAAAACGCGTGGTTCCCCTCGACATGTTTCCCACACGGCTGCTGGAAAACCTCACGGTTTCCAAAACCTTCACGGTCGACCAGCCGGCTGAGTTCGCCGGTGGATCTCTGCAGCTCCGGACACGGGATTACCCCGAAAAGCGGTTGATCGAATTCTCGGCCACCATGGGATACGAACCCGGAACCACATTCGAACCCTATCTCACTTACAAGGGCGGCTCGCTCGACTGGCTGGGCGTTGAAGATGGTTCGCGTGAGCTCCCCTCCGGAATTCCGACGGACTTCTTCGACCATCGTACGCGCAATATCGGGTCGACCGAAGCCGAACGGCAGGAACGTCAGCGGCGCATGCTGCAATCCCTGTCCAATGTATGGACTCCGTATGCGGCGTCCGCGCCCCTCAACCAGAGTTATGGACTCACGCTGGGAAACAGGATCCCGCTCGGGGGCGACCGGGTCATGGGATGGCTGTTGGGCGCCAGTTACGGCACGAAATGGGGTGTGGACGAAGAGTTGAACGGCCGCATCAATGTCGATGCGCAAGGCGACAACGCGACCTATCGTGATCGCTATGAAAAGGAAGTCAGCGCCCATGAGGTGCAGTGGGGGACCCTTGCGACCGCGACCTATCAGGATGGCGATCGGCACAAACTCAGAACGAACGTTCTCGTCAACCGAAACTGGGAGGACCAGGTCACGCGCATCCTCGAACAGTCCACTGAGGATACCGCAATGATTTTTGAACTGGCGAACGCCTATCAGACGTTGTTGAACGGGCAACTGGAAGGCGTGCATGCCGTGCGTGACGACGGGACCCGATTGACCTGGGTCGTTTCGGCGACGTCAGCCTCGCGCCATGAACCGGATCAGCGCATCAGCAAGTACTTGCGCATGAAAGCGGATGCCCCCCTCTTTGATTCCGTCTTCCCCTGGTCGGTGGCCGCGACTTCGGGCTTTCAGGAGCGTTACTGGTTCGAACTTCAGGAGGCCGGCGGCGGAGGGAAACTCGAACTTGAGGTGCCGGTCGAGGGATTCGGGGTGGATGCCGGATCCAGGGTCCGGGTCGGCGGATTCGGGTTCATGAAGTCGCGTGATTATACGGCGCGCCGCCTCAGCTATTCCCCTGGGGCCGCGATTCAGGAAGCGCCCGAAAAGTACGGACATCCCTATGAGGATTTTCTGGATCTCCTCAATGGGGCCGCTGACTCCGGATACGTGACGAACCGCAATCAGAACGAGAAGGACAACTATTCCGTAGAGGATCTTCAATGGGCGACGCACGCCCAGGTGGATGCGGTGCTCAGTGATGCATGGCGAGTGATCGCGGGTTTGCGGGTGGCCGGAGCGCGCGTGGACGGCGAAGCCCGTTCTCCCGAGGACAAACTCAGTCCTTCCGAACGCGCGGCCGCCGTCTGTCGCGCGACGCAATGCGTCGTGCCGTTCGGGTACGATCGCATCGCACTGTTGCCGGCGGTTTCCGCAGTTTATGCCGTCACCGACGCGCAAAACATCAGGGCGTCGTGGACGCGGACGTTTTCATATCCCGAGTACCGGGAAATGTCGCCCATGTTGTTCTTCTCGTATCAGGAAGGTCTGGAAACGGTCGGGAACATCGATCTGAAGCCGACGGACATTTACAACTACGACCTGCGGTGGGAGTGGTATGCGGGCGCTTCGGATCTGTTGGCCGTGTCGGGGTTCTACAAGGATTTCAGGAATCCTGTGGAAGTCAGCATCCGCCAAAACGGCAGTAATGACCGTGCGGAATACGTGAATGCCGAGAGGGCCGAACTGTGGGGCGCTGAAGTCGAGGCCCGCACGGGCTTGGGGCGGATTCATGACGTCCTGTCTCCGGTCAGTTTCACCGCCAATTACACGCGCATCCATTCCGTCGTCTCAGGACAACGTCGGCGGTCCATGCAAGGGCAGTCGCCCTATCTCGTCAATCTGATCCTGTTTTACGAGCCGTTTGAGGGCAAAACGCAAATGTCGCTGCTCTACAACCGGTTCGGGCGCCGCATCGCCAAGGTGGGGGCGGGGAACTTTCCCGATGTGTACGAGGAGGCGCGTCAAAGTCTGGAATACTCATGGAGCCAGACGCTGGCCAAGGGTCTCAAGGCCCGTTTCACGGCGCGGAATCTGACTGAAGATCCCAAGCTTCAAACCCAGGGCGGACTGGTGGTGAACCGCATCGAAAACACCCGCGTTTACTCTCTCGGAGTCAGCTATGCCTTTTAAGAACAGAGCGCCTGTCGCCTCCGCGCTGGCTGTGATCCCCGTTTTCCTGGCTGTATTCGGCCTGTTCGCCTGCAGTGAAGCCCGCGATGCCGCCTCCGCGCGTGGCGTGGCCCGCGAGGGGACGACCGACTCGTTGCCCCCGCAGTCCTCCATCGTCGGGGCGGAGAGCGTGCGCGGACTGGAGGCCCTGCATGACACCGTCCACGCGCGCGCGTGGCGGGGGGACACTCTCGGTCTGCTTCGTCTCTTCGTCCGGGACTCGGTGTATCACACCGTCGTCTGGCCCACACAGCCATCTTATGAACCCGATCGTCCCGAGATGTGGATGCTCGTCAGCGGCATGAACAAGGCCAACAGCAACAAGGGGTTGAGGCGGCTTCTCGCGGACGTGGGAGACGCGGGCGTCGCGAAGCCGCGGGTGCCCGTGTTTACGCGCAAGGAGGTTGCGGGCGGCGTTGTGCATGCGCGTGAAAAGAGGGATCTGATCCGGGGCGAGCTGAGTCTTTTCGCCGCCGCCTTGTGTCAGGGCGATGGGTGTCAGGTTTTGACATACTCCAATGCGGGGCTGGTCGGGAAGCCGCGCGACGACGATTCCGAAGTCCCTGAGATGAAGGCAGACGAATCCATCCGGCCGTAAGAGGGACGCAGCAGGATCGCAACAGTCCCGCAATATCAAGTTCGCTCATTTGATCCGGTTCCAGAACATCAGCACACTCGGGTCATGACCCGGAAAGGACAGAGTTCATGATTAACAGAAAGCTTCTCGGGCTCCCCGCCCTTCTCCTCTCCGCGGGCTTCTTGACAGCCTGCATGAATGACGACAAGAACCCCGTCGTCGAGCAACCCGTGGCATCGGGATGTCTTGAGGAGGGTGGAAAGCTCCTCAAGCTCAACATCACCGACGACCTCTGCGAGCTTGAGGCCGGCGAATATTCGCTGCAGGGGGTGACCTTCGTGCAGAACGGCAGCGTCCTCAAGCTTCATCCGGGTGTGACCATCAAGGGCAAGCCGGACGGGAGCCAGTCGGCCCTGGTCGTGGTCAAGGGCGGCATCCTGCATGCCGTCGGAACGCCCGCGCAGCCGATCGTTTTCACCGCCGGCACGGAAAGCCCCGTCCGCGGGGACTTCGGCGGGGTGGTGCTGCTGGGCAATTCCCAGGTGAACTCCACCACCGGCACGGCCGACATCGAAGGCCTCGTGGGGGTGCCTTATGGCGGTGGTTCGTTCCTGAACACCGCCGACAGCAGCGGCCACCTCCAATACGTCCGCATTGAATACGCGGGATACCTCTTCGGTGAGGCCAACGAGCTCAACGGCTTGACGCTGGGTGGGGTGGGCAGCCGGACGGTCCTGTCGCACATCCACCAGTACGAAGGTCTGGACGATTGTTTTGAGTGGTTCGGCGGGACGGTGTCCGCGAGTTATCTCGTGGCCACGGGCTGCGATGACGACATTTTCGACTATGACTTCGGCTGGCAAGGCACGTTGCAGTTCCTGCTGGGCGCGCACAACGGTCCGGCGACCAGCTCCGATCCCAACGGCATCGAAGCCGATGGCCGCAGCGGGTCTGAAGAAGCGCACCCCCGTACGTACGGGACGATCGCCAACATGACCCTGATCGGCAACGGCACCACCAGCCAGAGCGGCATGCGTTTGCGCCGTGGGGTGGGAGGCCAGATCTACAACAGCATCATCACCGGCTTCGGCAAGGGATCCGCCGGCGGTTGGGCCGCGCGTGTGGAAGGTAACACCAGCATCCGCCTCGCCACCAAGGACTCCCTCGCCGGATACGGCCTCTACGCCTTCAACAACGGCACCGCCGGGACTTACACGGTCTCGCCGGCAGCGGGTCTTCCGGACTCGGTGAACACGCGTCAGGCGGCCCTTGAGGCCATCTCCGGCTGGTTCGTGGATACGATCCCCGCCTTGGCCCCCATCACGCTCACCAATCCCAAGCCCGCGTCGTCACTGGCGGGTGCGGCCGCGATCCCGGCCGGCGGCAAGCTGGTTCCGACGAACTACATCGGGGCGTTTGATCCTGCGGCGGCCTCGCTGTGGATCGACGAGGGTCAGTGGGTCCGCAAGACCAACTGGTAACTCCTTCTGGCGGGAGTCCCGTGGGACGATCGCCTCACACCAAAAACGCCACCGGGTTCCCGGTGGCGTTTTTTTAGCCCCTCACGTCTCCCTTACTAGCCCCTCACTTCCCCCTCGCCTCCCTCACGTCCTCCAGACCCTCCACCTTGTCGGTGACCGCTCTGGAGTGTTTTCCGGTTCCACGTGGGGAGAGGGGGCCGTGAGGAACCGGGGCCCAGTCACGCGCGGGGGGAGCAGCGCCGTGGCTGTGCGCGAACGGAGGACGAAATCACCCCCTGAAAAATTTTCGCAGCAAGGCTTCCATAAGTGCGGGGTCATCGGCGCCGCCCATCTCGCGGGCGCTGTGCATCGAAAGCATCGCGTTGCCCGCATCCACCGCCGGTATGCCCAGGTCGGCGCTCAAACCCGGCCCCACGGTTGAGCCACAGGCCAGGTCGGCGCGGTTGATGAAGTTTTGCACCCGTACTCCCGCCTCACGCCCCCAGTGCAGGAAGCGTGCCGCGGAAGGGGCGTCGGTCGCATAACGCTGATTCGCATTCGCCTTGAGGACTGGTCCGCGGTTCGGCAGGGGAAAATGCTCACCGTCATGTCGCTCCGGATAGTTCGGATGCAGGGCGTGCGCCATGTCGGCGGAAATCAGGAACGATTGGGGAAGCAACCGCAACCACGCCTCCCGGTCAAGGCCCAGCGCGAGGGCCGTGCGCTCGAGCAGCGCCGCGAGGAAGTTCGACTTCGCGCCCTGGGCTGACACCGAGCCCACTTCTTCGTGATCGAACAGCACCATGACCTGCACGACGTCCGCTGACGCGGGGGCCTCCAGGAAGGCGGTCAACGCGGCGTGGCACATCGCGAGGTTGTCCAGGCGGCCCGCATACAGAAACTCGTCATTCAGGCCGCCGTACGCCGCGGGTTGAACGTCGTAAAGGCACAGTTCGAACGTCAGGTCTTCGAACGGCGCTCCCGCCGCCGCCTCCAGCCGTGCCTCCAGCGACTGTTCGCCGCCCTGACCCAGCACCGGCACCAGGTGCCGCTGCGGATTGAGCAACGGGCCGGCGTCGTTCACGTTCCGGTCCAGATGGATGGCCAGCTGGGGAATGCGGACGGGGCCGGACTCCAACCTGACCAGGACGGCCTCACGTCCCGGAGCGCAGACGCGGCCCGCGATCCCCAGGTCGCGGTCGAGCCACGAGTTGTTCAGGATGCCGCCGTACACTTCGACGCCCCACTGGCGGTATCCCTGCGGCGCAGGCACAGGGCGCGGCTTCAGCCGCAGGCAGGGGCTGTCCGTATGCGCCGCGACGATGTGAAAGGGCAGGGGTTTGCGTACGGAGAAATGGTCCGGTACGCGCACAGCCGCGATCGTCGCGCCGCCCCGCACCACGCGCATCGCCTGTCCCGGCCGCAACGACCAGGGCTCGTCCTCCCGCAGGCGCGTTGCGCCCACGGTGTCAAGACGATGGGCCGCCGTCTCCGTGGCATGCCAGGGCGAAGGCGAAGCATTGATGAAATCGATCAACGAATCGGCGGAAGAATTGCGCATGGGAAATAGTTAATAATTAAGAATTAATAATTAAGAATTAATAATTAAGAATTAAGAATGAGTGCCGGGTTGCAGCCTGTTGCGTGCGTCCTGCGGCTCCGCGGACATCACTTCGCAACCCAGGTCTTTTGGCTGCTGTGTTGAGGATCCACACGGCCCGTTGTCCCATTGTTCTATTGCCCCATTGTTCTATTGTTCTATTGTCGCACTTCTCCATTG
>CAYQFG010000018.1:21682-23964 GCA_964416695.1 uncultured Bifidobacterium sp.
CCCATTGTTCTATTGCCCCATTGTTCTATTGTTCTATTGTCGCACTTCTCCATTGTTTTACGGTTGCGCGGCCGTGATGCCCCCTCAGTTCCTCAATCTCCAGTTCACCCCGAACCGGAAGTTCACGCCCGGAGGGTGTACGCCGGCTTCGGTGGCATAGCGGTCGTGGAGGAGGTTCATCGCGCGGAAGTACAGCGAAAAGGTCTTGATGTCCATCTGCGTCGTGAAGTCGAGCGCAAGGTATTCGTCCAGCAACAGCACGCGCGCATGGCCTTCACTGTCGCCCTCGGAGGCGAAGGCGTAGCGCGATGAAAACCATTCCCAGTCCCATCGCGTCTGCAGGCCGAGGCGGCCGTCCAGCACCACGCGTTTCCAGAGCAGTTGCCCTTTGATGACATGCACGGGGATGGCGAAGTTCTCCGCCTCAAAGCCCAGGCGTTCGTCGCGCACGGTGTTGTTGAGCAGCGAGGTCGAACGCAGCGACAATCTCCAGTTTCCAGCGGCGAGATACGCGGACAGGTGCAACAGGTCCCGGGTTTCGCGGTCGTAGTTCACGTGCGCGAGCGCGAAGGAATCCGGCAGGCTACCGCCGTCGCAAGCGGCATTCGCATCGCCCGGCCCCCGGTAGTTCAGGGTGTCGGACACAAGCAGGCAGGTGTTGGGGTGGGGGAGCACGCGCGGCAACCAGGTGTTGTCGAAGCGGTGGCTTTCCCAGGCGGCGCCGAGACCGAGGTGTCGGGTCTCCCAGCCGCCGCCGCCCCCGAGCCGCGCGTGGGTGCGGGGCGTCAACCCGGGGTTGGGGTACAGCCCGAGGGCGGGGTGCCAGCGGAACAGGAGATCGTCCGGCGCGCCCGCGCGGGCGAAGCCCGCGCCGCCTGTCAGGTAGAATCCCGCGGGCAACGACAGGCGGCCGTCGGCGTCGACATCCCCCAGCAGTTCCACGACGCCGTCGGCACGGGCGCGCCGCGCGGCTTCGCCGCGGAGGTCGACCGCCGCGCCCCATGCTCCCGTTCGCCATGTCGGGGTCGCGGCGAGCGTCGCCGCCTCCCGGTCCGCGCGCGCGCGGTCGCGCGCGGACGCACCGGCGGTGCCGGGCGCGCCGTCCGTCCACAGGGAACCGCTTTGCGACGACAGCTCCGCACGGACGGAAAGCTCCGGCGCGCCCGGGAGGCGGCGCGACGTCCAGGCCGCCTCGATGTCGCTCAGGGTTCCCGCCGCCGCCTCGGGACGCAGGCCGCGTGGCGTCAGAGTCCGTTCCCAGGACGCGTGCCGCGCGGTGAGCCGGGCGGCGTACGCATCCGTCGTGCGCGCCAGCACGCCGCCGAAGGTCGAGGCCGCGAACGACGCGGCGTACAGCGACTGCATGGAATCGTTCGCCGCGGGATTCGTCGGGTTGGCCATCGACGTCGCATTGGAAAACCAGTCGGCCCACACCTCCGCCACGGTCTGCCGGTCCAGCCAGACGCCCACGCGCGGACGGATCTGCCGCGACGCAATGGCGTGCGAGGTGTCCTCGATCACCAGACTCAAACTGTCACGGCCCGCGCCCAGGTAAGGTTGATGCGTCTGGAAGGCATAGTCGTAGAACATGCGCTCCGCGCCGCTGGACAGGTAGTCGAAGCCCACGTAGGCGCGGTTGCCGGCCATGCGGTGCAAAGTGATGCCGAACTGGTTCATCAGCAGCGCGCCGCGCATCCAGTGCAAATCCGTCACCGGCGTGTCCAGCGGTTGCACGGGCGCCCAATGTTCGGCCACGAGACCGCGCGCCGCGTGGGTTTCGAAACGGGCGAAGGGAAGGTGTCCTCCGGTTCCGTAAGGCGAGTACGCCAGCGACGGCTGGAAAAACGCTTCGGTGCGTGCGGGTTCCAGTCCGCGCAGGGCCAGTGCCGTGGCGCGAATGCCGGGGAAGCCGGTTTCCTGCGGGGCGATTTCGGGAGACGCATCGGGCGCGCGCCAGCATTGGCTCATCGTTTCAAGTGGTCCGGCGCAGGTGTGCGTGCGGACGGGGTCGGGCCAGCGCCAGGTCGAATCGGGCACGACGGGTCCGGCCTGGACGGGAAGGGAATCAGTCCCTGTGGAGGGCGCGAGCGCGCTGTCCGAACGCGGACCGGACACGAAGGACGAGTCGTGAGGGATGGGGGCGGGAGCGCCTGCGGCGGGTGGGGGCGGGGCCGCCTGCGCGGTGTCCGGCGGGGCGGCCCCGGGCAGGCCGTAGACGCACAGCAGGGCCGCGCCGAACAGGCCGGCGCGGAGCGCGACGGATCCGTTTCGCAGGGGCTGAA
>CAYQFG010000018.1:24064-25292 GCA_964416695.1 uncultured Bifidobacterium sp.
ATTCCCGCCCATGCCCTGGTGGCCGTGGCCATGAGCGGCGGCGTGGATTCTTCCGTGGCGGCCCTGCTGCTCAAGCGTCAGGGGTACAATGTGGTCGGGCTGACGATGAAGCTCTGGAGTCCGCCACCCGCGGTCAACGAGGGTGACGCGTGCGACGAGGACAAAACCTGCTGCACGGTCGATTCCGCCATGGACGCGAAGCGCGTGTGCGACCAGCTCGGCATTCCGCATTACACGCTCGACATGCAGGACGATTTCGAAGAGCGGGTGATCCGCCCGTTTTACGAAGCCTACCTTCATGGGGAAACGCCCAACCCGTGCGTCAACTGCAACAGCTTCGTCAAGTGGGACGCCCTGTGGCAGCGGGCGCGGGCCATCGGGGCGGACTACATCGCCACCGGACATTACGCGGCGACCGTCGTGGCCGCTGAACGTTCCGTGGATGCCGCCGCGACCTCCGCGGTGACGAAGACCTCGGCATCCCATACGTATATCCTCCGTGCCGATCCGTTGAAGGACCAGAGTTATTTCCTGTGGGGCATTCCGCCGGAGTCGCTCGCGAAAACCCTGTTCCCGCTGGCCGGTTTGTCCAAACCCGAAGTGCGCGCGCTGGCGCATGAGGCGGGCCTGCGCACGGCCTCCAAGGGTGAGAGCCAGGACATCTGTTTCGTTCCCAAGGGAGACTACCGCGAAGTGGTGGCGGCCCGGGCGGAAGCCGAGCGCGTCGACATCCCCCAGGGGCGTTTCATCGGACCGGATGGCCATGGTCTGGGGGCCCACCGGGGCGTGCCGTTCTACACCGTGGGTCAGCGCAAGGGGCTCGGCATCGCGACCGGGGAACCCCTGTTCGTCCGCAAGATCGATACGGCCACCGGCGACGTGCATCTGGGGCGCAAGGAGGATCTGTACAGCGGCGCCTTCCTCGCGGACCGTTTCAACGGCTTCGGCCCGGAGTGGGATCACGCCGCGCCGCGCGAATGCCTGGTGCAGTTCCGCTACCGTTCGCCGGCCGTTCCGGCGCTGGTCGAACGCGACCGCGACGACCGCTCGCGCGTGCGCGTCACCTTGCGCGAACCCGGCTATGGCGTGGCTCCGGGGCAAAGCGCGGTGTTCTATGAGGGTGACCGGCTGCTCGGCGGCGCCCGCATCCGCGACGTCCTCTGACGTCTTGCTTCGACGCGCTCCCTGCGCGTCCTGGGTTCATGCGCTCCCGAAGTTCCTGGTCTCG
>CAYQFG010000018.1:25392-29613 GCA_964416695.1 uncultured Bifidobacterium sp.
AAGTTCCTGGTCTCGGAAGTTCCTGGTCTCATGGGTCTTTAATCCCTTGACTCGTCAAGTCCTGGCGCCTTGAGGGGCTCACTGGGCCTCTGACAGGGCGTTTCATGCCGCCTCATGCCGCCTCATGCGGCGCCACCTCAGCGGCTCCTTCTTCGCGACGAAATGAAGACTCTTCCGTGACGACCGTCACGCATCCAGAGACCCGTTTTCGTGCGGTGTTCGTCCCATCGGGCATGAACCTTTCCTGCATCCCGTGTCCGCCCCGGCCGTCCCCGATATCCGGCCCGCCCCGCCTGCCGGTCGCGAGCCCCGCACCTTCCGTCCCCCGAGCGGGAGGAGCACGGGGGCTGTCAGGGAAAGGGAGCGTTGAGGGGCGCAGGCGGACCTTCCCGCCGGCTGTCCCTCCCGTCTTCCGGTCCGCGTTCCGCCCCCTTTTCCGTGCGATGCGTGGGTCCGGCCTGGCAGGTTCCGTCGCGCTTGCCGGAATCCTCCTCCTCGCCGGACCCGGTGGCGGGGCCGCGTCGTTCCCGGCCGCGACCGCGACCGTCTCCGCGCTCGAACCCATCCTGCGTTACGCCGACCCGCCGGTCGTGGCATCGGGACCGGCAGGACCGGAGTGGCGCGCGGCCGTGGACTGCGCGCCGCCGGTTTCCCTGCCGTCGCTGATCGGCGCGCGCGTCGGCTTCGCCTACGATTTCGACCTCGACGGGATCGCCGACGCGGCGGACTCGCTGGGCGTTTCCCCGGCGGACTGCAGTCTGGACGGCACGTCCGCGCCCGGCCGCATCGCCCTGACGCGTCGCCTCGGGAATCAGGGGGGCTCGCACCGTGACGTGGGGAGCGCGGGCGATGCGGCCGTGCTGCGCGCCGATCTTCTCACGGCGGGAGACAGCGTGGTCGCGCGCCACCTCACGCTCACCACGGCCCCGGGGAGATTGTTGCGCATCGTCAGGTACTGCGCGCGTCCGCGCAACGGCGAACCGGAGTGGATCGAAGTCCGCAATGTCTCGTCGCGCCCGCTCGCGCTCACGCAGGTCCGGCTGGAAGGGCGCGTGGTGTCCGGCTCGCCGTCGTCCCGGCTGGCGCCGGGGGAAAGTTTCATGGCGGCCAGCGATACCGCCGAGCTGCGCCTGTGGCAGCCGGGGCATCACGCGGTCGCGTTGTCCTCCTGGTCGAACTTGCGCAACAGCGGAGACACCCTGCGCCTCACCCTGACCGGCCCTCCGGCCACGGACCTCCCCAAGGCCCCGGCGATCATCCTCACGCTCGACAGCCTCGTGTACGGCCCGGCCGCGGATCCTTCGGAAGGCTGCGCGAGCCTGGCGGGCGAAGGATCCTCCGCCGCGGCGTCGGGTTATGCGCTGGAAGTCTCCGCGCCGCGGTGGTCGCGGGCGGGGTCACCGTCCGGGAGCGTTCCCTTCGCCGTCACCGTGCGCGCTCCCGCGGGCGGCCGCTACGACCTGTCCGTGTACGACCTCGACGGCCGCCCTCTCTGCGCGCTCGCCCGCGAGGCGGCCGGGCCGGTCACCATTCCCTTTCCGCCTGCCGCGTGTCCCGCGCTGGTGGAGATTCCCGCAGGACATGTCATCCTCCAGCTGTCGCCGCACCACGCACCCCGCGTGCGCACCCTGCTCCGGATCGGGCGCTGATGCGTACCTGTCACCTGCTCCACGATTCCGGGCATGTCAGGGTGCGGATCGTCCCCGTCGTCCGGATTTTCCGGATCCTGGGGATCCGGGGAAAGCTCCGGGCGGTTCGGTCCGCGGGGGCCCTGAGGCTGGCGGCAGGAGTCTGTGCGGCGATGACCGCGGGCGCCGTCGTGCCGGCGGCGGAGGTGCCGGCGGCGGCGTTCACCGGCGTTTATGGCGCGACGGCGGGCGCGGGTTCGCTCACGGGGTGGGCGCGCCACGGGGGCGACAACCCCGCCGTCCTCTCGTCGCCGGGATACGGCGTGTCCCTCGCGGGTCATGCGCCTTTCGGCCTGCCCGGATTGCGCGTGACGGAACTGGCCGCATCGCGGGATGCGGCGCGCTGGGGGTTGTCGCTGGCGTGGCGGCACCTCGCGGACAAGGCGGGCGGCGATGCCTCAAGCCTGCAGGCGCAGATGGCGTTCCGCGTACGCCCCGGCGCGCATGTGGGCGTGGCGGCCACCCGGCATCGTTCCGAAGACGGGATCGTCGGGGGGGGCGACCGGTATCCTGATCAAGGCGGACAAGGGGCGGGGGGGGGAGGCGGACTGACGTCCGGGTGGAGCGCGGGGGCGGGAGCGCTGCTGTCCCCGCATCCCGCGTTGGGGCTGGGAGTCGCCGGAGAGCTGACACCGCACGCCCTCGGGCGGAGGGTGCGCCTGGGCGGCGGGGTGGATGCGGGGACCTCGTTGGCGACCTGGCTGGGGCCGGGCGCGCGGTGGCGCATGACGGCCGAATACGCGCGGGAGTGGGAACGGGGACATGAGGCGATGCCGGGCGCCTGGCGGTTTGCGGCATCCGTGCTGATGCATCCAGCGCTCGGTGTTCACGCGGGGTACGCGCCCGGCCTGGAAACCCTGGCGCTCGGCGTGGCGTTCGGCATCGGCGGGTGGGAGGGGTACAGCGCCGTGCGGCGCCACAGCGCGCTCGGAGGCACGACGGTGCAAGGGCTGTCATGGTCCTCCTCGCGACGGTGACACCGGGGAGGAGACGGGATACACCATCCGCCGGGGAGGCGCGGGACGGGTGTTCGGCCTGCGGCCGTCTCCCGCAACATGTGTATTGACGTTTTGTATATACGGTTGCAGCGCTGGCCGGGGCACGGTCGCATGAACTCAGGCGTATGCCGTGCAGGGAAAGGGCCGGCCCCGGCAGCGTGCCGGACGGGGCGCCTGCGTCGCACGGTGCGCGTGGCATGGTCATGAAAGGTGACGCACATGAAAAAGCGGAAGCCGTCCCTCACCGTCGATCCCGACACCCGCGCCTTCGGTCGCCGCGGGGCGCGCCCCGACCGGAAACGTTTCACGAAGGTGCCGGAGGCCGGGCACACCGTTCTGCGGTTGCCCCGCGCCAAGAAGATGGTCTCCATTCGTCTGGATGAAGACGTGGTCGACTGGTACAAGGAGGAAGGGCCGGGGTATCAGACCCGCATGCATGCCGTGTTGAAAGCCTACATGGAGGCGTCCCGGGAGACCGACCTGAAGTCCCCGAAGCGGTCCGTCCTCCAAGGGACAGGGACGGGGGGGGCAGGGGCGGATGCCCCGTCCCCCGTGTTGCGGGCTGCGGATCGAAACGGCGCCCTCTCCCGCCACAACGCCGGGGCCACGGCCCACGCGGCCTCCGCGGTCCGGAGGCGCTCGTGACGCTGTCACAGGCCATCGCCGCCTTTCTCGACCATCTCGCGCGTGAGCGCGCCGCCTCCCCCCACACGCTGGAGGCGTACGGTCGCGACCTGTCCGGGCTGGCCCGCTTCCTGGAGGCCACCGGTCAGCCGGATCCCGCCGTCGCGTCGCTCGACAAGGCCGCGTTACAGGGCTACCTCGTCCATCTCGCGGATCAGGGACTTCAGGCGTCGTCGCAGGCGCGCTGCGTGGCGTGCCTCAAGAGTTTCGGGACCTTTCTGGCGCAGCACACGGGGCGGCCCCATCCCGCACGCGGACTGAAGTTTCCCCGCCAGGAGCGCAAGTTGTTCGCCGTCGCGGGCGAAGGCCAGCTGGCGGAAGCCTGCGAGCGGGCGCCGCAGCGGGATCCGTTTCTGGATGCGCGCGACCGCCTGTGCGTTGAGCTCCTGTACGGCTCCGGGTTGCGGCTGGCCGAATTGACGGGGCTGCGGTGGGGGGACTTCTCCCGTTCGTTCGATACCGTGCGGGTGATGGGCAAGGGCCACAAGGTGCGGCATGTGCCGGTGACGCGTGCGGCGCGCCAGGCGCTCAAATCGTGGCGGACGGTCTGCGCGTCGCACGGGTTTGCGTCACAGGGGCCTTTGCTGCTCAGTGTGAAAGGGGAGGTCCTCGGGCGCCGCAGCGTGCAGCGGGCGGTGGAAGCGCGCTTGCGCGCGCAGGGACGAACGGGGCAGGCCTCGCCCCACGTGTTGCGTCACTCCTTTGCCACGCATTTGCTCGACAACGGGGCTGATCTCATGGCGGTCAAGGAAATGCTCGGCCACTCGTCGCTGTCCACCACCCAGAAGTACACGCACGTGTCTGTCAAACGTTTGAAAGAGGTGATCGCCGCGAAACACCCGCGGGGGTGA
>CAYQFG010000019.1:0-19631 GCA_964416695.1 uncultured Bifidobacterium sp.
CAAACAAGCTAAATTGATGCGTCCACATTTTTTTCGAGACAACAAGGGAGCTCGTCATGGCTGAATTTTTCCCCGGCATCGGCAAGATCAAGTACGAAGGCCCGGATTCCAAAAACTTCCTCGCGTTCAAGTACTATGACGCCGACAAGGTGGTCGGCGGCAAGACCATGCGCGACTGGCTGAAGTTCTCCGTGGCCTACTGGCATTCGTTCCGCGGCGTCGGCGCCGATCCGTTCGGCCCCGGCACCATCAAGCGCCCGTGGGAAGACGGCACCAACTCCGTCGACAACGCGAAGCGCCGCATGGACGTGGCGTTCGAGTTCTTCACCAAGCTGGGCACCCCGTACTGGGCGTTCCACGATCGCGACATCGCTCCCGAGGGTGAATCGCTGGCCGAGAGCCACAAGAACCTCGACGCCCTCGTCGCCCACGCGAAGCAGTGGCAGGGCGAAACCGGCGTGAAGCTCCTGTGGGGCACCGCCAACCTGTTCTCGAACCCCCGCTTCATGAACGGCGGCGGCACGAACCCCGACGCCCATGTGGTGGCCTACGCCGCCGCGCAGGTGAAGAAGGCCATGGAAGTCACCCATGAACTGGGCGGCGAAGGCTACGTGTTCTGGGGCGGCCGCGAAGGCTACCAGAGCCTGCTGAACACCGACATGAAGCGCGAGCTCGACCACTTCGCGCGCTTCCTGCAGGCCGCGGCCGATTACAAGAAGGAAATCGGCTTCAAGGGCACGCTCCTGATCGAGCCCAAGCCGAAGGAACCCACCAAGCACCAGTACGACTTCGACTCCGCCACGGTGATGGGCTTCCTCCGCACCTACGGCCTGGAGAAGGAATACCAGATCAACGTGGAAGCCAACCACGCGACGCTCGCGGGCCACACCTTCGAGCACGACCTGGAGATCGCCTCGCGCTACGGCCAGCTCGGCTCGATCGACGCCAACACCGGCGACGCGCAGCTGGGTTGGGACACCGACCAATTCAACATGGACATCAAGAGCACCACGCTCGCGATGCTCGTGGTCATGAACCAGGGTGGCCTGCCCGTCGGCATCAACTTCGACGCCAAGGTGCGCCGCGAGTCCACCGACCTGGACGATCTGTTCATCGCGCACATCGGCGGCATGGACGCGTTCGCCCGCGGCCTGCTCAACGCCGACAAGATCCGCCAGGACGGCACGCTGGCCTCGTGGGTCAAGGACCGTTACTCCTCCTTCGACTCCGGCATCGGCAAGGACTTCGAAGACGGCAAGGTCGGCTTCAAGGAACTGGAGAAGTGGGTGCTTGCCGCGGGCGAGCCGAAGCAGATCTCCGGCAAGCAGGAGAAGTACGAGGTTCTGCTGAACCAGTACGTCTAAGTATCCGTTACGGAGGGCCTGAAAGGGCCTGAACGGGTCCGAAGGCCCCGCCCGAACAGGGCGGGGCTTTTTTTTCAACAGCCGTGGGTCGTTCATCGAGCGGTTTGGGGCAGGATTGCAGGGAAGGGCAGGATATGGGACTCTGTTACTGGGATGTGAAGATGCTGTGGGAAGCGCGCGTCGACGGGGCGCGCTTCGATACGACATTGACCATCGGCCGCCAGGCGTTGAACCTGCATCCGGCCGAGGTCGACGAGTTCAGACGGCGGCATGCCCGGGCCTTTCCCGGCGCGTCCGGAATCCTGCGCGGTTACAGGTTCTACGACTTCGCGGATTCCTTTCTGCACGAAGCGCTGGACGTGCGTCAGCTCGAAGTGATGGACTATTCCTCCTACGAGGGCGCCACCCTGCTTCACGATCTCAACCAGCCGGTGCCCGCCGCGCTTCACGAACGTTTCGACGCGGTGATCGATGGAGGCGCGCTGGAACACGTGTTCAATTTCCCGGTCGCGATCGCCAACCTGATGAACGTGACCAGGCCGGGCGGCCGCGTCTTTCTGTTTCTTCCCGCCAACAACCTGTGCGGTCACGGGTTTTACCAGTTCAGTCCCGAGTTGATGTTCCGCGTGTTTACGGCGGAGAACGGGTTCGCCACGGAACGCGTCCTGGTGTGGGAGGCCGGGTATCCCGGTGTCGAGGCGACTGCGGCGCGGACGGCTTACGAGGTCGCGGACCCACAGCAGGTGCGGAGCCGTGTGGGGCTGCAGACGAAAGGTCCGGTCATCATGTGCGTGCAGGCGCGCAAGCTTGCGACGGTTCCGCTGTTTGCGGCGCCGCCGCTGCAAAGCGATTACACGGCTCTCTGGGAGGACACGGCGAACGCGGCGGCTCCTTCGTCTTCACCGCCTCCTCAGCCTCCTCAGCCTCGGCCGGGTGTGCTGACGCGTTGCGCGCGGGCGCTGCCGCTGGCCCTCAAACTCAGAATCAAGGCGATTTTGCTCCGGCGCGCCTTCTCCTTGGGCAATCGCGCCTTTTACCGTCCCCGTCGTCCCGGGCGCGGGCCCTGAGCCGTGTCGACTCCCGGGGGCGACTTTGTACTTTAGTGCCCCTGTTTAGACCCGCGCGCCCGTCAAAAGCGGACCGCCATCGAGGTGACCATGTCTGGATTTATTCCGTTGAAGCCGGATCGACCGGCTCCCGCGACGCGGGCTGCCGCGTTCACGTTTCCGCTTGCGCTTCCGCTCGCGCTGCTGCTGGCCGCGCTTGCCCCCGTGCCCGCATCCGCACAGGCGGCGACGTTGAGCTCCGTTCAACGCGAACTCGATCGCGTCGAACGCGAAATCAGCCGCGAGCAGGAACTGCACAAGACCGAGCGCGCCCGCGCCGCCGAGTTCGAGAAGCAGAAAAACGCGCGCCTGCAGGCGCTTGAGGAGCAGATCCGGCTGACGGACGCGCGCATCGACAGCCTCCGGCAGCGCACCGAGGTCGAGCGCCGCCGCCGCACCGCCCAGCGCGGCCTCGCGGCCCAATACGTGGCGCGCCAAAAGGCCTTCCGCGATGATCTCGACACGGAAATGAAAGCCATGATCACCTGGATCGAAAAGGACTTCCCGTACCAGCGCGAACGCCGCCTCGCGGAATGGCGCGAGCTGGCCATCGCGAACCGCGAAGCCACCATTCCCGTGGAAGAAGTCCTGATCCGTCTCTTCGGTCTGACGCAGGCATCGCTCGATTTCGCCGCGAACTCCGAAGCTTACCCCGGCACGTACACCACCATCGGGGGAGAGACGCACGAAGGCTACTACATCCGCCTGGGCGCGGTCACCATGGCCTTTTCCTCCACGGACGGCAAGCAGCAGGCATGGCTCGCCAAAACCGCCGATGGTTATGTCTGGCGCGACGACGGCCTGAGCGGCGATGCGCGCAGTTCCATCCGCAGCGCGGTGAGCGTGGCGCAGGGGCGCGAAGCCCCCCGTCTGGTGCCCCTCCCGGTTGAAGTGGCGTTGAAGAAAGGGGGTACGCCATGACCCGCCCGTCCCTCCTGTCCCCGCTGCGCCCGCAGTCCGTGGCCGGATGGCTGCTCGCGACCGTCCTGGCGGCCACGCTGGGGTTCGTCCCGTCTTCCGCGCAAGTGCGCGTTGAAGAGAACGCCGACCAGATCGCGGCGCTGCAGATCGAGCTCGAGCAGGCGCGCCAGAACCGTGACCGCATTCTCGCGCGCCGCTGGGAAGACAAGCAGCGCGATACCGACGCCCGCGAAAGGTTCAATCGCGAGTATGACGAAATCAAGAACCGGCTCGAACTGAAGATCCAGGAAGCCGATCGCCTGCATGCCGAAATCCAGAACCACCTGCGCGATGCCGAAGAAGCCCAGGCGCGCGCGGAAGAGGAGCGGATCCGCTTTTTGGCTCTCGCCACGGCGTTGAGCGACAAGGCGCGCGACCTGTCCGCCCCTCTGGAGCGCACCTTCCCGGCGCGGATCCCCGAGCGGCTGGACGCCTTGAACAAGGTGCAGCGCAACGCCGAGGTGAGGCGCGACGCGCCCGGTGAAATCCTCCGCGACCTCATGGCTTTCCAGCGCTCCGAGCTGACACTGTCGCGTGAAATCTCGCTCGAACGGCGCGGTTTCATCCGCGCGGGCAACGAGCCCGGCGAAGGCCTCTTTCTGCGTTTGGGCACGGTGACGTCGGCGTACCGGGATGAGGCCACCGGCGCGACGGGTCTTCTGCTCAAGAATCCGCCCGACCGCACCTTGTCGCCCTTCGACTGGAAGGAAGCCTTGCCTCCCCCCGCCGCCGCCGCGCTCGACCGCGCCATGACGACGCTCGAAAAGGAATCGGGCGATGTCGTGCTGGTGCCGATGGACGTCCTGCTCACGCAGAATCTGTCCAAGATCTACACCCGCGCCTCCGACAAGGGCTTCTGGACGGTGTTTTACGAAACCCTGATGACCGGCGGCATTTTCATGATTCCGCTCGGCATTGTGCTCGTGCTGGCCATCGTGATCTCCTGGCGGAAATACATGTTCTTCCGTCGCGCCCGCCAAGGCGAAAAACGCCACGGGGACGCGGTCGACATGGTGGTGCGCGGCGATCTCGCGGGCCTGAACGCGCTGCGCGCGGAGAATCCCGGCAACCCCGTGTTCCGCGCCCTCGGGGAAATCGCGCAGCGCCGCCACGGCCCGCGCTCCGAGGCGGAAAAGGCCGTGCGCGAGTTCTTCCTGCGCGAGCAACCCCGGTTCGAACGCGGTCTCAGCACGATCGCGGCCCTGGCGGCGGCGGCACCCATGCTCGGCCTGCTCGGAACCATTTCGGGTCTGGTCGCCATGTTCCAGGTCATCACCGACCTCGGCGTCAACGATCCCAAAATGCTCGCGGGCGGCATCGGCGAAGCGCTGATCACCACCGAGGCCGGTCTGGTCATCGCCATCCCCGCACTGCTTTTGCACACCTGGCTGACGAACCGCGCGGACGACCTCACCGCCGAGTCCGAGTACCGCGTCGCCACCACCATGAACGCCCTGTGGCCCGGAAAGCAAGATGGCTGATTTCGGTTCCATCGTCGACCACGTCTGGTACCTGCTGCGTCAGGGCGGATGGTTCATGCTCGTCCTGTACGTGATGGGACAGGTGGGCTGGATGCTGGCGCTCGCGCGGTGGTGGAGCTACCGGGGAATCCGCGTGCCCGCCGCCGGCTGGTCCGACGCGGCCTCCGCCTCGGGGGACGAAATGGAGCGGCGGCTGATCGATTCCGTGGGGGGGCAAGGACCCTTCGCGGATCTGGCGCGCAGCCTCGCCGCCGTCAGGCATGAAGGCGAGACGGCCCTCGTCCGCAAGGCGCGCGAGTTCATCGGCCGTTTCGGCCACAACCTCAACACGCGTCTGGGCACGATCGCGGCCCTGGCGGCGGCGGCTCCCATGATGGGCCTCGCGGGCACCGTCAGCGGCGTGATGGTCACCTTCGGGGTCATCACGCAGTACGGCGCCGGCAACCCGGCCATGATGTCGGGAGGCATTGCCGAAGCCCTCATGGTCACCGAGGCGGCGCTCGTCATCGCCCTGCCGCTGATCCTGCTGCACGACCGGCTGCAGGCCCGCGCCGACCGCATCGAGTCCGAAGCCGTGGCCGCCGCCACGGCGCTTATCCGCGGTTACACGCGGCACGAAGGCGCGTCCGCGGCTTCGTCACGGGAGGGAACGGCATGAACGTGGACGAATTCGGCCTCAAGCGGCGCATCCGCCGCCCGGCGGAAATCAACCTGATCAACATGATCGACATGTTGTTCTTTCTCATCGTGTTCTTCGTGTTGACCAGCAGCTTCACCAGTGAAATCGGGGTCGACATCAACAAGCCGAAGGCGCAAAGCGCCCAAACGCTTCCGCGTCAGCCCCTGTTGATCGGCATCACCCGCGAAGGCAACATCCATGTCAATGAAAGCCCCGTGAGCCCCTCGGCGCTGGAAGGCGTGCTCAAGCATTACATGGCCATGGACCCTGAGCGCGCGGTCGTCATCGTGGCGGACCGCGAAGCGCAGATGGCGTCGACCGTCGCCGTGCTCGACGCCTGCAACATCGCCAACGTGAAAAAAGTTTCCGTTTCGACGCTGAGGGACTGACCGGATGAAGCGTCCGTCGGCAAAGCTCGTCATCTTCCTTGCGGCGCTCGTGTTCAACACCGTGCTGTTTCTCGCCGTGCCCGTGATGCAGGCGGCCTTCCGTGCGCCGGTGACCGCGAAGAAGGACGCGCCCGACTCCCTCGTGCAGCGCGACATCGTGCTGCCCCACCAGGAGCCGGACCGGCCGCCCCCCCGCGAGATCAAGGAAATCCAGCTGCAGCCGGTGGCCCAGCCCCTGGCGGCCAGCCGTCCCTCGCTGCCCGGCGGCGGTCTTAAAATCGACCTCAGCCCCGCGGGTGCCGCGGGAGACATGGAACTGGTTTCGGGGGGTGATCGTACCGGCCCCTTGGGGTCCGGTACGGGCGGAGGCACGGGAGCGGGCATCGGCTCGCTGGTGTACGAACCGGGCCAGACCGATTCCGATGCGCGCATTTCCGGCGCGGACCAGCCGCCGCGCTACCCGCCCCGTGCGGAGCGCGAAGGCGTGACGGGTTACGTCGACCTGCTCTTCGTCGTCAACGAATCGGGATTCGCCACGCAGATCACCGTGCTCAGGGAGGATCCGCCGGGTTACGGCTTCGCCGCGGCGGCCATCGAATCGGTGCGCAAGCTGCGCTTTCAGCCGGCGCTGATCCAGCGCACTCCGGTCAAACAGAAAGTCCGTCGCCGGGTGAACTTCGAACTATGAGAACACGGTTTCACATGGCCGCGCGCGCGGCCTCGGTTCTGGCGCCGCTATTGCTTGCGGCGCTCGTCGCGGCCCCGGGTGAAGTGCGCGCCCAAACCCGCAACGCTCCACCCGGCCAGACGGATACGACCACGCCGCCCGATCCCCTGACGCTCGGCAACGGGTTTTACGAGAAGGGCGATTATGTCCGCGCCGCCGAACAGTACCGTTTGGCCACGCAGGACACCACGTCCAGCCTGCGCCGCGCCTACGCCTGGTTCAACCTGGGCAACTGTCACGTGCAGGTCAACTCGTATCACCGCGCCATCATTTCCTATCGCCGCGCGGTGGAAGAGGCGCCCAATTTCTCACGCGGCTACCAGCTTCTGGGCGACGTCTACTACACCATCGGGGCCACCGGAGAAGCCGTCGCCGCTTACACGCGCCTGCTCGAACTCGAGCCCGAATCGGTGCGCGCCCGGCAGATGCTCGGCGAAAGCGCGCTCCGCGGCGGCGACGTGACCGAGGGCCTGCGCAACTTCGAAGCCGCCCTGAAACTCGACAACGACATGCCCGAGATCCATCTCGCGATGGCGGAGAGTTATGCGCGCATCCGGGACTACAAGGCCGCCCAGAAGGTTCTGGAAGAAGCCCTGCTGCGCCTGCCGCGTCCGGTCGCGGCGGGTCACTTCTATCTCGGACAGCTCTATGAGCTGGGCGGCGAATTCCGTAAGGCGGTCCGGGCCTACGAAGAAGGCCTTCTGCTCGACCCGAAGCGTGCGGAATATTATGCGCGCATCGCGGGCATTCATGAGCAGGCCGGCGACGACTTCCTCGCGCTGCTGATCCTCGAGCAGGGCGTCAACGCCGGCATCGAGCGCGCCGACTTCCACCTGCGTCGCGCCGGCATCCTGTTCCGTCAGCAACGATATCCGCAAGCGCTCGCGGAGTACCGACGCGCCCATGCGCTCGGCAGTCCGCTGGGGCGCACCGGCATCGAGAACGTCGCCGCGGCGTTGTTCAATGCGGGCAAAAGGAAGGAATCGGAGGAGATCATGGCGTCGTTGCGGGAAACGCTGGATGAGTGACCGCAAAGGCGGCCAGCCCGGGGCGCCGCGCATCCTCATCGTCAAGACCCACGCCATCGGTGACCTGTTGCTGACCACGCCGGCGATCCGCGACATCCGGCGCGCCTATCCGCAGGCACACATCGCCTTGCTGGTGGGGAAATGGTCAGCACCCGCCGTCCACGCGAATCCGCATCTCGATGAGTTGATCGAAGTGGATGACACGGTGTTTCTGGGGCGTCCCCGGCTGCATCTGCTGACGCAGCTGCTGTTCCGGCTGCGGCGCCTGCGTTTCGACAAGGCCTTCGTGTTTCACCCGTCGCCGCTCGTCCATCTCTTCACGCGGCTTGCGGGCATTCCGGTGCGCTACGGCCTCGCATCGGCACGCGGCGGCCGGCATCTGACGGCCGCGGTTCCGGAACGGCTGGGGCCGGACGATTATTACCCCGAAAACTTCTTGCGCGTGGCCGCGCTGGATGGTGTGCCCACAGGGGCGCCGGTTCCGGAAGTCCATCCCGCTCCGGGTGATGACGCCGAGGCGGATGAGGCGCTGCGGGCGGCGGGAGGAAATCCCGGCGCCGATTTTGTGTTGGTCGCGCCGGGTGGCGGGCGCAACTCCAAGGATGATGTGCCGGCCAAGCGTTGGCCGGTGGAATATTTCGTCGCCGTGGTGCGGGAGCTTGGCCGTACGCGGCCCGGCCTCCAGGTGGTCGTCACGGGTGCGGGCTCCGACCGCGCGGAAACCGGTGTTCTCGCCGCCGCCGTGCCCGACGTCCTCGACCTCACGGGCAAAACCTCCATGCGGACCCTCTTCAGCCTCACCCGCCGCGCGCGCGCCGTGCTGTGCAACGATACGGCACTGCTGCATATCGCCGTGGCATGCGGGACTCCGGTGGTGGCGGCCTTCGGACCGACCTTGCGCGCGCGCTTCCTCCCCCCGCACCTGCGTGACGATGCCGTTCAGGCCACCATCGCCTGTTCTCCGTGTTACATCGGAGGACATTTCCCCGGTTGCGCCATCGGATATCAGTGCATGCGCGAGATCGGACCGGAGGCGCTGACGGCCAGGCTGGAAGCGGTTCTGGCGCGTTCGCCCGGGCGGGCCTGAGGACAAGCCCGCCGGCGGACGGCGGATCCGGCATCCGCATGACGCTTCCCGCACAGGATTCAGGCGGGGTCTTCGACCAGATCGAGCAACGCGGCCGCGGAAGCTTCCCATGAAAAACGCACGGTGACCGGCGTGCGCGTTTTATCCGCGGACATGGCGTGCGCCGCGAGAGCATCAGCCAGCGAACCCGGCGAGGTCGGGTCAAAATAGCGTGCGTGCGGGCCCATGACCTCACGGAACACCGGGAGGTCCGAACAGATCACGGGACATCCCAGCCGGGCCGCATCCACCAGAGGGATTCCGAAGCCTTCGTCGAGCGAGGCGTAGACCAGGCCGCGCGCCTGCTCATGCAGAAAGCGGAGTTCGCCGTTGCTGACAAAACCCAGGTTGATGGCATCAGGCACGGGCGTGCGCTTCAGGGCCTCGCGGATCAGGTCGGCGCGGCCCGTAAGGACCAGTTGATGGCTTCTGCCGGAGGCCGCGCTGAAGAGGCGGAAGCCTTCCAGGATGACGGAAAGGTTTTTGCGCCGGTTGGTCAGGCTGACCGCCAGAAAAAAGGGCCGCTCCGGGGGGAGGACGACCGGCACCGCAGGCGTTTCGTCCAGCGCGCTGTCGGCCGGGTACACAACACCCGTGCGGGAACGTTCCACGCCCAGCTGCGTCACGATCCCGTGACGCGACGTTTCCGAAACGGTGAGGATGGCGGTGGCGTAGCGTCGCATGATCCACAGGTTGTAACGCAGCAGCAGCGAGTACAGGAAATTGTGGGATCGTTTGATGTTCAGGAAGGCCAGATCGTGGATGAAGGGGTAGGTCCTGAATCCGCTGTGAAACGCGGGCGTCGTGCCTCCGGTGGCGACGAACGCGGTATACCCATGACGGCGGCAGAGCCACGGGATCACGAACTGTTCGTACAGTTCCGTGAGCGGGTGGGAGTCGGGTTGCACCCGGGTGAAGTGAAGGGTGCAACCCGGGAAGTCGTGGGCGAACGGACTTCCGAGGGGGAGAATGACGCCGATAGGGCGGGGGCCCCGGGGGAGAGCGCGCAGGAGTTGCCGGGTATAGTTGCCGATTCCCGTCATGCCGGGGCGGATCACGCGGGCGTCGAACAGAATGCCGCCCACGTCACGCCCCTCCGCGTTTCAGGCCCGCGAGCACCAGCAGGGCGTACGCGTGGTTTCCGGCTTTCACGAGGCGCGCGCGATCGCGTTTGACGATCCCGGTTACGGCCCATCCCGCGCTGCGCGAGGCCGACCGGGCCATCAGGATCAACCGGAGCAGGGCGGCGGCGGCGCGTCCCCGCATGAGGGCGAAGGCGCGCAGGCGTCCCGCGTCGGAGACCAGAAGGCTGCGTCGCGACGCATGATTGATGCCGCCGCCGCCCAGGTGCGTCATCGCCACGCCGGGCACGTACAGGCGGGGAATCCCGCGCGCGCGCGCGCGCCAGCAGAATTCGGTGTCCTCTCCATACATGAAAATCCGCGGCGACAAGCCGCCCAGACGCAGGTAGGTCTCACGTTCCATGAGCAGAAAGGCCCCGCACAGCCAGTCCACGGAGATCGGCCCGGCCTCCGGGCCGGGGAGCGCCCTGAGTTTGCGGGCCTGGACGCGCCGGGAGCTGCGGAACAGTTCCCCCGCCAGATCCCGCAGACGCGGGAACCGCTCGGCGCTCACCTGCAGCGAGCCGTCCGCGTTCAGCAGGCGACAACCGACGATGGCGGACCCGGATGCGCGCAGGGCGTTCAGGCAGGCCGGCAGGACTTCCTCCTGCGCGACGGTATCGGTGTTCAGGAGCAGCACGTACGGCTGCGCGGCCTCCGCCACCCCGCGGTTGTTGGCCCGCGCGAAGCCCTCGTTTGTCATGTTACGGATGATCCGCGCATCCGGAAGGCTCTGCTCCAGTGCGTCCGCGCTGCCATCCGTGGAGGCATTGTCGACAATGATGATGTCCAGGGGAGTGTTTTTTTCGACGGCCCGCAATGTCTTGACCGCCGCTTCCGTTAAAAAACGGGTGTTCCAGTTCACGAGGATGACCGAGACACCCGGGGGCCTTGAGGAGGCAGTCGATAACTGCGACACGAGAATCTCCCGACTGGAGGACGGCGTGAAAAATGGCCCGCAAAGGGACGACGGTAACGGCTGCCGTTTTCGGGCAAGTTATTAAAAGGCGCGAAGGACGGGGATGTGGCGTGTCGCATGGGATTTTACTCGTGAACTTCGTAGTTTTCGCGCAACTGTCCTCTGTCCGGAGGATGTTGTCCTGTCTCAAACCCCGATCGTATGCTCCACGCCACACTCCTTTCCTGCCGCCGTTTTCACGCGTTTATGCTGGCGGTCACACTCGGAACCGGCTCGGTCGCTGCACAGGGCGGAATCGACTTCGGCGCTCAGCTCCAGGGGCTGGGCAATACCTCGTCCTTCGGGATCGGAAGCCTCGGTGGCGATGCCCTGCGTGTTCCCGGACTGGGGATCCAGGGGGTTGCGCCTCCGTCGACGTGGAGCACGCCCGGTTTGCCGGACCAGCGCCCGCTTTTCGAACCTATTGATGAGCAGGTCTATATCGTGGGCCCTGGCGACCATTTCCACGTGAGCACCGGCATCCGGTTCTTCAACGTGATGGTGGGCCCGGAAGGCGACATCGTGATCGATGGGGTTCCTCCGATGGAGGTCACCGGACTCACCCTGCGCGAAGCCCGGGCCCTGATGATTGAAAAACTGTCCCGGCACTACCGCCGCGACGCGATCCAGGTACGGCTGTCGGATACCAAGCGGTTTCAGGTGCTCGTGGCGGGGTCGGTGAACCGCCCCGGGATGCATACGCTGGAATACGGCGCACGCGTCTCGCATGCTCTTGATGTCGCCGGCGGTTATTCGGCCCGCGCAGCCCGCCGCCTGACGCTGGAACGTGAAGGCGGGGACGTGCTGGAGATCGACCTGCGCGATTTTTACGTGGTGGGTGAATTGTCCCACAATCCCCTCCTTCGCCAGGGGGATCGCATTCTGGCGCCCGCACTCGACGCGAACGCGGCCTTGGTGTTCGTGCGCGAAGGATCCCACCTGCTGGCCGTCACGTACCTTCCGGATGAAACGCTGGAAGCCTTCGTGCTTCGTTACGACAACTATCGCGACGGGCGGATCTGGCAATCCATTCGTCTCTACGACTCCGCGGGGCGATACCAGACGGAAATCTTCCGCGACCAGGCGGCCCGCCATCGCCTTGCTCCCGGAACCACCGTCGAAATCCAGCACTCCAAAAACCATGTGTTCATTGGGGGCATGGTGTTGCGTCCCGGCTCGCTTCCCTACAACCCCACCATGACCGCGATGGATTATCTGGCCCAGGCGGGGATCACCGTCGGAACCTCTGACGTCCGGCGCCTGAAGATCCTCGGGGCGGAGGGACGCAGACGCAGTGTCGATGTCACGCGTGATCCGTTGCGTCCCGGCGACCACATCCTCGTGCCCCGCTCCATCGAGGCCACGTTGCGCGATCACATCGCCCTCATTTCCGCGATCTCCAGCCTCGCGGTCGCCATCGCCACGTTCGTCGTGCTCACGGGAGAGTAAAGTCGATGGACAAGGAATTCAGCGTGCTCGACTTCTTCATGATTTTTCTGCGGCGCAAGGGATATCTTTTCAAGCGCTTCGTGATCGTCTCCGTACTCGCCGTCGCGGTCAGCTACGTGATCCCCAAAACGTTCAAGGCGACGGCGGTCTTTCTGCCGCCCCATGACGAACAGGCGGCCGGTGCGCTCAATCTGGGAGCCATGTTCAACATCGGGCGTGCCTCGGGGTTCACCCCGCAGCAACTGGAGACCATTCTCGAGTCACGGCACGTTCACGAGGCGGTGGTCCGGGAATTCGACCTGATCCGCCTGTACAAGAAGCACAAGGAGCCCAACCCCACCGAGCAGGCCCTGAAGAAGCTGAAGAGCCGCGTGAAGTTGTCGACGACGACCCAGTCCGGGCTCACCCAGAACTCGATCATTCATTATGAACTCTCCGTGATCGATCGCGACAGCGTCCGGGCGGCGGCCATGGCCAACTTCATGATCGCCGAACTGAACAAGGTGATGGACGACCTGTCGAAAAGCCAGTATGAATACAGCCGTGACTTCATCAAGTCGCGACTCGACAGCGTGGTGGCCAGCCGCGCCGAGGCGATGACCCGCTTTGGTGATTTCCAGAGAAAGAACAAGATTTACTCACCCCAGCTGGGCCCCCAGATCACGGCGAGCATCTCGGCGTATGCCGAGCTGCGTCAGCAACGCCTGCAAAGCGAGATCCAGCGGGATCTGCTGCTCGTCGAGCGCGGCAAGGACAGCCGCGAAGTGCGGTTCGAAGAGGCGAAGATCCGCGAGTTCGAGAGGCAGATGCGCGAGCTGGAATCGCGGTCCGAACCGAACGTGCTGCCGGGGCTCGAGCGCTCCGTCGAACTTTCCCAGGAGTATATCCGGCTGTATCAGGAGATGGAGGTCCTTGGGCGCCTCGAACTTCTCCTGCGCCAGCAATACGAGGAGGCACGCATCAAGAGTGCCCGCGTCGCTCCCACCGTGAGGGTGGTCGATCCGGCGAAACCTCCGGAGTGGAAGAACTTCCCCAAAAAGGCGTTTGTGGTGCTCACGATCGTGGGCCTATACATGACGGGACTGTTGATCTACGTGCTGGCCTCCCACGGCTACGCGCAGGCCACTCCTGAAACGCGCCGCAAACTGCAAGAGTTCCGGAACACGCTGCGCCTGCGTGCGCGGTGAGGCGGAGGAGCCGGCGTGATCGCGCGACTGGCCTGGCTTCTGGATGCGCTCACCATCCGCAACCTGTGCTTCGTGTATTTTGCGGTCGCGCCGTTCCTGCTTGACCGCAAGGATACCCTGGCGATTGTCCTGTTGTTCGGAATCGGGTATGTCGTTTCCTCCCTCATCGTGACCCTGGCGGCTTCGGAGCGGATCGTCCACTTCACCGGCCGCATCCGGTACAGCCGCTACACCCTGCCCGTGCTGGGCGTGCTGGCGACCATATTCCTGACGTCACTGATCGCCAATCCCGTTGGTCTTGCGACCCCCAGTCTGTGGTATTTCAAATTCGGCAAGGTGTTGTTGCCCGCGCTGACGTTTCTGGTCATGATCAACGCCCTTGAGGCACGCGACCTGCCGAAGCTTTACGGCATCCTCATCGTGTTGGGAGTGATCAGCCTGCTGAGCGGCTTTATTGATCTCGGGATGGCCCTCACCGGCGGGGGCCTTTCCCGCTTGCGCATCGGGGATTTCATGTTCGGGGACCCGAACAAATACGCCGTTTTCCTGAACATTCTCTATGCGATGCTGATGGGGAGCCTCCTGTCGCGTGTGCTCGCGGGACGGTTCTCCGGGTTCTATTTCGCGGGCATCGTGGCCATCGTCCTGGCGTTGTTCCTCACGCTGTCCCGCAGCGGCATCGTGGCCTTCGGCCTGATCACCGCCCTGTGCCTGTGGGCCACCCGCTCGCGTGTGATCATCCGCCGCAGCCTGATCCTGCTCATTCCCGTGGGCGTGCTGTTCGCGATCGCCCTCTACGTCCGGTACACAAGCTCGCTGTCCGCCGTCCAAAGCGACATCGGGCGCATCTGGACGTACATCGTGGCCTGGAACACCATCGTGGAGCATTACATCTTCGGCATCGGCTTCGCGAACACCGTGGAGATGTACGATCGTTACGGCAAGGCCTACGAAATGCTGTTGGGCACCCCTCTTGACATCCACAATGCGATGCTGGAATCGTTCGCGCAGCAAGGGATCTTCGGGCTCCTCGCTTATCTGGCGCTGGTTTTCGTTCCGATCGCGGTCCTGATGCGCCGCATCCGCAACAACCGCTCCGGGGCGTATCCGGCGGTGGAGGTGGCCGCCGTGTCCATTCCGTTGTGTTTTTTCGTATATGGATTGTTTTACCACCAGTACATCACCAACGAACACTTCTGGACGCTCATGGCCTTCACGATGATCGTTCTGAAATCCGAAGGAAAAGTGACCGGTGAGTTGACGTCGCGACTCCCCAAGTGGATCTGACGGCGTCGTTCCGGGGTCCAGTATGCGCATCAATTTCATCCTCCCCTTTGCGTCCAAAACCGGGGGCATCATCATCGCGCTCGAGTACGCCCGTCGCCTGCGGATGCTGGGCCACACCGTGCGCGTCTACGATCCGGTCATTCCGTATTTCGTGTTCTTCCGGACACAGCCCCTCTGGCGCCGCTACCCCGCCTACGTGAAGGCGATCGTCACCAACCTCCTCCGGCGTCGCGACCGCTTCGCATGGCACGCGGCGGACGTGGAGGCCACCCTGATCCCGTGGGTCGCCGACCGCTTCGTGGCGGACGGCGATGCGGTGATCGCCACCGCGTGGCCGACGGCCTGGAGCGTCGCGCGCCTTGCCCCTTCCAAGGGCCGGAAGGCCTACTTCATCCAGCATTACGAGATCTGGAGCGGCCCGCGCGCGCGCGTGGACGATAGCTACCGGCTTCCCCTCGCCCTGTTGACCATTGCCCCGTGGCTGACCGCGCTCATGCGCGACCGCTTCGGACGCGCCGTCGCGGCGGAGATCCACAACGCCGTCGATACCGGGCGGTTCCATCCTCCGGAGGCCCCCGCCCCCCGCCCCCTGACGGTGTTGATGATGCATCACGACGTGGAGATCAAGGGGATTCCCGACGGGCTGGCGGTGCTGAAGCGCCTTCATGAAGCGCATCCCGAAGTCCGTTTCCGCCTGTTCGGCATGCCCGCGTTTCCGGATGCCGAAGCGTGGATGGAACATTACCGCAACCCCTCGCGCGAGCAGCTGGTGCGCCTGTACCAGGAAGCCGACGTGTTTCTCAGCCCGAGTCTTGCGGAAGGGTGGCACCTTCCTCCCATGGAAGCCATGGCTTGCGGCTGCGCGGTGGTGGCCACACGCGTGGGCTGCATTCCCGTGCTGGAGCGCGACGGCAACCTGCTGGCGGTGGAGCCGGGTGATCGCGACGGGATGTTCCGGCATGTGGACGCGCTGTTGCGTGATTCCGTCCTGCGTCGGGAGACGGCGCGCAAGGGCCTGGAAACCATGCGTCAGTACACGTGGGATGCGAAGACGCGCGAGTTCGAAGCGGCCGTGACGCGGATCGTCCAGGAGACGGTCGCAACGGGAGCGCTTTCCTCCGGCCCCGGGCCGACTCCGACATCCTCTTCCTGAAGCCTTGCGTCGGCCCGCCAGGCCCCGGCGCATTTCAATTCTCTCGTAGGGGATGTCCCGCGTGGCCGGGTCGCACCGGGGGCCGGACGCCGTGCCATCACACCCCTCCTCCCCTCCTCCCTCACTCCCGTCGGTGCCGTCCGGGGCGTCAGGGTCACACCAAGGCGCGTGAGCGTATGGCCGGTCGCTCCCTGTCGTGGGCGGCCGTCAGGCGTGCAGAAGGGAAGAGGAGGAGGAAGAGGAGGAGGGAGAGGAAGAGGAAAAGAAGGGGGAAGATGGAGCCACTTACCGGATTTGAACCGATGACCTACTCATTACGAATGAGCCGCTCTACCAACTGAGCTAAAGTGGCGTATATCCCATCAACCCCGCCCGCAATCCGGGCGAAGATCCGGAAAAGTAGACTGCAGTGGCGTCTTTGCCAAGCATTTCCGCGGGCGCGGAGAGTTACATTTTGAAGTCTCCCAAGGAAGACATATGGCCAAAATTCAAGGATTGCACGGTTTGAGGCCGGCCCCGGAGACGGCGGCACGCCTTGTCACACCCCCTTACGACGTCATCAAGGACGGGTCTCCCCTCGAGGCCTTTCTGAAGAAGAATCCGACGTCCTTTTACCACGTGACGCTGGGTCCGAACCCTGTGGACGCGCTGGCGTTGCTGCAGAAGCAGCGTGTGCTGGTCACGGATGAAGAGCCCGCCTTTTACGTGTATGAACAGACGTGGGCGGGCGGGGCACGGCTCGGATTTTTCGCGGCCGTGGAAGTGTCCGACTATGCCGAAGGCAACGTGATCCGTCACGAGAAGACCTTCGACGAAAAGGTGAAGGGCCGTCTGGCGGTGACCCGGGAAACCGGCTACACCCTGGAGCCGATCTTTCTTCTGACCAAATCGCCCATCGGAACGCTCCTGAACAAGATCCGGGAGACCGGCAAGGTGCTGTACGAGTTTTCCAGCGACTTCCGCGAGCTGAACGACTTGCACGGCATTCACACCCGCGTGTGGCGCGTGGCCGAGGACTCCGCCGAGGGTGAAGCCCTGCGGGCCGCGATCGACGAAAACCCGCTGTACATCGCGGATGGCCACCACCGCTACCACGCGGCCCTGCTGGGCGGCCAGACGCATGCGATGGCCTACATCGTGGAAGACGCGCGCATCCTGGCCTACAACCGCGTGATCAACGGCAAGGTGCCCTTCGCCGACGCGAAGGCCGCCCTGACGCTGACCCCGGCGGACGATCTGGTGACGCCTCCGAAGAACCACTTCTGCCTGTACAGCAAGGAAGGCGCCTTTCTGCTGAAGGCCCAGGACGTGCCCGCGGACGTGGTGGGCGGTCTTGACTGCTCGATCCTCGAACGCGAGTTGTACCCGCACCTGGGGGTCGAGCATTCGATGATCCTCAAGCAGGAATACTTCGACTACTACCCCGAATGGGACCTCGCCACCATGAAGGCGCTGGTGGACGAGGGCAAGTACGACCTCGCGGTGGCGCTGCATCCGGTGTCGATCGACGAACTGATCGCCGTGGCGGATGCGGGGATGAAGGATTCCGGGATCGTGATGCCGGAGAAGTCCACCTTCTTCGCGCCGAAGATCCTGTCGGGCATCATCCTGTACAAGCACGCGTACAAGGAGTGAGCAGGCCTGTTTGGTACGGAAAAGGGCGCCCCTCGGGGCGCCCTTTTTTTGTCGCTGTTTTCTGATGCGTCGTCTGTCGGGCGCGCGGCGGCGGCACAGAACCGGCGGCACACGGCCATGACCTGCCCCGGACTTCGGGAAGGCTTCAGGCCGGGCGCACCCAGATGGACGCGAAGGTGTGACGTCCGTACGTGTTGACCAGTCCCGCTTCTTCCAGCACGGTGTGCAGGCGCACGACGTCCACATCCTTGTGCATGGGCATGTCTTCTTCCTCACCCGACAGATCCACCAGCATCACGAACGTGCCGCCCGGATTCAGGTGGTCGGCCAGGGTGCGCGTGGGCGTGTACGGGTCGTCCAGATGTTCGAGCACGGCGTCGGTGAACACCAACCACGTCGTAGTTCTGATCCAGCTCCAGCACGCCGGGCGTGGTGAGCCGGATCGTCACCGGCAGCTCGTACTTGGCGAAGCGCCACTTCGCGAACTCCGCAGGCTGGCCCGGAATGTCGAGGTAGGTGACGTCCTTGCCCATGCGGGCCGCGATCTCGCAGAAGGCTCCGGTGCCGCCGCCGAACTCGATGAGTTTTTTTCCGGCGGTTTCACGGATGCTGTTCAGGATTTTCGGCGTATAACCGTCGAGCTTGTCCACGAGCTCGCGCGTCGACGTGTTCGCCCACAGGATGTCGCAGATGTAGTAGGACGACCGTTCGTAGAACAGTTTGGCCCGGTCGCCGAAACCGCCCTCCGGCAGGCGCTCCCATTCGCTTTTCGTCAGGCTCTTGTAGGAATTCAGGCGCGCCTCGACTTCCGTCACCTGCAGGCCCGAGAACTCGGCATAGTCCGTGATGATGTTATGGTCGGGGCTGTACGCGTAGCGCGCGGGCGGCTTGGGAAAAAGTTTGCGGTAGATGCGGCGCAAAAGATTCATGACAGGTTCTCCGGCAAGCGCCGTAGCGGGTGAACAAGGTTTGCAATGTAGCCAGCGAATCCCGTCTTGTGAGGCGCGAGGGTTCGGGGAAAGGAGTTGGAGGGGGCTGGAGGAGGTGGAAGGCCGGGGGCCTGTCAGGTCGACCCCGGCGGTATGAGGCCGCAGGCGGTCGGGCCCGCGCGGAGGGCGTCCGCCCCCCACCGTCACGCGATCTTCAGCACGATCTTCCCCGACTGGGCGCCCGCCTCCATGCGCGCGAGGGCCTTTTCCACGTCGGCGAGGTCATGCACCGAATCGAGCGGCGGGCGCAGGTCGTGCGCGGCGACGAACGTCAGCAACCCTTCGAAGTCGCGGGGGGATCCCATCGCGGTTCCCAGCATCGAGATCTGTTTGAAGAAGGCCTTGCGCATCGGGATTTCCCCCGCGCCGCGCGTGGCGCCGAAGAACACCAGCGTGCCTCCCGGCGCGAGGGCATCCGTGATGTCTCCCCATCCCGCGCCGCCCGCGCTGTCGAGGCACAGGTCGAAGGGGCCGGCCTCCTTCGACAGCGCTTCACCCCACCCGGACTGGGTGTACAGAACGCCGCCGGCGGCGCCGGCGCGGCGCGCCTCCCCGATTTTTTCGGACGAGCCGGAGGTCACCCAGACTTCCGCTCCTGCGGCACAGGCCAGGCGGAGCGCCCATTGCGCCACGCCCCCACCGATGCCGGTGAGCAGGACGCGGGGGCGTGGCGCGGCAGGAGGGCGGCCCGGCGCGACCGCATCCAGGCCGCCGCGGGTGAACAGGGCGCGGTACGCCGTGAGTCCCGCGAGCGGCAGGGCGGCGGCTTCCTCCGCAGACCAGCCTGCGGGCGCGTCGTGCAGCTGCGCGACGGAGACGCACAGGGCTTCCGCGAAGGTGCCATGATCCGGGAGGCCCAGGATCCGCCACGCCGCGCCGGGCGCGGCGTCATCACCCCCCCAATCCAGAGACGGATTGACGACGACCGTGCGGCCCAGCCAGTGTTCGTCTTCGGGGGCGCCCACCTGCACCACTTCGCCGCAGCCGTCCGA
>CAYQFG010000019.1:19731-29560 GCA_964416695.1 uncultured Bifidobacterium sp.
CGAGCGCGCGTTCGATCACCTCGACGCCGGCGCCGGGTTTTCCCGCGCCTTCGGCCAGCGTGGTGCGCCATGCCTTGGCGCCTTTGGCGCCGAGGAAGAGGCCGTGCAAATGGCGCGCGATGAAATGGAGGCGTTCGCCTTCCGCGAGGCGAGCGCGCGCGTAGTGGATGTACGCGCGCACCAGGTCTTCGGTCGCAGGCGGTGGCGTGGTCGCGCCGTGGAAGCGGGCGTCGACGGCCGCGAGCATCATCGGGTCGCGGTACGCTTCGCGGCCGATCATCACGCCGTCGAGCTCGTGGAACCAGGGTTCGGCCTGGTCGAGCGAGACGATGCCGCCGTTGAGCACGAACTGCAGCTCGGGGAAGTCGGCCTTGAGGCGACGCACCGTTTCGTAGTTCAGCGGCGGCTTCTCGCGGTTTTCCTTGGGGGATAGCCCCTTGAGCCAGGCCTTGCGGGCATGGACGGCGAACAGCGTGCAGCCGCCGTCGGCGACGGTGGCGACGAAGCGCTTCAGTTCGTCGTAGGAATCCCGGTCATCGATGCCGATGCGGTGCTTGACGGTGACGGGCACGTCGGGGCCCGCGCCGCGGATCATGGCCTTCACGCAGTCGCGCACCAGCTCGGGCTCGGCCATGAGGCAGGCGCCGAATTTTCCCGACTGCACGCGGTCGCTGGGGCAGCCGCAATTGAGGTTGATCTCGTCGTAGCCGCGTTCGGCGCCCAGGGCGGCGCAGCGTTCGAGCTCGCCGGGGTCGCTACCGCCCAGCTGCAGGGCCACCGGGTGTTCCTCGGCGCTGAAGCCGAGCAGGTGCTCCTTTTTGCCGTGCACGATGGCCGGCGCGGTGACCATTTCTGTATACAGCCGCACGTGCTTCGAGATGAGGCGCGCCAGGAACCGGTAATGCCGGTCGGTGCATTCCATCATGGGGGCGACGGAAATGTGTTTGGGGATGTTCACGGAAGTAGCCGGGCTGCGGCCGGCGCGATGCGGCGTTGCCCCTCCTCGTCGTACTCCCGGTACGGCTGCGTCGGGGCTCGTCCCGGCTTTCCTGCGAGGGGCGCTCCAATAAGTCTGCTCATAAAGAAAATTTACTCAGTACGCCTGCTTGTCTCGCGGTTGAAGAGGTCGTGGGCCGAAGCTTTTGAATCTTTCGTCCTCACGCCTCGTTCTTCAGCCCGTTGCCCAGCCAGATGCTGACGAGGATGCCTGCGGCCGCGATCCAGCCCACCAGACCGTAGCGCTGGAAGCGGCCGTCCGAGCCCTGCACGATGATCAGCCCGGCGACGAAGCTCGCCGTCCCTGAGGCGATCTGCTGCATGGCCGTCGTCAGGCTCATGAATCCGCCGCGCAGGCGCGGCTCCACCACGGTGGTCATCATCGCCATGCCGGGCGCGGCGCGCCCCGAAACCAGCACCATGAACAGCACCGTGATCGCGACTGCCGGGAGCAATCCCCAAT
Source organism: uncultured Bifidobacterium sp. (assembly GCA_964416695.1). GTDB lineage: Bacteria > Fibrobacterota > Fibrobacteria > UBA11236 > UBA11236 > UBA11236. Next base: position 21,191 of record CAYQFG010000019.1, read on the forward strand.
GGCCGAAGTGGGTCAGCACCAGCACGGGCACCAGGGAGGTCAGGCTCAGGACCGTGAAGATGCGGAAGAGGCCGTGGCGGTCACCCAGGGCGCCGAACCAGCGCAACGTGAAGAACGTGAACAGGCCGCCCGCGAAGAACAGCCAGGGAAGGTCGTTGTTGGCCACGCCCGCGTTGGCCACGAAGTAAGTGCTGATGTAGGGGATCACCAGGAAGGTGGCGCCCATCATCGCGAAGACGAATGCGAAGGCCCGCCAGTGAACGGGTTTGGAGAGGATCGCCCCGAAATCGGCGATGGCTCCGGTCGCGATGGGCGGTCGGCGCATGCGCGGCAGCAGCCGGAAACCCGCGAACCACATGAACAGGGAGGCGACCGTGAGCGCGACGAAAGGCATCTTCCAGCCGAAGTGGTTGGAAAGGTAAAGGCCCAGGGGAACACCGGCGATGGAGGCCACCGAGAACGCCGTCATCACCGTGCCCATGGCGGCACCCCGCCGCGCGAGCGGGATGGCGTCGCCGATCAGCGCGAAGACGAGCGCCGTCATCACGCCGCCGAAGCCGCCGCACACGATGCGCGCCAGCAGCAGGAGATGGGCGTTGGGCGCGAGCGCGCACAACAATGTGCCCAGCACGAATCCCATGTACACCACCAGCATCGCCTTTTTGCGGTCGAAACGATCCAGGAAGATCGCCGACAGGATGCCCGCGATGCCCGCGCTGAAGGTATAGGCCGAAACCAGCGTCCCGAATGACGCGGGCGTGAGCGACATGGTTTCCATCAGCAACGGGCCCATGGGCATCAGGATCATGAAGTCCACGATGTGGGTGAACTGCATGGCCGCCAGCAGCAGCAGGAAGTTGCGCTCGTGTTTGGGGTTCTGAAAGTAGGGGAGGTCCTGGGTGGAGCCCGGGGACGGGACGGACGGGGCGGCGGTCATGAGTGTTCCTGGAAGCTGGGTGCGGTCGCGGGGCCTCCCGGAACCGGGATGAGAAGTTACAACCACAACGGTGGAAGGGTCAGGGGCACAAGGCCCGGGAGCGCAAAAAAAGAGGGCAGGGTCATGGACCCGCCCTCCCTGCCTGCTGCGGGGGCGGTCGTCCCTGAGGACGCCGCTCCACCCTTTACTTTTTCGCCGGAGCGGCGTCAGGCTGACGCGTGCCCTGGAAGGCCAGCACGATGTCGACCTCAGGCGCGACCACGAAGCCGCCGCCTTCGAGCAGGTTGTTCCACTTCAGGTTGAAGTCGAAGCGGTTGATGGTGCCGGTCGCGCGGAAGGCGGCACGCTCCAGGCCCCAGGGGTCCTTCGCGAGGATGCCGGTGCCCTTCACCTTGAGGACGATCTCCTTGGTGACGTCACGGATGGTCAGGTCGCCCACGAGGTCGGCGGTGCTGTCCTTCATGTTGATGTTGCGCACGGCCTTGCTGACGAACTTGATCTCCGGAAACTGTTCCACATTGAAGAAGTCATCGCTTCTCAGGTGGTTGTCACGGCGCTCGTTGTTGGTGTTCACGCTGGCGGCCTTGATCACGGCGGAGCCCGTGGTGGCCTTGACGTTCTTGGGATCCACGTTGAAGGTGCCGCTGAACTCGCTGAACGAGCCGGTCACGGTGGAAATGCCCATGTGCTTGACCTTGAACTGGACGTCGCTATGGGCCGCGTCAATGGTGTATTCCGCCGCGCCGACCGAAACGGCACCGGCAAAGACGGCGCCCACAACGACAGGAAGAGCGCCCAGGCGCAGAGAGGTGAACAGGGACATGAAGAACTCCTTGTTTTCTTGAATGAGTTTTAGAGCTGTCTGCCGCAGGGCGGCAGTCCGTCAGGAATATACGAATAGTCGTTATAACGAACACATGGAAGTCCCAAAAATTTTGGGCGCGTGGGAATCCTGCTTCAAATGCACGGTTTTCGAGGAAAAGAGGGCCCGAATGGAACGCAAAGAATCAGAGGAACAGGGGGGGAAAGGCCCTTGGGCGACTAAACCAGCAGGTCGATGGACACCGGGCAATGGTCCGACCCCATCACGTCCGCATGGATCGTCGCCTTCCTGACCCGGTCGCGCAGCGAGGAACTCACCAGGAAATAATCGATGCGCCAGCCCACGTTGCGTTCCCGCGCGCGCGATTGCTGGTCCCACCAGGTGTACTGTTCCGCAAGGTCGGGGTTCCGCTCGCGGAACACGTCGTGGAACCCCGCCGCCATGAAGCGGTCCATCCAGGCGCACTCTTCCGGCAAAAAGCCTGAAATCTTCCGGTTCGCCTTGGGGCGCGCGAGGTCGATTTCCTTGTGGGCCGTATTCACGTCGCCGCACACGATCACGTTCTTGCCTTGCGCGATCAGGTCCTCGCACATTTTCTGAAACGCCTCGTAGAAATCCAGCTTGTACTGCAGCCGTTCGGGACGCGACTTGCCGTTGGGAAAGTACACGTTGAACAGGATGAAGTCCGCGAACTCGGCGCGCACCACCCGGCCTTCTCCATCGCACTCGGGAATCCCGAGATCGCACGCGGTGGCCACCGGTTTTTCCGGGCTGTACACCGCCGTGCCCGAATAGCCCTTGCGCTCTCCCGAACAGAACGTCCAGTACCCTTCGGGCAGATCCTTCAGGCTGGCGACCACCTGCTCCTCATGCGCCTTGGTTTCCTGCAGGCAGAGGATGTCGGGCTTGTGCCCGACCAGAAAATCACGAAAGCCTTTCTTGAGAACGGCACGCAGGCCGTTCACGTTCCAGGAATAAATGCGGAGGGTACGGTTCTGAAGCGACATGCCGGGGAATTTAACTCCCCGGAGGGGCGAGTGTCCCGCAAGGCGCTGTCTCCGATCTCCGAAGAGGCGTCACGCACGCATCGTCCGTCAAGGAGGCGGAATAAGGGGGTGTACGCGGCCGCGACGTCCGTGTGCCTCACGCGTGGCGGCCGCGGGCGGCGGTGAGGGGGCTGCCGCAGTAGGGGTGCGCGTCCGTAAGCGGCCGCGCAGATGGCACACGCATCCCCCTACTTCGGCAGCCCCAGGGCATAGCGGAGGCGGGGGAAGCGGCGCAGGCCGCGGTGCGCGGTGTGGGCCAGCGCGTAGCTGCCGGCGAGCACGAAGGCGATGCGCGCGACAAAGGTCGCGGGGCCCAGATCGGTCAGAAAGAGGTCGGCCAGACGCAGCACGTGCGTGTGGGCCAGATACACGAAGAAGGAGAAGGGCGCGACCCACGTGAAAAACCACTGCCAGCGCGCTGCGTGGTGGAAGCGGGCCTTGAAGACATCCCGGTGTTTCAGAAAGAGGATGAAGCTCGCGGCGCAGTAGGTCAGGACGACCCAGCGGTTGAAGTGATCCGCATGACCGAGTTTTTTGCCGAGCACGGCGATGTTGGTCCAGAACTCGGCGCACACCAGCGCCAACGCCCCGATCCACAAGGTCCAGGCCTGCCGGCGCGTCATGCGCGCGAGCAGGTTCGACATCCAGTCGGGATGCCAGGCGGCATAGGCACCGGCGGCGCAGTAGAACAGGAAGAACAAAAGCAGATAGGAATACAGCGGCGGCAACTGCCAGCCGGCCATGCGGTAGTAGGCCTCCACCGGCGACATCACCGCGAGCAGGGGGATGAGCGTCGCCACCAGAAACCATTTCGAACGCGTCCACTTGTAGACCAAGGGGAAAATCAGGTAGAACTGGAAGATGACGATCAGGAAGTAATACTGGTAATCAAAACCCTTGAGAAACAGGAAGTCGCAGAATCGCGCGATGGCCTCCCCGGGAGCCTCGCGCCACGGCAGGGAGGCAAAATATCCGGTGTGGCGGTAGGCGGTCAGGGCGGACCACAGAAAGAACGGCGCGAGGATGCGCGGCATGCGCCGCCGATAGTATTGCGACAAAGGCAATGGGTTGGCCCTCTGTTGCATGGTGAGCGCATACCCTGAAAGCAGAAAGAATGCGGGCACGGTGAAACGCGAGAACTGGTCGAGCAGCGTCGCGAGCAATCCGGGAGACAGAAAGTCGTGACGCGCGTAGAAGTCGCGCACCCACAGGTTCACGCAATGCGTCATGACCACGACCGTACTGGCGGTGGCGCGCAACAGGTCGCCATCACGGCGGCTGAGCAGGGGCGGGAGTGTGGCGGGCGACGTTGAAATCACCGGGTCGGACGAGGTCACAGGCGTTCCGGAAAAAGGATCGCCAAATGTAGTAGGGGCGACCCGGTGGGTCGCCCGTCCCCCGCGACCCGGTGGGTCGCCCGTCCTCCGCGACCCGGTGGGTCGCCCCGTTCGCCCGGGCGACGACAGGAGTCTGGGCGCCCGAATGGATGGCCGTCAGGCTCCCCTCTCGGCGCCCCGGAGGCTAAGGGCCCTCATCCGCCCCCGTTGCGTGCGGGCGCCAAGGGCACGCCGTCCAGCCACGCCCGCACGCCCGCGGTGACGCCCCGGATGCCGTCGAGATGGTAGTCCATCATGCGCACGCCCGGTGGCAGGGAGAAAGGGCCCTCCAGGGCGTGCAGCAGCCGGCCGTCCGCGCCGTAGAGTTCGAGGCGCAGCGTGCGCGGACCGGCGTCGCGCCCCGGACCGGCGGCGGGAAGCAGGAAGACCTGTCCGCCCACGCGCAGGCGCGACGCCTGCTCCGGCCGGGCCGGGCGCACCGGGGCGGCCGTGCCCACGGCGAAGGTGGTGAGGGAGCGCAGCGTGAGCGTCCCGTTGTCGGCCCGGGCGCGCACGGCATAGGTCCCCTGGGGCGCGCCGCCGGTGGGCCAGGCGAAGTGGCCGCCCGGCGACAGGCTGCCGCCCGGGGGCAGCGCAATGGGGGAGAAGGTGAAGTCGCTGCGCGGCCCCGCGTCGTCTCGGACCGTGAGGGCGTACGTGACCGCCGCGCCGGGTTTCCAGGCGGTCGCATCGGAGTCGTTGACGATGATGTGGGGCAAGGTCTTCAGGTAGAAGTCCAGTCCCTTCGCGACATCGAGGCGGCCGCCGGTGATGAGTTTGTCGGCAAGCCAGGGTTCCCGTCGCGCCCCGGAGAGCATGAGCGCGCGGGTGAGCGGCACGCCGGTGCGGTCGGTGGCGAGCCGCATCAGGCCGGCGTAACCGGAGAAGAACGGAGCGGCCAGCGAGGTGCCGCCGGTCACGGTGATGACGTTGTGCTTCGCGGGATCAAGGTCCGCGTGCGTGATCCTGACGTCGTCCAGACGCAGCACGCGGCCGGCTGCCGAGGCGGAGCCCGAACACGTCCCCAGGCTGTTCAGGACGCAGGCGCGGAACGCGATGCGGAAGGAGGTCTCATCCGCCACGCCGAGGTTCACGGTGATGACTTCATTGTCCACGCTCCGTGCGATGACGTTGACGGGAATGGTGCCGGCGGAGGTGAGGACATAGATGTCCACTCCGTCGTTGATGCCGGCCGGCTGGAAGGTGAGGCGAAAGGTGAGCAGGCCGCCGCGCTTGCCGCGCATGTCGATGTCGTTGATGATCGCGGTGGCCGTGTTGCCGGACAGCCATTGCAGGCTGGTCCCTCCGTGCGGATCGGGCGCCGTCGTCCAGAAATTCGAGAGGCTCCAGTCCGCGCCCGTGAAGTTCTCGAAGTCCTCCCGCAGGCGCGTCAGCGCCGGGGGAATCCCGGTGGTGACGATGTGGTCTCCGGGCGCGGCGATGTCCACGCTGTTGGCCCCGAAGTTGGAATAGCCGGACAGGTTGGCCGCGGGGTCGTAGGCGGCGACGCCGTAGATGTTTTCGAAGCCGTAGGTGAACGGCTGCCGCGGCGTGACGTCGAGGTCGAGGCCGTCGTTGCCCGAGGCCGCGGCCACGATGGCCCCCGCGCCGCGCGCGGCGGCGAAGGCGTTGCGCAGCGTGGTGCTGGTGCCCGGCGTGCCGATGCCGATGCTGAAGTTGATCACGTGCGCGCCGCGCGCCGCCGCGTAGCGGATGCCCGCCGCGATGCCGTCGGTGGCGCCGAAACCCGCCGTGCTCAGCACGCGCACGGGCAGGATTTTCACGCGGGGGAGCATGCCGGGGAAGCCGATCCCGTTGTCGAAGCCGGCGGCGATCACGCCGGCGGTCATGGTGCCGTGGCCGTTGTAGTCCTGCGGGTCGTTGTCGTTGTCGACGAAGTCCCAGCCGCGGATGTCGTCGATGAATCCGTTGCCGTCGTCGTCCACGCCGGGCAACCCGTTGGCCTCCGCTTCGTTGATGGCCCAGCGCCCCTGCAGTTCGGGATGCAGGAAATCGAAGCCCGCGTCCAGCACGGCGATCACGAGGGTGTCCGCCCCGTCGAAGCGGTCCCAGACCCGTTCCATGCCGATGTCCACCCCGGCGATGACGCGGCCGCAGACGGTGCTGGTCCTGAGGTAAGGCCACATCGGTTTTTCCCGGCAATGCGCCTTGGATTCTTCGGCCGGAGTGGCCTGGTGGACGAACGAAATTTCGCCGGGCAGGTAGCCGGCAGGGAACCCCGTGCCCGGCGCATCCACCGGGCCGCCGAGTTCCCGCTCCAACCGCGCCCGCGCGCGTTGGCGCAACTCCGCGTCCTTTCCGCCCGCGTCCTCTTCCTCCGCGCCGGCGTCCGCGGCGCCCCCCTTCGCCGCCGGCGCTTCACCCGCCGCCAGGCGCTTCACCCACCCTCGCGAAAGCGTGAACGTGTTGCCGTGCACGAAGTAGGGGATCGCTTCGTCAGTCAGGGGGTGTGGGGCGTTGGGGCCGTCCGTGTTGTTCGTGCCGTCGGTGCCGGTGTCACCGGAGGCCTGGTCCGTGCGTGCCGCGTCGCGCAGCAGCCCGAGCAGGCGTTCCCGCTGCACACTGTCCTGCACCACATAGCGGGCGGGGACGAAGGAGGCGGACAGCGCCAGGTTGGGAATCTGGGGGCGCGTGTCGCGGGCGGGCGCGGGAGCCGTCGCCATCGCCAGCACCGCGAGACACAGGGCGACCGTGCGTCGCAACAGGGGTGACAGGGGGTGGGTGGGGTTCACCTGTCCAATTTACCCGGTTTTGTTTGCGAAGGATGGCGGAAACAGGGGGCGAAACGGGCGCGGCCTGTGCCGGGGTCATCGCGGAGACGGTTTTCGTCCAACCGGGGCGTGTGAGCGTCCCGCCCGCCTGCCCGGCGCGCGGCGGTTAGATTTTCGTTTTTGACCCGAACCTCTGGAAAACATCATGAAAACAGGTGTGTTGCTCATCAATCTCGGCAGTCCGGAAGCTCCCACCGCCGCCGCCGTGCGGCCGTACCTGCGGGAATTCCTCTCCGACGCCCGGGTGATCGACATTCCCGCGCCCCTGCGCTGGTTGCTGCTCAACGCCGTGATCCTGCCCACGCGTCCCGCCAAATCGGCGGCGGCGTATGCCCAGGTCTGGATGCCGGAAGGCTCGCCCCTGCTGGTGCACAGCCGCGCCTTCACGGCAAAGATGGAGCGGGAGCTGGGAGAGGGATTCGTGGTGGGGCTCGCCATGCGTTACGGCAACCCCTCCATTCCGTCCGTCATGGACGCCTTGCTGCGCGAACCGTTGAAGGAGCTGGTGGTCGTTCCGCTGTATCCGCAATACGCGTCCTCCAGCACGGGCACGGCGCTTGAAGTGGTGATGCGCGAACTGGCGACACGCTGGAACGTTCCTCCGCTGCGGGTGACGGCTCCGTTTCATGACGATCCGGGTTATCTCGACGCCATGACGGAAAACGCCGCGCCGCGTCTGGCGGCGTTTCGGCCGGATCATGTTCTCTTCAGCTATCACGGCTTGCCCGAACGCCAGATTCGCAAATCGGAAAGCGTGCCCGGTCATTGCCTTGCCGCCGACGATTCCTGTTGCGCGACGCTGGGCGCGCACAATGCGTTCTGCTACCGTGCGCAGAGTTTCGCGACCACGCGGGCGCTGACCGCCCGTCTGGGGCTCGACCCGGCATCCGTGTCCACGGCCTTCCAGTCGCGTCTGGGGCGCACGCCATGGATCAAACCGTATACCGACGAGGTTTTGGTCAGCCTGGCGCGACGGGGGGTGAAGCGCCTCGCCGTGTTTTCCCCTTCGTTTGTGGCCGACTGCCTCGAAACCCTGGAAGAGATGTCGATCCGCGGCGCGGAAACGTTCGTCGAGGCGGGCGGGGAGGCGCTGGAATTGATCCCGGCCCTGAACGCGGCGGACGCCTGGGTGCGGGCGGTGGCCGCTTGGGTGCGCCCCGGGGGAGTGCCCGGGGCGGTCTCTCCCGCCGCCGTCCCGTAGGGGGTGGGGTCGGGGCCGGCCGTACGAAAACTTTTTTCAATTTTTTCCAAAAAGACCATTGACGGGGGCAAAGAAGACGTGTACCTTTGCTCTCCCGTTTGAGACTGACCTGCGGGTCACCACAAACGGCGGTTCATCCTCAGCGGTAACCGGCACCTTGACAGTAGAAGAGAGCAAGGAGAAGGCGGATAGGCC
>CAYQFG010000020.1:0-29498 GCA_964416695.1 uncultured Bifidobacterium sp.
GAGTACATCGTTCACATCGATGGGGTCGTAGGTTCAAGTCCTACAACGTCCACCACTTCTCCCTTTCGCTTTCGGGCTGCCCCCCTTGGGGCTTGTACGAAAGATCTTTGCGAAAGTGTTGAAGTGTTGAAGTGCGGCAGATCCCGGGGAACCCCCGGGGACCGCCTGCGGAAGTCCTCTCCGCCGCCTTCCTTCTTCCCCGTTTTTCCCCTCCCCGATTCTCCTTTACATCTGCCCGCCGTCTGCCGGTTTCCGGCCTGCGTTTTCTGTCCGTTGTCCCTGTCCGGTGACGCCCGCTTGTCCACGCCGCGGGCATGATCCGTGGGAGGCATCCATGAGCGTGTCCGGCAAACGGGACGCTCCGGGTTTGCCGGACGAGGACACCTGCCCGAAAGCCCCCCGGGGCCGCCGTTCGGCACGCATCGGCGTGCGAACGGCTTCTCACCTCCCACTCACCTCCCGCTAGTCGAGCCCGGTCCGGCCATCGGCCCAATAGATCCTGATTTTCAGTCGTGAGACCGGAATGCCGTCGTCGCGCAACCAGCTTCGCATCTGCGAAACCGACCCGGCGTGCCCTGCCAGGACAATGGGAGCGTCCGCATGCATGCGAGCCAAACTCACCAGCGCTTCCCGCGCGTGATGGTCACCGGGGGTGAAGAAGCGGGCGTGTGTGAGGTTGAGGGCGTCGGCCACCGCCGCACCCTGTAGGGGATCGCGCACGGTGAAGACACCATGCACCGTGATGGAACCCTGCCCTGCGCCCGCTTCCGCGGTGTCATGGGCGACCTCCTGCACAACCTTTTGCATAACCTCATGCGCGAGCTTTTCCGCGGCCCCCTCTGTCGCCCTTCCTGCCGTCCCCCCTACAGCATAAGAGGCCGCCGTGGGAATCACGGTCTCATCACCGAAGACGATCAGCGGCGTGGCGGCCGCAGACAGGCGCAGCGACGCGCGCGGGCCGATGAAACGGCAGGGGTCGCCGGGGAAAACCTGCCCGGCCCACCGGGATCCCGGCGCTTCGGGGGCCCCCGGCGCTGCGGGGTCGTTGTCCGGGGCGTGACGGTACGCGAGGATTTTGAGTGTGCCCCATTTGGGGTCGAGCGCCACCGGGGTGTAGGTGCGCACGTTCCAGTCGCCCACGTTGATCTGGATTTTCGCGCCGGGGACCCAAGCGCGATCCCAGAAGGCGGGCGAACGGATCTCGATCAGCCGGTAGTCCGGAGCCGGATCCGTCACCGTCAGAATCTCGCCCTTGGCGAACAGACGGTCCCCCACGATTCCCAGTACCCGTTGCTTGATCCCCATTTCCGCGTCTCCCTGTGCGGGTGCCGCAGCATTCCCGCTGCAAAACCGGCCTTTCCTTACAAGATACGAGCTCCAGGCGGCGATCAGGCCCGGCGGGCGTCCGGTGCCCACAATGGCGGCGGTTGAGGAATCGCCGCGGGTGAATGAGTTTTACGCAGTCTCCCGCAGGAACCCGCATGACCCAGACCACTTCGTCCCCGTCTTCTGTCGCGCCGTCCTCCGAACCGGGTGCGCGCCTGCGGTCCCGCATCGGCCTGATCGCCGGGCCGGCACTCGCCGTGCTCGTCGCCTGGCTGCTGCCGGCCGAATACCGCGCGGCGAGCGGCGAGATGGTGGCCCTCGGGGCCGCCGCGCGCGCCACCGCCGCCCTCGCGGTGTGGATGGCCGTATGGTGGATGACCGAGGCCATCCCCGTGTACGTCACCGCGTTGATGCCTCTGGCGCTCATGCCCCTGCTGGGCATCGGCAGCATCCGCGAGGCGGCGGCGCCGTACGGCAACGAAGTGATCTTCCTGTTCCTCGGGGGCTTTATGCTGGCGCTGTCGATGCAGCGGTGGGGGCTCGACCGCCGCCTCGCATACCGCGTGCTGGGATTTACCGGCGCGCGGGCCGACCACATCGTGCTGGGGTTCATGATCGTCACGGCCATGCTGTCGATGTGGGTCTCCAACACGGCGACGGCCATGACGGTGTATCCGATCGCGATGAGCGTGCTGCTGCTCGCGCGCCCCGTCATCCCGGAGGCGTCCTTTTCCAACCTCGCTCACGCCGTGCTGCTGGGAGTCGCTTACGCCGCGTCCATCGGCGGCGTCGGGGTGATGATCAGCACGCCTCCGAACCTGTTTCTCGTGACGTTCGCGCGCGATACGTACGGTCTCGACATCGGCTTCTTTCAGTGGATGCTCTTCTCCATGCCGCTCACGCTGCTTTTCCTGCCCCTGTCGTGGTGGATCCTCACGCGCGTGTTTCCCGTGCGCGGCCTGCGCATCGAAGGCATGGGCCGGTTGATGCAGGATGCGTTGACGTCCCTCGGCAAACCGGGACGCGGCGAGAAGACCACCGTGCTCGTGTTCGCCGTCGCCGTGGCGGCCTGGGTCTTCCGTCCGCTGCTGGCGAACCTCCGGATCGGCGACGCGACGCCCCTGGCGGGCTTGAGCGATCCGGGCATCGCCGTGCTGGCCGCGCTGGCCTTGTTCGTCCTGCCCGGGGATCCCGACGAGCGCGGCACGCGGCGGCCGGTGATGGACTGGGCCACGGCCAGCCGCCTGCCGTACGGTTTGCTCATCCTCTTCGGAGGCGGCCTGAGCCTGGCCGGGGCCATGGAGCGCAACGGACTGGGGGAATTCCTGGGCGCGCAACTGGTGAGCCTGCAGGGCATGCCCATGTGGGTGTTCATCGGGCTGGCGGTGATCGGCGTGATGTTCGTGGGCGAACTCATCAGCAACACGGCGGCCGCCGCGATCTTCATTCCCATTTGCGCGGCCGCGGCCCAAGGGTTGGGCTGGAACCCCATGATCATGCTGATTCCCCTGATCTGGGCCGCGAATTGCAGCTTCATGCTGCCGGTGGCCACGCCGCCCAACGCCATCGTCTACGGCTCCGGATGGATCGATGCCGCGAAGATGGCGCGTGTCGGCATCAGGCTGAATTTCGCCGGCATCGTCCTGATGCTGGCGCTGGCGTATGCCTTCGCCGGCTGGCTGTTCCCGCAGCCGGGGTAGCGGGCACGCCGGCAGGTCCGGCCGCGCGGTCTACTTCGCCTTCTTGTAGCTGGCCATGATCTTCTCGCTCCACGCGAGCGCCAGCGCCGAGAGCAGGAACACGCCGTGGATGATCACCTGCCACATCACGTCGCGATGCGACTTCTCGCCGATGTCGATGAAGGCCTTCAGCAGATGGATGCCGGAGATGCCGACGAGCGCGCCGGCCATCTTGATCTTGAGCGTGCCGGCATCCACGTAGTCGAGCCAGGCGGGACGGTCTTCATGGTTTTCGATCGATCCGAGACGGCTGACGAAGGTCGCATAGCCGCCGATGATCACCATGATCAGCAGGTTCGCCACCATCACGATGTCCACCAGCGTCAGCACCCCCAGCATGAGTTCCGATTCCGTCAGCGTATTGACGTGCCGGGCGATGTGCACCAGCTCCACCGCGAACTTCCAGGCATAGAGTGTTCCCGCGACGATCAGTCCGATGTACATCGGAAGCTGGAACCAGCGGCTGGCGAAGATCAGTTTTTCGAAAAGGTTTTCCAGGGATTTCATGATGCGTGCCGTGCCGTGAGAAGGGGGCGGAACGGCGCCCGCAGGCGCCGGGTTTCGGGAATGTATGGTGGGACGAGGCTTCGCGGGTGGGTGCGGAGGCCGGGAGGGCGCTCAGGCGTGCGAGTAGGGGCGAATGATCATTCGCCCCTACTCGCAACGGAATTTCGAACTGCCGTCGGGAATGGCCTCGGGATACTTGCCGTCGAAACAGGCGGCGCAATAATCCCCGGGATCCCCCGGGCCGGTCGCCAGCAGGCCTTCGATCGACAGGTACTGCAGGCTGTCGGCGCCGAGCAGCTTGCGGGTTTCCTCCTGCGTGAGGTTGCCCGCGATCAGTTCGGTCTTGGAGGGGAAGTCCATGCCGTAGAAGCACGGGTTGAGCACCGGCGGCGAGGAGATGCGGATGTGCACCTCGCGCGCCCCGGCGTCCCGCAACATCTTGGTGAGGAATTTCAGGGTCGTGCCGCGCACGATGGAGTCATCCACCAGCACGACGCGCTTGTTGCGCAGGACGCCCGCGATGGGATTGAACTTCATTTTCACCTTCTGCTCGCGCGCGTTCTGCGACGGGTCGATGAAGGTGCGCCCCACGTAGTGGTTGCGCAAAAGACCGATGTCGAACGGGATGCCCGACTCCTTCGCGTAACCCAGGGCGGCGGTGTTGCTGGAGTCGGGCACCGCGACCACCACGTCGGCCTGCGCCGGGTGCTCCTTGGCCAGCTGCTTGCCGATCTTGCGACGGATCTTGTCGCAGCTCTCGCCGAAAATGCGGGAGTCGGGGCGGGCGAAATACACGAATTCGAAAATGCAGTGCGCCTGACGGGGCTTTTCCGCGATCATGCGCGTCTCGAGCCCGTTCACGTCGATGCGGCACAGCTCGCCGGGCTTGATGTCGCGCACATACGAGGCCCCGATCAGGTCGAGGGCGCAGGTTTCCGAGGCGACGACCCACGCTTCGCCGATCTTTCCGAGACAGAGGGGGCGAAACCCGAAGCCGTCGCGGGCCACGTACAGGGCGTCGGCGGTCAGGAAGACGAGGCAGTAGGATCCGGTGATGGTCTGCAGCGACTCCTCGATGGCGTCGGTCAGCGACTCTTTGCGCGAGCGGGCGATCTGGTGCAGCAGCACTTCGGTGTCCGACGTGCTCTGGAAAATGTGGCCCTGATCCTCGAAGGCCGCGCGGATGTCGGGGGCGTTGACCAGGTTGCCGTTGTGGGCCACGGCGATGGGGCCGCGCTTGGTGGACACCAGCATGGGCTGGGCGTTGTTGATGTTGCTGCGGCCGGTGGTCGAGTACCGGACGTGTCCGATGGCGGCATTGCCCACGAGGGCGTCCACGGCTTTTTCGTCACTGGTCAAACCGGTGACGAGTCCCATGCGTTTCACGAGCTGGATGTCGGTCCCGTCCGTGACGGCCACGCCGACGCTCTCCTGACCGCGGTGCTGGAGCGAATAAAGCCCCATCAAGGTCCGGCGGGCTACTTCGGGGCCTCCGAAAATGCCCACGACACCGCATTCTTCGCCGAAACCGTCTTCCGCTGCGCTCATGGAAATCCTGGGAAAAAGGGCATACAAATATAGTAGGATCCGGCAGGGGTGTCCCGGCTTCCCTCCACCGCTCCCGGAAAGCCGCCCTTGGCCCTTCAGGCGACAGTTCCGAGGGAAAGCGGCCTGTTTCGCGTTCCGGATTCCTTACCCGACCGCGTGCCCGGTCCTCCAGGCATGGGTCCGCCCGCACGCCGTTCCCGCCCCTTCACGCCGTTAGCTAACTTCCCGCCCCATGATTCTCACCGGTCCCGAAATCATCCGTCAGGTCGAAGCGGACGCCATTCATATCGCGCCGTTCACGCCCGCCCATGTGGGTCCCAATTCCTATGACGTGACGCTCAACGAAAAGTTGCTGGTATACGACCTCGCAGCGGGTGAGGCGCTCGACATGAAGCGTGACAACCCTTTCCGGACTCTGGTGATTCCGGAGGAGGGGCTGGTGCTGCAGCCGGGGACGCTGTACATCGGATGCACGAACGAGACGGCCACCAGCAAGGCGTTCGTGCCCATGTTCGAAGGCCGTTCCAGCATCGGGCGGTTGGGCATCAACACCCACATCACGGCGGGATTCGGCGATCTGGGTTGGGGATACCTGCCCGATGAAGACGGAAACCTGGTCTGTCAGTACCCGACGTGGACCCTGGAAATCGAGGTGGTGCACCCCATCCGGGTGTACCCGGGCGTGCGGATCGGGCAAGTGTATTTCATCCGCCCCGAAGGGGCCCTCTCCTATTACAAGGGTAAGTATACCCGGCAAAAGGACCCGCAGGCGAGCCAGCTGTACCGTGACTTCGCCATCCGCCCCGTCCCCTGACCGGCCCCCGACGGGGCCACCCGCCCCGTGGACGCGCGCGGCCCGCTGGTCGGTCGGCCGGATCCTGGCCGTTCGCCCGCCTCCGGGTCACGGGTCCGGGGGGATGACGAGGCGCCGCAGCCGTGAACTCCGGGGGATCCGTGACCCGGAGTCGTCTCCCCCTCCAAAAACGAGGCTCAAGAGAGCACTCGGCCTTACACATGACAAATCGCGCCCCAGAAAATGACAATTGTTTTCAATAGTTCCCCATTTGTGTGACAATGCGATTGACAATGCATCCAAGGGGCTGTTTTCGCGCCTTTTATTTCCATTTGTCCCGGAAAATGACGGCACGCTTTTTTCTAGGTTATCCCACCGGTTTTAAGCCATCAAAACCCCGATTGCCCCCTCTTATCAATACCCCAGGAGATGTCGTCATGACTCCCAAAGACGTGATTGAGCTTGCGAAAAAGAACAATGTCGAGTTCGTCGACCTGATGTACGGCGACATGTTCGGCATCCTCCACCACTTCAGCTATCCGGTGTGGCGCCTCGACGAGGACATGTTCAAGAACGGCATCGCCTTCGACGGTTCCTCGATCCGCGGCTGGAAGTCCATCGACAAGTCCGACATGCTCATGATGCCCGACCCCGCGTCGGCGTTCATCGATCCGTTCAGCAACCGCGTGCGCCTGAACATGTTCTGCGACATCCTCGAGCCGCGTACCGGCGAACTGTACGACCGCGACCCGCGCTCCATCGCCAAGAAGGCGCTGGCCTACCTGAAGGCTTCCGGCATCGGCGACATCGCCTACTTCGGCGCCGAGCCCGAATTCTTCGTGTTCGACGGCGTCCGTTACGAGTCGAAGCCCAACGTCGGTTTCTACGAGCTGGTCTCGAACGAAGGTCCCTGGACCTCCGCCGATGAAGACTCCGTCGGCCACAAGGTGCATCACAAGTTCGGCTACGCGCCCGCGGCCCCGATCGACACGATGACCGACCTGCGTGACGAGATGGTGGTCAACCTGCAGAAGATGGGCCTCAAGCCCGAAATCCACCACCACGAAGTGGCCACCGCCCAGTGCGAAATCGGCACGCAGTTCGCCGAGCTCATCCAGCACGGCGACGCGATCCACAAGCTGAAGTACGGTGTGAAGAACACCGCCGCCCGGTACGGCAAGACCGCGACCTTCATGCCGAAGCCGCTGTGGGGCGACAACGGTTCCGGCATGCATGTGCACACCTCCATCTGGAAGGACGGCAAGAACCTGTTCGCGGGCGACGGCTACGCCAACATGAGCAAGACGGCTCTGTATGCCATCGGCGGCATCCTCAAGCACGGCCGCGCCATCCAGGTGTTCTCGAACTCCTCGGTCAACTCCTACCGTCGTCTCGTGCCCGGCTACGAAGCGCCGGTGAACCTGGCCTACTCCGCCACCAACCGTTCGGCCTCCATCCGCATTCCGTACGTGTCGGGCGACAAGGCGCGCCGCTTCGAGTTCCGTTGCCCCGACAGCTCGGGTTCTCCGTACCTGACGTTCGCCGCCATGCTCATGGCGATGATCGACGGCATCAAGAACCAGATCGACCCCGGCGCCCCGCTCGACAAGAACATCTACGAGCTGCCGCCCGAAGAACTGAAGGACGTGCCCTCCACCTGCTACAGCCTCGAACACGCGCTGGAGGAGCTGGAAAAGGACAAGGAATGGCTGACGGCCGGCGACGTGTTCGCGGAGGACTTCATTGCGGCGT
The DNA here is from genome assembly GCA_964416695.1 of uncultured Bifidobacterium sp. GTDB lineage: Bacteria > Fibrobacterota > Fibrobacteria > UBA11236 > UBA11236 > UBA11236. The sequence goes on from CAYQFG010000020.1 coordinate 7,666, forward strand.
ACACCGACTACAAGAAGGCCGCGGAAATCGCTCCGGTGAAGCTGCGTCCCAATCCGGTCGAGTTCGAGCTCTACTTCCAGAACTAAGCATCCGGAAACGGTTGCGCGGAAAAACCCTTCGTCGCAAGACGGAGGGTTTTTTGTTGGGGGGGAGGGAGGGCCTCGGGGTGGTCGCCGGATCGGGAAGGGGGCCTTTGTGCGGCGTGAGGGTGGGCGCCGGCGCGTCAAGGCCCGCGTGCGGGTCATCCGGAAATCCCATATCTATGGGGCGGACATCACATCCCGCATTATTCAGATTTGATCCTCTGGATTGTCCCCCACAAAAGAGGTCGCATGTCTGCACGTTCACGAGCCTCCTTCTTCCCTGCATTGACCCGCTTCGCCTGCCTGGCGTTGTGCGCGTTCCTGTTCGCGGCCTGCAACGAATCCACCGCCGGTCCGGGTGAGGACGGCGACGGAGACTTCGACGTGGCGTCCGGCGTGCGATACGCCGACACGCTTTACACGCCGAACAGTACGGTCTATCAGGGCGGCACTGAGGGTTTCAAGGTGAGCGGTCTGGTTTTGCGCTACCACGTCGGCGACTCGACCGTCGGCACGATCGGGTTTCTGGAGGTGACGGTGGGCTTGGCGGCGCCGGTTTCCGGAACCTACCCGGTGGCGGAATATGCCACCGGCAAGCCGGTGGAAAACAAGGTGCAACTGTACACGTGGGGTACGCCCGGCGGCATGTCGTGGACGGGCGGAGGCGCTACGGGCAGCGTGAAGGTCGTGGCCTTGACGGATTCCGTGCAAGTCATCGGCAAAAACATCACGCTGGATAACGGGAAGGTGGTGTCCTTCAACCTTAAGGCCGCGCGCGGGTCGTAGTCCCGCGCGCGCCGTGCCCCGGTCGCCGCGGAGGCCTGGCGTGTGAGGCGTCCGGCGACCGGCCTCCCCCCCAAAAAAATGTTTCCGCTCCGGATCCTCCACCGCCTTAATCATACCGATTGAATATGGATTCATGCATCTGTGGAATCCCCAAAATCGGCGTTAATCCCCCAAAACTGGCAGGTTGTCGGAATGCCCGCAAGCTATTAACCTTTCAGTCCGCTAGGGTATAAAACCCGGCCGAGAATCTGCGGGGGACCCCCATCATGAGCGCGAAAAAAGAACTGTACACCAGCGAAGCGGCCACCATCTGGAAAGAGCGGCTGAGCGACAAGTTGCCCGAAGAGTGGCGCGTGAACGTGGATGAGTTCGAATCCGACATCGCGCTGAAGAAGCTCGACAAGATCGATCACAAGCTGTTTGCGGAAACGCGCCTGCGCATGGGCGCCTACGGGCAGCGTTACGACAACGGCACGCGTTACGACGGCAAGGAAGTGCGTCCGGTTCCGTTCCCGGAAGCGTTCAAGGGGCCGGAGACTTACTGGGACGCGCCGGGCATGCAGCGCATCAAGCTGCCTTGGGGCGGCCTGAATCCCGACCAGATGGAGCTGTTCGCCGACCTCGCCGAAGAGTACAGCGACGGCATCTGCCACGTGACCACGCGTCAGGCCATCCAGCTGCATTACATCCACATCGAGAACTGCCCCTCGATGTACCGCCGTCTCGGCGCGCTGAACATCACCACGCGCGAAGCCTGCGGCAACGCGGTGCGCAACGTGTCGGCCGACCCGATGGCCGGCGTCTCTCCCGATGAAGCGTTCGACGTGACGCCCTATGCCGAAGCGATGTTTCGCTTCCTGTTGGGCCATCCCGACGCGCAGGATTTCGGCCGCAAGTTCAAGATCGCGTTCTCCGGCGACAAGGCCGGCGCCTCGGGCCTTGTGAACATCCACGATCTCGGCCTGATCGCCACGATGAAGGACGGCAAGCGCGGCTTCGAATACTACGTGGGCGGCGGCCTCGGCGCCGTGCCCTACGCGGCCAAGCTTTACAGCGACTTCGTCCCCGAGGATGAAATCCTCCCGCTGGCGCAGGCCATCTGCCGCATCTACGGCCGCTTCGGCGAAAAGAAGAAGCGCCACCGCGCGCGCATCAAGTTCCTGATCGCCGACATGGGCTGGGAAAAGTTCAAGGAAACCGTGGCCGCCGAGCGCGCGATCCTGCCGCACGACGACCGCTGGTCGTCGTACATCAAGGACGTCGCCTCGTTCGACGAGAAGCCCTCGACGCCGCCGGGCAAGGCCCGGCATCCGTTCGCCGCGACCGGCGACCGCGAGTACGACTTCTGGGTGAAGACCAACGTGAAGCCCCAGCGTCAGGAAGGTTATTCCGCCGTGCTCGTGACCTTGCCGCTCGGCGACGCGACCTCGAACCAGATGCGCGCCCTCGCCGACATCGCCCGCAAGTACGGCCCGGGCACGGTGCGCACCGTGGTCGAGCAGAACCTGTTGCTCCGTTGGGTGAGCAACGACGACGTCGCGGCGGTTTACAAGGAACTCAAGGCCATCGGCCTCGCCCTGCCCGGCGCGGAATCCATTCTGGACGTGACCGCCTGCCCCGGCACCGACACCTGCAAGCTCGGGATCGCGGGGTCGCGCGGCCTGGCGGGTGAGCTGCGCAAGCGCTTGTACGCCAAGGGTCCTGACATCGCCGAGGCCGCGCGCGCGCTGCGCATCAAGATTTCAGGCTGCTTCAACTCCTGCTCGCATCACCACATCGCCGACATCGGGTTCTACGGCATCTCCCGCAACGTGGGGGGCTATGTGGTTCCGCACTTCCAGTTGATGCTGGGCGGCCAGTTCGAGAACAACGGCGGCGCTTTCGGCATCGGCACGGGCGGCATTCCCTCGAAGGCCGTGCCCGCCGTGGTCGAGCGTTTGACGGAGCAGTTCGTGGCCCACCGCCAGGAGAACGAGAAGTTCCGCGACTGGGTGGAGCGCACCGGCAAGGCCACCATCATGGAAGGCCTGCAGGAGCTCATCCAGGTTCCGGCCTACGATGCGGACAAGAGCTGGTATGTGGACTGGGGCGACGTGCGCGAGTACTCCGTGAAGGACAAGGGCATCGGCGAGTGCGCCGGTGAGGTCGTCACGCTCACGGACTTCGGCCTCAAGGCCGCCGACCGCGAATTGTTCGACGCCCAGCTCAGGTTCGAGAAGGGCGACGCGGCCAGCGCGGGCGTGATGGCGTATCGTGCCATGGTGCTCGCGGCCCAGGGCCTGCTCAAGGACAAGCATCCGTACATCTCGGAGGAGCCCGAACTCGTGTTCGAAACCTTCACGAAGGACTTCCACGACACCGGCCTTTTCAACGACCCGTTCGCCGGTCCGAAATTCTACCAGTACTACCAGCAGGCGCATGCCCACAAGGGCGAGGGGCTCGACAAGGAGCGGATTTCCCTGTTCCTGCATGAATCCCAGCTGTTTGTGGAAGCGGCCCACAGCTGCTACGCCCGCATGAGCATGGCGACCAAGAAGGAACCCGCGGAGGCATAAGGACAACGCGGCGGGGTAGGGAGGGGCGCACAGCCGCGCGCCCGACCAAGCCGCCGCGGCGACAGATCATAGATGCGGAGGCGCGATCCGACGGGTCGCCCCACCAGCGAGAGGAAATCGAACATGGCCATCAATCTTCAAAACGTCCAGTGGAAGCTTCACCTTGATGAGGCCACCGTCGGCGACCATCACGACTGGTTCAAGGTGTTCAGCACCTGGATCCCCGACAGTCCCGAAGTCTTCGTGGACGTGGCCGATTACAGTCACGTGACCGACGGGCCCGTGGTCTTTCTCTCCGGTCACAACGAATGCTATTCGCTGGACCGGACCGGCGGTCGTCCCGGCCTGCTCTACGAGCGTCGTCAGCCCGTGGAAACGGACAACCCCGAAACGCTGCGGGCTTCGCTCAAGACCACGCTGTCGCATGCGGCGCGCGCCGAAGCCGATGCGACCTTCAAGATTGCGCCCAGGCTTCTGGCCGGTGACGTGAAGTTCATCGTGAACAACCGCGCCATCGCGCCGAACAACGACGAGACGTTTGCAGCTCTCAAGCCCGATCTCGACGCGCTGTTTTCGACGGTGTACGGCGCGGGCAACTACACGCTCGAGCGCGAACAGAATCCACGCCAGCGCTTCATGGTGCACGTGAAGGCCAAGGCTCCGGTGTCGGTCGCCGAAGCGCTCGCGAAACTGGGCTGACATGGCCGTGCCGCCCCGGGCATCCCGTGCGGCCTCTGCCACGCGCCCTCTGGGTGCGGACTATTTCGAACATTATGGCGTCAACACCGCAGGGATCCGCAAACGGGATTACGCGCGGAACTGGCGCCATTTTACCTTCCATCTCCCTGAAATCCTGCGCACGTTCCGCGCCGTCACCGGGCGCAAGCCCGTGAACTTCCTGGACATCGGTGCGGCGGACGGACGGCTCCTGCGGCTGGCCCTGAAGGCCGGGCTGGAAGCCCACGGGATTGAAAACTCACCGTACATTCTGGCCCGCATCGAAGATGACGGACTCAGGCGACTGATCACGGTGGGGGATGCCGCCGATGCCATACGGGATGTGCCCGCGGGGTCACGGGACATCATCCTGGAGTGCGCGGGCCAGTACCTGCCGCCGCGCCGACTGGCGCGGTACCTCCGGAACGTGGCCCGCGCGTGTGCGCCGGGGGGCATGGTGTGTCTTTTGGTGGACCCGCGGAATTATCAGGGCGATCGCGCCCCGGCGCACACGGGGGTTCAAACGTTTGAACCCATCACGTGGTGGCGCGCCCGGATGGTGGAATGCGGCATGCGCCGCATCCCCGGCCAAGACTTTTATTTCTTCAAGGGGTGAGTCGCGCGGTGTTGCGCGTCCCTCGGTGCGATGCCCGGTGCCATGCGGCGCCCCGGGCGAATCCGACTTTAAGACGCCGCGGCTTCCGGGAACTGCTTCTCCAGATACTCGCGGTACGGGGACTTCGGCATGTCGCCGATCGTCTTTTTCATGCGGACGGCATCGATGAAGCCGCGGCGGTAGGCGATCTCCTCAAGGCATGCAATCTTGAGGCCCTGTCGCGTCTCGAGCGTGTAGATGAAGTGGCTGGCTTCCAGCAGCGACGCGTGCGTGCCCGTGTCGAGCCACGCGATGCCGCGGCCGAGCAGGGATACGGAAAGCTTGCCTTCCCGCAGGTACTCGCTGTTGAGATCCGTGATCTCCAGCTCGCCTCGTGGTGAGGGCTTGAGCGCCCTCGCGCGGGCGCACACGCTGGCGTCGTACACGTACAAGCCGGGGACGGCGTAATTCGACTTCGGCTGCGCGGGTTTTTCCTCGAGGCCGATCACCTTGCCGCTGGCATCGAACTCCACGACTCCGTAACGCTCGGGGTCACCCACAGGGTACCCGAACACCGTGGCTCCGCCACCAAACCCCCTGATGAGTTCATCCAGTTTCATCTTGCCGTAGAAGATGTTGTCGCCGAGGATCAGCGTCGCGGGGGCGCCCGCCAGAAACTCCTCACCGAGAATGAACGCCTGTGCCAGGCCTTCGGGGCGGGGTTGCACCTTGTAGGAAAGCCGGATTCCCCACTGCGAGCCGTCGCCGAGCAAGTGCTCGAAACGTGGCACGTCCTCGGGCGTGGAGATCAGCAGGATGTCGCGGATGCCCCCCAGCATGAGCGTCGACAGCGGATAGTAGATCATCGGCTTGTCGTATACGGGTTGCAATTGCTTGCTGGCGACCTTCGACAGCGGATAAAGGCGCGAGCCCGCGCCGCCGGCCAGAATGATGCCCTTCATGATGCCTTTCCGGAAGTTTTCCCGGTTTTGGTGGCATCCTTGGCGGCTCCCTTGGGGTTGCTCTTCGGATCCGCGTGGAATGTCCGGAAGTTGAGGGGCTGCGGCTCGGGCAAGGCGAGGGCCTTTACGATGTCGGCGTGAACCTCGCGGATGCTTTGCGTCGCGTCGATCTCGACCAAGGCTCCGATGTCGCGGAAGAACGCCAGCATCGGCTCGGTCTTCTCGTGGTAGTCGTTGAGACGGATCTGGATGGCCTCGGGATGGTCGTCGCTGCGCGTCACCAACGCTCCGCCGCACACGTCGCAGGTGCCTTCAACCTTGGGCCGGTGACCGATGAGGTTGTAATCGAGTCCGCACCGGGAGCAGGCGCGGCGCGCGAGCATGCGCTCGGTCACCAGGGAATCGGGGGCCTTGAGGTGGATCACGGCGTTGATGTTGTAGTTCTCGAACAGGAACTCCGACTGCGCGAAGGTGCGCGGATATCCGTCGAGGACGAATCCGTAGTTCCAGTCATGGATGGCGAGCCGGTCCGAGACGACCTTGGCCACAAGGTCGTCGTCGACCATGTTGCCGCCGGAGATCACGCGGTTGACGCGGGCGGCCAGTTTGGTGTGGTTGGCGATGTTCCACCGGAACTGGTCACCGATCGAAATGTGAACGAAGTCGTATGCTTCGCACAACAGTTTCGCTTGCGTTCCCTTGCCGACTCCCTGAATTCCCATGATGATGTACTTGTACATGGGGGGAAAGGTAGTAGGGAGCGGCGGATCGGGAGGAGGGTGGGGGGGCGAAAGGCCGAATGCATGGTCCGATAATCGAATCGTGCGTGGATTTTATAACAGAATCTTTTTTTCGCTGTGGGAACCCGTCTTCATGGGCCCGCCGACAGCCTCCCGGCGGCGCGATCGTGGCGGCATCGCGACATGAAATCCTGCCTCCCGGCCCCGTGACGCGCTACCTATCTTGCATTTTATGACGACCGTAATCGCAGAACTCCGCCAAAGCGCCCGTGAAATCGGGGCCCTTCGTTCCGCTTCGGGCTTGCTGGGGTGGGACCAGGAAACCTTCATGCCCGAAAAGGGTGGTGCCGCGCGCGCGGAGAGCCAGGCCGTCCTGGGCACGCTCATGCACGAAAAACTGACGTCCGAGCCGTACTGGGCGCGGCTGCGGCAGGCTTCGGAGCTGGCGCTGGACGCACGTACGGCCGCGTTGGTGCGCGAACTGAGGCGTGATGCGGAAAACGCCCGCAAGATTCCCGCGGATCTGGCCGGCGAGCTGGCCCGCACCGCCTCGCTCGCGCAGCAGGCGTGGGCACGTGCCCGGGCGGCGCGTGCGGGAGCGGGCGCACCGGCCGACTTCCTTCCCTGGCTTGAAAAGATGGTGGCCCTGAAACGTCGCGAGGCCGATTGTCTCGGATATTCCGGTTCTCCCTATGACGCCCTGCTCGACCAGTTCGAGCCGGGGGCCACCGTCGCGGCGCTCGCTCCCGTGCTGGAGACCCTGCGTGACGGGCTCGTGCCCTTGCTTGAGCGCATTCTGGCACAGGCGCGACCTGTCCCCGCCGCGCCCGCAGGCGATGTGCCCCTGGAAGCCCAGCAAGCCTTCAACGTGCGCCTGTTGCGCGACATGGGATTCGATCTCAATGCCGGCCGCCTGGATGCGTCGACGCATCCCTTCACCCAGGGCATGGCGCCGTCGGATGTGCGGCTCACGACGCGTTACCGCGCGGACGACTGGCTCAACGCGGTGTTCAGCACCTTGCATGAAGGCGGCCATGGCCTGTACGAGCAGGGCCTGCCTGAAGAGGAATGGGGAACGCCGCTGGGCGAAGCCGTTTCGCTCGCGATCCATGAATCGCAGTCGCGCTTCTGGGAGAACCGCGTGGGACGCTCGCGTCCTTACTGGCAACACGTGCTGCCGATCGCGCGCACGATGCTGGGATCCCCGGTCACGGAGGAAACGATCGACGGCGTGCTCGCGCGCGTGAATGCGGTCGAACGTTCGCTCATCCGCGTGGAAGCGGATGAAGTGACCTACAACCTCCATGTTCTGCTGCGGTTTCAGATCGAAAGGGCGTTGTTCTCCGGTGCGATGGAAGTGGGCGATATCGAAGCCGCCTGGAACGAAGGGATGCGGTCGTTGCTCGGCATCGTGCCGGAGACGCCGGCCCAGGGCTTCATGCAGGATGTCCACTGGAGTTGCGGGTTGTTCGGATACTTCCCCACGTATACGTTGGGAAACCTCTACGCGGCCCAGTTCTCGGCGGCGATGGAACGGGAGCTGGGATCGCTGGATGTCCTGGTGGGGAACGGAGACCTGGCGCCCCTGCGGAACTGGTTGCGTGAGAACATCCACAGGCATGGGCGCGAATTCCCGGCCGCCGAACTGTGCCGTCGCGTGACGGGATCAGACCTGGATGCCGGCCACTTTTTGAAATACCTGGAAGGGAAATACCTGTGACATCCATCCTTCTGATTCAGTGTGAAGATCGCGCCGGCATCGTGGCCGGCGTCTCCGGATGGATTCACGAACACGGCGGCAACATCCTGGACGCCGACCAGCATACCGACCCCGACACCGGTTCGTTTTTCATGCGCATCGAATTCGACCGGACAGGTTTCCGGATCGCCGGCGACGCCTTCCGCGCCTCTCTCGATGCCATGGCAGCACGTCTCGACATCACGTGCGCCTTGCATGAGACGTTCACGCGTCCGCGCGTCGCCATCTTCGCCGGGCCCACGCCGCATTGCCTGTACGACCTGTTGCTCACGCAGCGACTGGGCGATCTGGCCGGCACGATCGCTCTGGTCATCTCCAACCACGAGGCGACCGGAGACGTGGCCCGCCACTTCGACGTCCCGTTTCATCACATCCCCGTGAATGCCGCCTCGAAGCCGGAAGCCGAGGCGCGCCAGCGGGCGTTGTTGCGCGCGGAAGGGGTCGATCTGGTGGTGCTCGCGCGCTACATGCAGGTGTTGTCGGCGGATTTTGCCGACGAGTGGGCCGGGCGCGCCATCAACATCCACCACTCCTTTCTCCCCGCATTCGCGGGGGCGCGACCGTATCATCAGGCCAAGGCGCGTGGGGTCAAACTCATCGGAGCCACGGCCCACTACGTGACCTCCGATCTTGATGAAGGTCCCATCATCGCGCAAAGGACCGCCGCCGTGACGCACCGTGACGCGGTGGATGACCTGGTGCGCAAGGGGCGCGACCTTGAACGCAGCGTGTTGACGAGCGCGGTGCGCCTGCATTTGCAGCGCCGTGTGCTGGTGACGGGAAACCGCACGATCGTCTTCGGGGAGTGATCCCCGGCCGGGAGCGGAAGGGGTGGGGAACGCGGATTACGCGACGGGAACCCGTCGCTCCATCCGCGGGACGGCCGCGAGCAGGCTGCGGGTGTAGTCTTCCCGCGGCGCACGGAACAATTCCGCGGTCGCGCCCTGTTCGACGATCTTGCCCGCGTTCATGACCAGGACCCGGTCCGCAATGGCCCGCACCAGGGAAAGGTCGTGGGTGATGAACAGCAAGGCCAGTCCGTCCTCGCGTTTCAGTTGCAGCAGCAGGTTCACGATCTGGGCCTGCACGGACACATCCAGCGCCGACACCACCTCATCGCACACGATCAGCTTCGGGCGTACGCCCAGCGCCCGCGCGATGCACAGGCGCTGGCGCTGACCCCCGGAGAACGCGTGCGGGAAGCGGTCGAGGGCATCGTCGGCGAGGCCGACGCGCCGCAGCAACGAGACCGCTTCTTCCCGCAGTCGCGCGGCGGGAACGATCCCATGGACACGCATCGGTTCCGTGAGCAGTTCGAACACCGTGAGACGTGGATTCAGCGAGGTGTGCGGATCCTGGAACACGATCTGGAAATCGCGACGGAAGTCATTCCACGAGGCGGGGTTTTTGAGGTCGATGTTTTGACCCAGCAGTTCCAGCGTCCCCTCCGTGGGAGGCGTCAGACCGAGCAGGGAAAAGCCCAGCGTGCTTTTGCCGCAACCGGATTCACCCACCAGCGCCACGATTTCCCCCGGATAGACCTCCAGCGACACGCCGTCCACGGCGCGCACGTAACCGGTGATCCGTTTCCAGAGGCCGCCGGTTGCGGGAAAATGGGTCCGGATGTCCCGGGCGGACAGCAAGGGGCGGGTGTTCATGAGTGCGCGCGCTCCGCGGTGCGGGGTGAGGCGTACAGATGGCAGGCGGTCCGTCTTCCGGCTTCCGGTTCGAACCACACGGGATCCGTGGTGCACGGAGCGAAAGCGCGCGGGCACCGGTCGTGAAAGCGGCAGCCGGCGGGGTAGCGGCCCGGAGGCGGCACCGATCCGGGAACGGGCTGCGGAACATGCGCGGTGTCGAGATCCGGCAACGCGTCCACCAGGCCGCGGGAATACGGGTGCAACGGAGTGCGCATGAGCGCCAGCGCGGGGCCCGTTTCGATCACGCGCCCGGCATACATCACCGCCGCGCGGTCGGCGTATTGCGCGATGAGGTTGAGGTTGTGCGTGATCAGCAGGATGCCGACGCCGGTTTCGCGCTGCAGTTCCGCCAGCAGGTCAAGCACCTGCGCCTGGATCGTGACGTCGAGGGCTGTGGTCGGTTCGTCCGCCAGGATCAGGGCCGGATCCAGCAACAAGGCATGGGCGATCATCACGCGCTGGAGCATCCCGCCCGACAACTGGTGCGGGTAGGAGCGCAGTACGCGGTCCGGATCCTGAAAACCCACGCGCTCCAGCAACGCCCGGATTTTCTGCAGGGGGTTCCTCCCCGGCGTCCCGCCGGTTGCCCCCCCGGTCCCTGTGCCCGGTTTTTGAAACCGGAAAGGGTACAACAGCTGGGTTTGCACCGGCAGCAGGGGGTTGAGGGCCGCGGAGGGCTCCTGGAAGATCATCGAGATGTCGTTGCCGCGCACGCGGCGCATTTCCTCGGCTCCCAGCGTCAGCAGGTCGCGACCGCGAAACCAGGCGCGGCCCGACAGGACGACCGTCGTGGCCGCCGGCAGCAGGCGCAACAAGCCGAGGCAGGTCACGGTTTTGCCGCAACCCGATTCCCCGGCGAGGCCGAACACTTCGCCTTCACGAACCTCGAAGCTTACCGCGTCGGTGATCGGCGTCACGGAGCCGTCGGTCGCCCGGAAGCCGAGCGACAGGTCTTCAACGCGCAGGAGGGGGGCGGCAGGCATGCAGGTGAATTTACCATCTTCAGGGAGGATCCGCAGCGGCAAGGGGATCTGCACGTCGACCGATCCGTGGGTCAGTCCTGTATCCGCCGCCTTTCTTCCCTTTGCCTTTGCCTTTCCCTTCGTGCTTCCCTCCGCGCGCCGCGTTTGTCCTTCCTCCGTGACCCTGGCACCGGTACCCATCCCGCGGCGTCCGACTATCTTTGAAGGATGCCTCAAACATCCACCTATCTGGCAGCGGCGGCGGAGATCGCCCGCACTGCAGGCCTTCTGGCGCTTGAACGTCAACGGAATCTGGGACCGGTCCGGTTCAAGGGAACCAGGGATCTCGTCACCGAAGCAGACCTCGAATGCGACCGTTTCATCCGCATGCGTTTGTCCGAACAATTTCCCGACCACGACCTGCTGACCGAAGAGGAAGGCGCGCTTGATCGCGGCAGCGACTACCGCTGGATCGCGGATCCGATCGACGGCACGATCAACTACGCCCACGGGATTCCGCTGTGGGGGAACTCCGTGGCCTTGACCTGGCGGGGCAAACCCCTGTGCGGCGCCATTTATCTCCCGGTGTTCGACGAGCTGTATACGGTGGCCGCGGGATCCGGAGCCTTCCTGAACGGGCATCGTCTGCGCGTGAGCACCAAAGCCGACCTGGAGGCGGCGATCCTCTCCCACGGCGATTACAACGTGGGTGAAGAGGGCATCCGCGCGACGCTCAATGCGGCCAATCACCGTGTGCACGGGCGCGTGATGCCGGCGGTGCAGCGCATCAAGAGCTTGGGGTCAGCCGTGCTGGAAGGCGCCTGGGTGGCGTCCGGGCGGCTCGATGCCTACTGGATGACGTATCTCAAGCAATGGGACGTGGCCGTCACCACCTTGCTGGTGACCGAGGCCGGGGGGACCGTGACGAACCTGAAGGGCGAGCCCTGGACGCTGGCGCATGAGGAAGCGCTTTTCTCCAACGGCGTGCTGCATCAGACGTTGCTCGATGCCCTGAACGGCGCGAACCCTCCACAGTAGTCCGCATCACGCAGGATCGTCCCGTACGACATGAGCGCCCCTTTTCCCTACGCCCACGTCTCCGCGCTTCTGCGCGCCGAGCTCGCACGTGCGGGCGTGCCGGAAACCGATCTGCCGCTGGCGGGCATCGCCGGTTCGCGCCGCGCCTATTACCGGGCACGCACCGCGGCCGGCACGGGTCTCATCCTGCTCGTCTCTCCGCCCGATGATGCCGACTTCGGCCGCTTCCTCCGCATCACGCAATTCTACCGGTTGCTCGGCGTGCCCGTCCCCAAGGTCTTCGCCATCGATGATGACGCGCGTCAGGTCCTGCTCGAAGATCTCGGGACACGGCGGCTTTATGATCTTGTGCGGAGCGACCGCGCCGCCGGCCTCACGGCCTATCGCCGCAGCCTCGACCTGCTCGTCGACCTGCAGACGCGCTGCGACGCCTTCCGGCACGAGTCGCCCGACATCGCGTCCCGGATGTTCGACCGGAGCCAGTTGCTCTGGGAAACCTCCTATTATCGGGAGAACTATCTCGAAGGCCACCGGGGCCTGGGTGCCCCCCCCGCTCTGGCCGCCCTGTGCGAGGCGCTGGCGGGCCGCGTGGACGCGCACCCCCGGGCGATCATGCATCGCGACTACCAGTCGCAGAACCTCATGGTGCCGCAGGACGGCAATGTCCACGTGATCGATTATCAGGGAAGCCGTACCGGATCAATATTTTACGATGCCGCGTCCCTGTTGCTGGATCCCTACGTCATGCTGGCGGACGACGAAATCGAGATGCTGCTGACGCACTTCCACGCCCGGCTGGGGGAGGCGGGATACTTCGCAGGCCTCGCGCATGCGGACGGCGGGGAACGGCACCGGGCGGGGCCGGCCACCCTGGGAAACGACTACCCGGCCTTTCGCACGGCGTTTCTGGAGGCGGGATTGCAACGTGTCATGCAGGCGCTGGGGGCCTATTGTTTCCTCTCCCGCAGCAAAGGCATCGCCGTGTTCGCCGACTACATTCCCGCGGGAGAGTCCCGGCTCCGCTGGCTGATCCGTCAGACGAACGGGGCGTGGTCGCCCTTCCTTCCGGACTGACCGTCGGGATCCTCCGCCCGCTTCGAGTATCTTCTCACCCGACCCGGTACACTTTCACCATTTCCTTTCCCCGGACAAGCCATGAGCACACACGACAAGCTGGACCGCCTTTTCGCGCTTCAATCGGAACTGAACGACCGTATTTTCGTCAAGAAAGACATCCGTGACCGTGACGGAAAGGTCCTGACCATGCACACACTGCGGGCCGAAGCGCGTGCGGGCGAACCCTTGGGGCCCAATACGGTCGTCAATGAATGGCTGGGCAAATACCTTACGGCTCTGGACGACGAATCGCGGGAGCTGCGCGAAGAATTATTGTGGAAATGGTGGTCCAAGGATCACCTCGACCTCCAGAACATCCGGGTCGAGATCATCGACCAGCTGCATTTCTGGATGTCCCTCGCCCTGACGGCGGGCTTGTCCGCGGATGAGGTGTTTGAGACCTACATGCAAAAAAACGCCGTCAATCACGCGCGCCAGGACAATGACTATTCGCGCGCGAACAAGGACGAGCGCGACAACAAGGCGATCGGCTCCTGATTCAGGGCCGATCGTCCGCCTGATCACTGCAGGCAGTTCGTGCCGTCGCGGTAGTCGTTCACCACGATCTCTCCGTTGACAAGCCGCAGCGTGGCGCGTCCCGTGAGGCCGGCGGTGAGGTTACTTTCGGATTCGATGCAGCCGGCGGGAACCGCCGCCTTGCCCATGTCTTCTCCCGCTCCGTTCCGGGTCCAGATGGAGGGAGCGTCGACGTCCGGGATCACAAACGAGCCCAGGCTTTTTTGCATGATCCCCGACGCGTCCACTTGCAGGAGGCGGACGAGGGCTCCGGTTTCGGCCCCGCACACGTTGCCGACGAGACGGGCTTGTCCTGCGGGCGTGGCCAGCGAACCTTCACGGGTGAGCGCGCCCGTGGTCGCGGCGGCGGAATCCGTGAGACACTGGGCGCCGTTCGCCGGGGCGTGAACCGTCAACAGGGCTTCGTTGACCGATACCTTGACGTACCGTACCGCACGGGCCCGGCCTTCATAGGCAACGGTCAGGACGGTTTTCTGCGACGAGGGCGGCAGCCATCCCAGGCTGTAGGTTCCGCTGTCCGTGAGCGCGGACACGATCTTCGTGCCGCGCAGCATCACGCGGCCCGAATCAACGGCGAGGCCGGAGTGGAAACGGAGCCGGCCCGTGGCACGCACCGGCGCTTCCACCTGGAACTCGGGATGTCCCATGCCCGGCGTCGCGGTCGGGCCGGTGGGGGCCACGCGCGTCCGCAGGGTATCGATGAACAGGACGGAATCGCCGCGCGTCCCGGTGGTCATGTAGGTTCCGTTGGTCTTCAGATAGAAGTGCGCGCGCCCTGACGCGTCCGTCGTCAGGACGGCTCCGTCTTCATGGACGGGACTGGTGATGGTGGAGTCCCCCCGCGTGGTGAGCTCCAGCACGTTGAGCGTGACGTTGGCGACGGGCGCTCCGGTGGCGTTGATGACGTGCGCGGAGATGTAGACGCCGTTTTCGGTGTCCGTCCCCGTTCCGGACATGCAGCCCATCAGGGCGCCCGAGATCAATGCGGCGCCCCTGAGGCGTCCCGAGTGAAGGAAACCTTTGAAACCGCTCACTGTTTCTTCTTTCGTCCGCGCTTGCGGGGCCCGGAAGTGAGGGGGAACAGTTGCATGTTCAGGTGGTAGACGCGGTCAGGCGAAGGGTTCGCCTGCACGTGCTCCAGGATTTCACGACGCAAGGCGCGGATCTTTTCCACGATGACGTCGTAAATCTCCGGAGAGATGCTTACGGTCGTGCCGCTGAAATAGCGTTCGGTCTTGGGAAAGCGGTTGATCGCTTCGACGCCCAGCTTCGCCATCGACAAATGGAAGCGCGGCAGGAAGAGGGACTCCATGCTCGGGTCGGTTTTCAGCAGGGATTTGGAGGCGCGAAAGCCTTCCGGGGTTTGCGCGAGAAGGCCGAGTTCCTGTAGAAGCTCGATGGCCTTTTTGACCTTCCCCGGAGGAACCGGAGGCGTCAGGCGGCGTGAAAACTCCCCGGCGTTGTTTTTGTAGGGGAGGAACGCGAGCATTTCACGGATCGCGATGTTGTACCAGTTTTGATAGTAGTCGTACTGGCTGCGCTCGAGCGTGGCCTGGTGGCGGCCCGGTTGCAGCTCCATCAACTTCTTGAAGTGACGGTCTTTTTCGGCCGGAGTCGTGGCCTGGTTAAAGCCCACAAGTCCCGCGAAATATTCCACGTCGGGACCGGCCAGCTCCAGCGCCTTGGCGAACTTCAGCGTGCTGCTGGGCGTCAGGTCGTGCAGACCTTCCATCACGCGCTTCAGATAGGTGGGGCCCGACATGCCCGCCTTGGCAAGGAAGGCCCGATGGGAAAAGCCACTCTTGTTCTGCTTGGCCCACGCATAGTAGTCCTGCAGAAAACGACGATAGTCGGTGTAGTCGTAAATTGAGGGCATATTCCTTCTATCTGGCGCACCCTTGGTTGTCACCACCGATGCTCCCGGGATGACAGGTGTCCACCGACAATAAGTTAGCGATTTCTGGAGCGAATAATTGGGGGAGCTGACGGAATAATGGCAAATGACGATTCCACGGGATGTGCGGGGTTGGCAGTTCTGTAATGTGAAATAGACCGTTTTGGAATCCGGGGCCCGGAGGCTGAAGTGTTTATCTTCAGCTCATGCGGAGGCGAGCCCATTTCAGGAGTTTTTTCACGATTCTGGCACTTTTTGCCCTGGGGGCGGCCTGTTTCGTGCCTGTGGCGGCTTCGGCCTCCACTGCGGGAGTGCGCGGCCCGGCCGCCGGGGGCCAGGCCCCTGTTCCCGGCCCGAACGGTGACCCGGCCGCCCCCGCCGGCCCCGGAGCCGACGGCCGCCGGGCGGTGGTCATCCCGGTGGAGAACGAGGTGGACTACGGTTTGTTCGCCTTCCTGAAGCGGGCCACGGCGGAAGCCCTGGCCGAACAACCCGATCACATCGTCTACAAGGTGAACACCTATGGAGGCGAGCTGCACTCGGCTTACGAAATCGTGGACCTGATCCAGTCGGTCCAGGGGGCGACCACGTGGGTCTATGTGGAACAAAAGGCCATCTCGGCAGGTGCGCTCATCTCCCTGGCCTGCAACCGCATGGCCATGGGGGAGGGGACGACCATCGGAGATTGCGCACCGATCACCCAGAGCGCCGAGGGCGGCATCGTCATGCTGGGCGAAAAGATCCAGTCTCCCCTGCGCGCGAAGTTCCGGAACCTGGCGGAACGGAACGGCTATCCGAGCCTGTTGAGTGAAGCGATGGTGACGGCGGACATCGGCGTGGTGCAGGCGCTTCCGAAAGATCCCGCGCGCGGCCCGGAATACTTCACCGTCAGCGAGTGGGAGGCCCTGCCCTCCGCGCGCAAGGGCGCGTTCCGGGAGCACAAGGTGATCGTTCGCGAAGGCCAGCTGCTCACCATGACCGACCTGGAGGCGCAGCGCTACGGGTTCTCGCAGGGATCGTACCGGGATTTCGGGGCCTTTCTGGATCAGCAGGGGCTCACCGTGATCCGGACGCTGGAACCCAACTGGTCGGAGCGCATGGTGCGCGTCCTCGGAAAATTCGCGCCCATCCTCATGCTGATCGGTTTCGGCGCCCTGTACATGGAGTTCAAGACGCCGGGGCTGAGCATATTCGGAGCGTTGGGCGTTGTGTGCCTCGGCATCGCGTTCGGCGCCAAGTACGCCGTCGGCCTGGCGGATCACACCGAGTTGCTCCTCCTGCTGGCCGGGTTCGGCCTGTTCATGGTGGAAATCTATCTGATCCCGGGAACCTTCATCGCCGGCGTCCTCGGCCTGATCCTCATGGTGGTGGCGCTGACGTTGTCGCTGCAGGGGTTCACGGTGCCGGATCCCGAGATGCCGTGGGAGCTCGGCGGCCTCATCGACAACCTCGCGTTGACGATGGGCATGGCGGCGCTCGCGCTGTTCATTCCCCTGCTGGCGGTCCGGTACGTGCTGCCACGGCTGCCGCGCCGCGCGTCGGTGGTGCTGGCCACGACCATGGCGGACGCGCGCGTGGATGACGATACGTCCCCGGACGTCCGCGCGGGAGAGCGCGGTTTCACCACCACGGGGTTACGTCCCGCGGGCAAGGTCGTCATCGACGGGGTGACCCGGGAGGCGTCCACCCGGGGCGAGTTCATCGAACCCGGTTCGCCGGTCGAAGTCATCCGGCCGGGCCGGATGCTGGTGGTGCGCCTCGCCCCGCAGGCTCCCGCCCCTGAGCGTGACAAGACCGATGAGTCCAATGAGCCCCATGATGCGGCACGCACAAAGGAAGACATGACATGAACATCCTGTGGCCGATTCTCCTGCAGGTTCTGGCGTTCGCGGTGCTGTTCGCCGAAATCCTGATCCCCTCCTTCGGGCTGCTGGCGATCGTCGCGGCGGGCCTGGGCATCTGGTCGTGGTATTTTATCGTGACGGGCCTTTCGTCTGCGGGCCTCGTCGCCTTCGCCATCGCCGATGCGGTGCTGATTCCGCTGGCGTTGCTGTACGGCTTTCGGTACCTTGGCCGTTCGCCCGTGTCGCACGTGACCCATGTGGGCACGGGGTCGGGCCTGGAGGAAACCACGCGCGCCCTGTCGGCCCTGATCGGGCGTGAGGCCGTCACCGAGACGGCGCTGCGGCCCGCGGGCAAGGTGCGCGTGGACGATGACATCCACGAGGCGCAGGCCGCCGGAGAGTTCGTGGAAAAAGGCGCACGCGTGCGCCTGGTCGCCGTGCGCGGCGCGGAATTTTTGGTCGAAAAAATCTAACCCGGAGTCATCCTCATGAATCTCAGCTTCATCTTCATCATCGCGGCGCTGATCGCCATCCTGGTGGGCGTCATCATCCTGCTCAACTTCTTCGGGCTCTGGTTCCAGGCGCTCATGTCCAAGGCCGACGTCTCGCTGGTGCAGCTGATCGGCATGCGCTTCCGCAAGGTGCCGGCCAAGGCCATCGTCGAATCCAAGATCATGGGCATCAAGGCCGGGCTCGAGCTCGGCACCGAAGACCTCGAAGCCCACTACATGGCCGGCGGTCACGTCCAGCGCGTGGTGCAGGCCCTGATCGCGGCCGACAAGGCCAACATTCCCCTGACGTTCAAACGCGCCGCCGCCATCGACCTGGCGGGCCGCAACGTGCTGGAAGCCGTCCAGATGTCGGTGAATCCCAAGGTGATCGAAACGCCGCTGGTATCGGCCATGGCCATCGACGGCATCCAGCTCCAGGCCGTGGCGCGCGTCACGGTGCGCGCCAACCTCGACAAACTGGTCGGCGGCGCGGGTGAGGAAACCATTCTGGCGCGCGTGGGCGAAGGCATCGTGTCCACCATCGGTTCGGCGCGCAACCACAAGTCCGTGCTCGAGAATCCCGACCAGATCTCCAAGACCGTGCTCAGCAAGGGTCTCGACTCCGGCACGGCGTACGACATCCTTTCCATCGACATCGCCGACGTCAACGTGGGCAAGAACATCGGCGCCGAGCTGGAAACCGACCGCGCCGAGGCGGACAAGAAGATCGCGCAGGCGAAGGCCGAAGAACGCCGGGCCATGGCGATCGCGCACGAGCAGGAAATGATCGCGCGCGTCGCCGAAATGCGCGCCAAGGTCGTCGAGATGGAGGCGCAGGTGCCGCAGGCCATGGCCGACGCCTTCCGCGCCGGACGTCTGGGCGTCATGGATTACTACAACATGAAGAACGTGGTGGCCGACACCTCGATGCGCGAAAGCATCGCCGGCGGCCCGACCGGACAGAACCCCGCGAAATCCTGACACGAACCCGAACCCGGCCAGGAATCCCATGCGCTTCGAACACATCATCCTGTTGATCATCGCCTTCAACGTGGTCTCCGCGGTGATCCAGCGCCGTGCGAAGAAACGCGCGGAGGCGGAGGACGCGGCCGGCCAGGGCATGGACGCGGGAATTCCCGGAGCGGATCCCGCATGGCGTGAAGGGGATGGGGGGGGGCGAGGTCGCGTCCCGTCCCGGGATCGCGACGGCCGGGAACGCGGACGTCTCCCGCGGGGCGCGGCGGAGCGCCAGGCTCCGGACCCGGACTCCGACGAGGTGGAACGCCTGCCGAGTTTCGCGCGCGACATCTTCGACCAGCTGGCGCGGGATCTCGGCCTGAAGGTTCCCCGTCCCCAGCCCCGGGAGTCCGTCCCTCCCGCGCCCCAGGCCCCGCGTCCTGTGACACGGCCTGCGCCAACCTCCGGTTCGCCCTCTTCCTCTTCTTCCCCGTCCTCCCCGTCGTACCCGTCATACCCCTCTTCGCACCCGTCGCGCCCGCGTCCGTCCCCGGGCGGGCGCGACGTCGCCCCCCCCTCCTCTCCTGCCTCCGTACGGGAAGATCTGAAGCGTGCCCGTGGGCGGGACGTTCCGGGAGCGACAGGGCGCCCGGCCGGGCGGCCGGTCCGGGAGGCACCCCCGCTGCCCGCGGCGGTGTCGGCGCTGTCGCAGGGAGAGCCGGCGCAACGGGAAGGCATGCGGCGCCCCGACCTGACCAATCCCCAACGTTTGCGTGAGGCCTTCATCCTCAAGGAAATCCTGGATGCTCCGGTCGCGCGGCGTCCCCGCCGCTGACCGCGGCTGACGGTGCGGATCGCCTATCGCTCCGGTCACGTCTCCGTCAGCGCCCCTTTGGGACCGTTTGAACGGGAGCCGGAGGCTTGCGAGCTCTCCAGGGCACCGGACCTGTACGGACCTGTATCTTACAATCCGCGCAGGACGAAGCGCCCGCTGACGGCGACGACCTCACCACTGCGCGTGAATCTCAGGAAGGCGTGCTCACGCAGGCCCGCTCCCGCCGTGGCGGAGGGGAACCAGTAGCGCTGGTTGAATCCGGATCCGGACACGATGCCTTCGGACTGGGGCGGATGGGAGGCATCCCAGGGCGGTGGACCCCAGGTGACGCCGCTGTCGCCGGAAAACTCCAACGTGAGCGGAGCGGATGGCCCGTTCCACCAGTCGTAGGCGGGGTCTTCCCACCAGACCACGCGGATCCCGTGCTGGATGTGAAGCGTGTCTGCGGGGCCCGGCTCGATGAAGACCGGGGCGCTCCGGGAGGCCTGGACGCCGATGGTGACCGTGTCCGTGACCTGATGGTTTCCGAGCACGACGGTGACGGTGAAGGTATAGGCGCCCGTGCGCGGGAAGCCGACGTTCGTCGTGAGCGCCGTCGGATTGTCAATGGTGGCGGGCGCGGAGCCCGGATTGGCGGGCGGGAGCTGTCTCCACAGGACGGCGAGGCGCTTGTCGTGCGGGCTGACTCCGGTGACTTCTGCGATCAGGGTGATCCGGCTGCCGGAGGAGGCCGTGCGGTCGGGACCCGCGTTGACGGTGATGACGGGGATCGGCGGATCGGGACGGAACACCGGCGTGGTGTCCGGCTTCACGTGATGAGGGCGCGGGGCGCTGGTGACCAGCGATTCGGGAAGCGGCAACTCGCGCCCGTCGGGCCGGATCATGTGCAACGGGAACACGCCGGGAGGAAGCCCCCGGAAGGTGAACGTGCTGTCCACCAGGACGGTGTGGAAGGGCGAACCCGGAATGATGAGGCGGTGTACGCCCGTGCCCGTGCTGTCCTGTCCCCCGGTGATGACCGCATCGACGCGCACGAGCGGGGAGACCGTGAGCTTGAGCAGGGTGCCGGGAACGCTGGAATCCGAGAAGCTGCCGGCCACCGGGTCGTAGGTCACGCCCTGCAGGAAGGCTCCCGCAGAGTCGCCGGCCTGCAGGTGCAGGTTGAGCGAGCGCAGGCTGTCCGTGTAGCCGGCGGCCGTCAGCGCGAGGGCGAAGGTCCGGGGGCTCAACACGATGGAATCGGCCCCGTTCAGCTGGAGTTCGAGCACGGGTGAGGGAGTGATGGCCGGGCTTTGGGTCGACAGGTAGATGCCGAGGGAACCGGACACGTTCACGCGTGTGCCGCTCTCGTTCACAAGCACCACCACCGGGTTGTCCACTTCGGAGCTGCCTCCTGCGGTCGGTTCGCTGAACGTGCAGGCGGTCAGGCCCGCGAGGACCGGCAACGACGCGAACATGACGCCTGCGGCCTTGCGAAACCGCAGCCTGTTCACGCGGCGAAGGCGCGTCATTCGCCGGCTCCGACGTTGCGGACCCCGTGCGGGAGCCGGGAGGCTCCCGGTTTTGCCGCAGGCGTCGTTTCCGGCAGCCGGCTGTTGGGAAAGAGCTGCAAGGTCAGGCTGTAGATGCGGTCCTCGTTTTTGTCGCGGTCGAGGATCTCCCGCAGTTCTTCGAGAAAGGAGCGGACGCGCTCTTTCACGGTCGCGAAACCGCCGGCGGAGACCGTGAACATGAGCGCGTTGTACTGGCGCAGTTCAGGGGGCGTTTTTTCAAGCAATTCCATCGACATGCGTGTCAGCTCCAGAAGGTTTTCACGCGCGGCGCGCGCCTGAACGTCTTTCGGAGTTGAAATATGCTTTTCCGTGACGGTGTATCCGTTGGCCGTCCGCTTGATCAGGTTCAGGTCGAGCAGAAGACGGATGGCGTCTTCGACCTGGGCCGGCGTCACTTCCGGGAACAGGCGGCTGGCGATGGCCACGGGGTTGCGTTCCCGGGTTTCCATGCTGAAGAAGTTGCGGACCGCGCCGTAATGCCATCGTGAAAAGAATTCGAACTGGTTTTCGCTGAGCACGTGCGCGCGCGACGTCCGGAACTTGGAGAGCTGCGTGAAGAAAAAATTCTTCTCCGTCATCCCCTTGGCCTGGTTGAACTGCACCAGCAGGTCGAAATACTGGCCTTCGCGTTCGGGGAGGTTCAGGGCCTTGGCGAACTTGACCCGCAGGTTCTGGCTGAGGCTGCGGCGCCCCTTGATGATGGCGGGCA
>CAYQFG010000021.1:0-13164 GCA_964416695.1 uncultured Bifidobacterium sp.
CTGCAGCTGATCGGCAAGGCCTTCGGCGAAGCCGAGTTGTTCCAGGTCGCGGCCGGCGCGGAAGCGGCGGTGGGCGACACGGCTTTCCGCGCGCCGGGGATCAGGGGATAAAAAGGGATGAGGGGGTTGAGGGCGGAGCGCGACGTCGCAGGGGCGAATGATGAGTCGTCCCTGCGACGGGCGGTGATCATCATCGGCATGATGGTTGTGACCGCCGTGATGATCACCGCCTGCGCCCCGCCGGGGCCGCGTCCCGCGTATTCCCGTTCCGAAGGAACGTGGACCGACCCGCGGCCGGCCGGGTATTCCTGGACCACGCCTGCCGAACTGGGCCGGCCCCGCGGTGACGGATCGGAACTCCGCCGGGTGGCGGAGTCGTACCTCGGCGTCAAATACAAGTGGGCCGGCAGCGACCGCAACGGCATGGATTGTTCCGGATTCGTGCAGACGGTCTTCGACGAAGCGCATGGCATGCAGCTGCCCCGCAATTCCGCCGCCATGGCGCGCTACGGCAAAAGCATCGACAAGGACAAACTGAAGCCCGGCGATCTCGTCTTTTTCAAACGCGTGCGCATCGATCACGTGGGCATTTACATGGGGGAAGGCTACTTCATCCATTCTCAAAGCGGGATCGGCGTCACCTACACCAAGCTCGAGTCCCCTTACTTTTCGACGCACTATGCGGGCGCGAAGCGTGTGGTGAACTGATTTTCCTTGGGGTCATATAGGCGTTGGTGGTTGGTGCGCTCCGGAGACCTTACCTGAGGTTGGTGGTTGGTCTGTGGGTCTTCCGGGTGTTCCCCAACATCCCTGCGTTCATCACACCATTCCAAAGAAATGGCCGGCACGGCATCGTAACATTCCCAGGACAGGCCCCCCTGCGGAGGTCGCACCTTCATGTGGGGCCCCCCTGCTGGCGCCAACGCCAGCGCAAGGTCGACAACCTATCTTTCCCCCCATGATCGTTGCTTACCAAGGCGTTCCCGGTGCGTACAGCGAGATGGCCGCGCGCCGTCTTTTCCCCGACTGCAAGACGCTGCCCTGCGAAACCTTCGACGACGTATTCGCCGCGGTGGAAAGGAAGAAGGCCGATCGCGGCGTGGTTCCCGTCGAAAATTCGCTGGCGGGGAGCATCCACCAGAACTATGACCTGCTGGTCTCACATGCGCTGAAAGTCGTCGGCGAGACGTATGTGCGGGTGCAGCACGCCCTGATGGCCTTGCCGGGCACGAAACTCTCCGCCGTGCACTCCGTGCGCTCGCACCCGCAGGCGCTGGCGCAGTGCAGCGCGTTCTTTGCCGACAACCCGCGGGTGAAGCCCGTGACCTGGTACGACACCGCGGGCGCCGCCCGCTCGCTGGCCGAAGCCCGCGATGTCGACCCCGCTGCGGTGGCGGGGGTGGCGGCCATCGCCAGCGAGGCCGCCGCAGGGATTTACGGCCTCCGGATCCTCAAGAAAAAGCTGCAGAACCGGGCCCTCAACTTCACGCGCTTTCTGGCGATCGCCCGGCCCGGTACCCGCAGTGCTCCGGCGGTGACCGGGGGCGTGATGAAAACAAGTCTGACCTTCATCCCGGCCCGCAACCGCGCTGGTGTGCTGCATGCCATCACGGGCGTGTTCGCCGCGCACGACGTCGACCTGACCAAGATCGAATCCCGGCCCGATCCCGAGAACGCTTTCGACTACCGCTTTCATCTGGATGCGGTCACGGGCCCTGCGGAGCCCGCGTTCCGGAAAATCGTGACGGCGCTGAAGCCGCTCACGCGGGACCTGCGCGTGCTGGGAAGCTATGAGCGGGCGCGGCTTCCGCTCAAGGGATAGCCGCCGGCCGCGCGGCGCTGTGGTGCGCCGCCGTCCACCGCCGGGCAGCGCCGCCACCCGGGCGTCGCGTGGCCCGGATGTCCGCAGGACATCCGCTTCACCCCCTCCTTCTTCCCCGTCCTTTTCATCGCGCGATTTGCATTTGTTCACTTGACCCGTTCCTTTGTTTCACTGCACCTCAACCCCGGTACCTCAACATGACCACCATCCGTCCCGACGGCCGTCAGGCCGACCAGATCCGTCCCATCAAGATCACCGAAGACTTCGTGTCGTCGGCCGAATCGTCTTTTCTCATCGAAGTGGGGCGCACGCGCATCCTGTGCTGCGCGAGTCTCGAAGAGGAAGTCCCGCGCTGGCTCAAGGGCAAGGGTCAGGGATGGGTGACGGCGGAATACAGCCTGTTGCCCCGCAGCACGAACTCGCGTGTCCGTCGTGAACGCAACGGCGCCTCGGGGCGCACGCAGGAGATCCAGCGCCTGATCGGCCGGGCCCTGCGCGGCGTGGCCGACCTCTCCGCGCTGGGGGAACGCAGCCTGGTGATCGACTGCGACGTGATCGAAGCCGATGGCGGCACGCGTACGGCATCCATCGTGGGTGGCTATCTGGCGCTGGCCCGCGCCCTGCAAAAGCTGAAGGCCGCCGCGCCCGACACGTTCCCCGAAGGACAGGTCCTCAAGCATCTCGTCTCGGCCGTAAGCGTGGGCATCGTCAACGGCGTTCCCATGCTCGACTTGTGCTACACCGAAGACAGCGAGGCGGAAGTCGACATGAACGTGGTGATGACCGAAGCCGGCGCGTTCGTTGAAGTGCAAGGCACGGGCGAAGAGTCGGTGTTCTCGCGCGCGCAGCTGAACGACCTGCTGGCGTTGGCGGAGAAAGGCTGCGCCGAATTGTCCGCGCTTCAGCGCGGCGTGCTGGGCGAGCGGTTGCCTTAACACATATCGCCGCCTTCCGTCTTCCGCCCTTCGCCTTCTGCCTTCTGCCTTCCGCCGTCCGCCTTCCATCTTCCGGAGGCGGAACGGACAAGAGGTGGGGGTGGAGGCGCCCGCCCCGCGCTCCCACCTTGCGGGCATCCCCTTATCGAATGTTTTTGTCGTGTCGACATCCGCGCGTCGATCCCGGGGCGGGCGCCCGGCAGGGGTGGGGTCGACGGGTTGTTGGGGGGCCGGTCGTTCCGTTTTTGGTCCGGTGGGGTCCGGTGGGGTCCGGCTGCCCCTGTGTCGGGCCATTTTTTTTCTGGGTTCAAAAAGATTTTTAAGGGCGGGAGACGCCCGATATTTTTTGGTCTCGGTGTTTTGTTATCGAAATTTTGTTTGTGCCTTATTCATGATTTGGATAAAATTGACGCGCTTTGATGATTCAAAAAGTGCGCGGATAGTACAATGAGAAACCCGGGATTGCCTGGGATTTTCGAATTTCGCCAATTTGGCATGTAAGAAACCGCAACATTCCTGATGAGGGCTCGCGTACATTGCCGCGACGATCCGGGATGTTATTCCTGAGATCAAATGCGACATGATGAAATATTTCAGGAGTCCATCATGAGAAAAATATGCGGGGTAGTGTTTTCGCTTTTGGTTCTCGCCGTCTCGGCCCTGGCGGGCCCATACGACGCGTGGTCACGGTACAGGGATGTCACGATCAACACGACCGCGAATGATGGCGGCGCGAATGTGGCCGGCACATTGGCCGACTTTCCGGTGCTGGTGCGTTTGAGCAATGCCGACGCCGCCTCGGGTGCCGATGTGTTGGCTGAAGCCGGAGCGGACGGCGCTTCACTCCGCTTTACCGATGCGTCCGGGAACGTTGCCCTTCCCTATGAGATCGAGTCATGGTCGGCTGGTGCCGCCGCGATCTGGGTACGGGTGCCGGAAGTAGCAGGCAACGCGGAAACCGTTATCCGCATGTACTGGGGGAATGCCGCGGTTCTGGATGCATCCAGTGCCGCAGGCGTCTTTGGAGGTCTCAATTACCTCGGCGTGTGGCACCTTGGAAACGCATCCGGATCAAACCCTCGTCCGAACGCTGCGAATCCGGGTGTTAACAATGCGACACCTTCTGGAAATTATCTCGCCACATGGGAACCGCGCCAGGGGCTGATCGGCAGCGCTGACAGCCTGCGCAGCCAGCTTCCGTCGGGTTGGATCGGGGAACCTTTCCACGCTGATCAGCTTGCGAGCGATCATATCAGCTTCGGGACGATCAACTTTCCGAATCAGGCCCTGACCTCGCAGGTGTGGATGTATTACCCCACGCCACAGGCGGGAAACTATACCGGATGGACCCACATGATCACCCATGGCAACAGCCGGGCGGGGGCGAACTTCTGGATCGGCCGTGAAAACGGTGGTACAACACTGCGTCCACGGGGCGCCAACGGCAATGAGTCGGATCCGGCGCATCTCGCCGACTTCCCGGACTTCTTTAACACCTATGCCAACCAGTGGGCGCATCTCGCCGTGACACGCGACGGTGAAATGGGTCGCCGCTGGCGCGTATACGTGAACGGCAACCGTGTCGTGGATGTCACGGGCGATAACAACACCCAGAACTTCGAAGCCGGAGTGCGCAACCACAATTACATCGGCATGGGGATGTGGCCCGATCGAAACTCCAACATCAAGGTTGACGAGTACCGTCTCTCCGCCATCGCCCGCGATGCTGACTGGCTGAAGCTCGAATATGAAACGCAGAAGTCCGGTGCCACTACCGTGGTGTTGGGTGCTTCCGAAACCCAGGTTGTGCCGTTTGCCTATCCGCAGACGGATCCGGTCTATCGTGCGGGAGAAGCGATCCTTGCGAACATTCCCACCATCAATGGAACCGTGGAGAGCATTACCGTAACGCCTTCGCTGCCTGCGGGGCTCGAACTGAACCCTCTGACCGGCGTCATTTCCGGCACTCCGACCACGGTTGCGGCATCGGGCGTCTATACGGTGACGGCAACTTTTTCCAACCCGGAAACGGTGGTCGCGCGGGAAATCACCATTACCGTCAACCCTCGCGCTCCTGCAGATCTGGTATACCCTGCCACGAACGTGGTTTATGGGCTGGATGTTAACATCGACGAAAACGTTCCGACCGTCACCAGCCTGACCGATCCGAACCAGTTGGTTTCCAGTTTCAGCGTTTCTCCGACCCTCCCTGCGGGCCTTTCGATTGATGCGGCCACGGGCGTGATTTCGGGGACTCCGACGGTTGCGTCGGCGGCTACGGTTTATACCATCACGGCCTCGAATGTGACCGGAAGCACCACGGCACAGGTGACCATCACCGTCACGCCGCCCCCTTCTGCCCTCACTTACAAACACAACCCGGTGGTCTATACGGGCGGCGTCGCCGCTCCCATTGTCCCGAATACCGCGTCTGTGACGGGACTGGTCACGGGGTGGTCCATCAGCCCCGCTTTGCCGGCAGGTCTGATTTTCAACACCGAAACCGGTGCCATCACCGGAACCCCCACGGCCAGCGCCACGGGTCCTTACACTGTCACGGCTTCCAATGTGGCCGGTACCACTACGGTGGATCTTGATCTCTCAGTGTCGCCGCTCGAAGACTATGCGACCTGGTCAGGCATGGCTGAGTTCACACTGAATGCGGCCGCTGCAGGCGTTTCCGAGGCACAAGCGGGATACCCCATGCTGGTTCGCCTCACGTCCGCGCACGCAAGCATTTTCTCGGGTGCGAATGAAGACGGGTCCGATATCCGTTTTTCCAAGACGGATGGCACCCGACTGATTTATGAAAAAGAAGCTTGGAACAAGGCGGAAATGACGGGGGCCTTCTGGGTTCTCGTTGACACGCTGCCTGTCACCGGCGCTGTCTCCCTGCGTATTCATTACGGCAAGCTTGCCGCAGCCACCATTTCAAGCGGCACCCGCGTGTTCAACACGGCGGCGGGTTTCCAGGCGGTGTGGCACATGAACGGCGGGACGGGCAACGAGCTCGACGTCACGGCCAACGGGTTCCTGGCAACGCAGAACGGGAATCCCACAGAGGCGACCGGCGCGATCGGGGCTTCCCGGGGTTTCAACGGCAGCAACCAGTGGCTCCAGGTTAACGGGTCCGCCAACAGTGTCCTGAGCTTCCCCGTGAACGGAAACTACAGCATGTCCGCCTGGGCGCTCTTCACGCCAGGCAGCGGTGACAACAACCGGACCATTCTCGGAAAGCACGATCAGGAGTACGGACTTTCCTTGGGAAACCCGGCATCCAACTGGCAGTTCTTCCAGTACAGCAACGGTGGATGGGCGACCATCACGGCCCCCAAGACGAATTCGGTCTGGCAGCAGGTCACAGCGGTCAAGGAAGGCGCCAACACATACCTCTACGTGAATGGCGTCCGTACTGTCGGGCCGGTGACCAACCCGAGTCCTGCGGGTCGTAACCTCAATACGGATCTGAACATCGGCCGCCGGGCTGACAACAACACGAGACACTGGCGTGGAAATCTGGATGAAGTCCGCATGTCCAGCGTTTCGCGGAGCGCGAGCTGGGTCAAGTTGGACTACGAGACCCAGGTTGCATCCGCAACCCCCATCAGCGGGTTGACGTACGCCGCGACCACGCACACATTCACGGACAACGGAGAGGCCATTACGCCCGTACCGGCGCCCAGCTTGCAAACGGGGACGGCGACGAGCTTTTCCATTCAGCCGGCGCTTCCGCCTGACTTGGTGCTGAACACCGCGACTGGTGCCATTACGGGAACGCCCACGACCTATATGCCTCCGACGCCCTTTGTGGTGACGGCGCGCAACGGGGCATGGGTCACATCCCAGACGCTCACCCTGGAGATCACCCCCACTCCGCCGGGTAATATCGTGTACGCGTCGTCGCCCGCGGCCTACCAAGCCGGCCTTGTGGCCGCCGCCAATGTCCCGACCCATGACGGCACGATCACTTCGTGGTCGATTACGCCTGCCCTGCCCTCCGGGCTTCATTTCAACACGGCTACGGGCGTGATCTCGGGTGAACCCCTGGTTGAATCCGGAGAAACCGTGTACGAGGTGACCGGCACCGGGCCTGAAGGCTCGACTTCCGTGAACCTCACCCTGACCGTTCAGGCGGCCTCGGAAGACTTTTCCACGTGGTCGCAAAACCGCACCATTACCCTGAACACCAGCGCGACGGGATCGAATGTGGCCGCGACCGCGACGAATTACCCTGTGCTGATCCGTCTGGGGCAGGCTGAATCCTCGATTTTCACACAGGCCCTCACCGAGGGGGCGGACGTTCGCTTTGCCAAGGCAAACGGGATCACCCGCCTTCCGTACGAAATCGTCACATGGGATGCCGACGCCAAGAAGGCTGAAATCTGGGTCAAGGTCGACACCGTCTACGGAAACAACGCCACCCAGTCCATCAAGATGTTCTGGGGCAAGTCGGGTGTTTTCGACAGCAGCAAGGGTGCTGACGTGTTTGGCACTTCGAACGGTTATGCAGCTGTGTGGCACATGGGCGGTACGACCGGTAACGAAATCGACGCGACCGTAAATGCCTTTACGGCCGTAGCCAACAACGCTCCTGGCGATACGGTGGGTATGGCCGGTCGCGCCCGGCACTTCAACGGGACGGATCACCGTTTTGCGGTGACGGGTACGGCGGCCCATGCCGCGCTGAACTTCCAGATGACCGACAACTACAGCATGTCGGCCTGGGTATACGCCACCAAGACCGATCTCACGACTGACGGCGTCCAGATCATCAACAAGGGCGATAACCAGTACACGCTCGGCGCTTACGGCGGAGAGAACAGCCAGAAAATCTGGGAAATCATGACCCGGGGCAACAACACGTACCTGAGTGCCAAATCGGACGGTATACAGCCGGCCCTCACGGTCGCGAACACCTCGCATCGCTGGCTGCATATCACCGGAACCTATCGGGGCGCGGCGGTCGGCCAGGCCATCGCCGAGACCCTGTACATCGACGGAAAGGCTGTGAGCGCGTTCAGCGGCACGAACACGAACAATAACGGACGCAACACCGGCTTCGATGTGCATATCGGCGCCCTGGCCGGCGGAAGCGCGCCGGGTACGAGTTTTGCCCGTTACTTTGTCGGTACCATCGACGAGCTTCGTATCTCCAATGTCACCCGAAGCAAAGACTGGGTGCTTCTCGACGTGGAAAGCCAGAAGACTCACCAGACGCTCACCAACATCGGTCTGCAGCCGCCGGCGATCACCTACACGGCCACCTCGATGAGCGGTACGGCTGGCCTTGCCGTCGCGCCGCAAACGCCCACCACGAGCGGACCGGTGGCGTCACTCGCGATCACCCCCGCGCTCCCTGCCGGGATGTCCTTCAATGCGACCACCGGTGAGATCAGCGGCACGCCGGAAGTGGTGTATGGCCCGGTCACGCATACGATCACGGCGTCGAACGCGGGCGGCAGCTCGTCCGACACGATCCAGATCACGGTTGTGGCACCGCCGGTGCCCGCCGCGCCGGTGATCGTTTCGCCGACGAACAATGCGACCGGCGTCACCATCCATCCGCTTGTCGTCTCATGGGAGACTGTGGCGGCTCCGGTCACCCACTATCAGCTGCAGGGTACGGAAGACGCCACATTCATGGACATTCACGTCGATACGATCGTCGCTGATACGTTCTTTGTGGCGCACGATGCGCCCCACGACAGGGAGCTGCACGTCCGCGTGCGGGCCGTGAACGTCGGCGGTGAGGGTCCCTGGACGGCCATCACGTTCAGGACCATCGAAGCACCTCCGTCGATCTCCTACGATCCGGATACGCTCAACTACCCGCTGGCGGCTGCCATCACGCCGCTTGAGGTCACAGCCGACCCCGACAGCGGCCCGGCCACCAGCTTCAGCATTACGCCTGAGCTTCCCGCCGGCCTGGACTTCGATACCGAGACCGGGACCATCACGGGGACGCCCACGGCGGTGACTGAAGCGACGGACTACACCGTCATCGCCTCGGGGCCCGGCGGCTTTGACACCACCTTGGTGCGCATTGCCGTGATCCCCGTGGCTCCTGGCGTGGTCACCAACGTCGAAGCCACTGAAGGAGTCTCGAAGGCATCCGTGGCCTTCACGGCTCCCGCCTTTGACGGCGGCGCAGCCATCACGTCCTATACCGTGACATCCAATCCCGGAAACATCAGCGCCAGCGGCCCGGGTTCGCCCATCGAGGTAACCGGTCTGACGGCTACGGTGCCGTACACCTTTACGGTGACGGCCACGAACAGTGCGGGTACGGGTGACGCTTCGGCCGCTTCGGCCGCCGTGTCGCCGTACAATGTGCCTGGGGCTCCCCTCACGGTGACCGGTCTGGCCGGCAACGCACAGGTGGCTGTCAGCTGGACGGCTCCCGCAAGCGACAGCGGTTCGGCGATTACGGGGTACACCGTGACCTCGAATCCGGAAGGGAAGACCTGTTCCACGAGCGGCGCGGTGACGACGCAGTGCATCGTCACCGGTCTGACGAACGGGACGGCGTACACGTTCTCGGTGACGGCGACCAACGCCGCCGGTACGGGGGCGGAGTCCGCTCCGTCCGCAGCGATCACACCCACGCCTGACCCCACCGCCCCCAGCGCGCCGCTGAACGTGGCCGGCACACCCGGGAACGGTGAAGTGGTCGTGACATGGGACGCCCCCCTGACCGATGGTGACTCGGAGATCACGGGTTACACGGTGACGGCGACCCCCGGCGGCGCGACCTGCGCATGGACGACGGGTGAACTCACCTGCACCGTCACGGGTTTGACGAACGGAACGGCCTACACCTTCGCGGTGATTGCGACCAATGCCATTGGAAGCAGCCAGCCGGCGACCTCCGCGGCCGTGACGCCCAGAACGGTGCCTGGCGTGGCGACCAACGTGGTTGCGACCGCCGGTGCCTTGCAAGCCTCCGTGGCCTTCACCGCGCCCGATGGCAACGGTGGATCGCCCATTACGTCCTACACCGTGACGGCACATCCGGGGGGAGTGACGGCCACCGCCCCGGGCTCGCCCGTCGTGGTCACCGGTCTGACCGCCGGCACCGACTACCGGTTCACGGTGGTTGCGACCAATGCTGCGGGTAATGGTGCCGCCTCCGACACCTCGGATGCCGTGACTCCGTACACGGTGCCGGATGCGCCGACAGCCATCGCCGCGACGCCGGGCAACGCCCAGGCGACGGTGACCTTCACCGCCCCCGCGGGCGATGGTGGTTCCGCGATCACCGGCTACAAGGTGACGGCACACCCCGGTGGCATCACCGCCACGGAAGGCGCCTCGCCCGTTGTGGTCACAGGCTTGACCAACGGAACGACCTACACCTTCACCGTGCGTGCGATCAATGCCGCGGGAGAGGGTGCGGCCTCCGATACGTCGGCTGCCGTGACCCCCAATGCGCCGCCTGTCGTCGCTTACACGCCTTCGACGCTGAGCTTCCCGGCCCTGGCCGCCGTCACGCCCGTGACGCCTGCCTCGACCGGTGGCCCGGTGACGTCGTGGAGCGTCACCCCGGCCCTGCCGGCCGGCCTGTCGCTGAATACGGAAAACGGCGCCATCTCCGGAACTCCGACCACGGTGGTGGCGGCGGCCGACTACAAGGTGGCGGCAGTGGGTGCGCTGGGTACGGATACGGCCATCGTGAATATCGCGGTCGTCGCCAATCCGCCTGTCATCGCCTACACGCCTTCCACGGTTTCGTTCACACGCAACGTGGCGATCACACCGCCGGCCCTCGCCTCAACGGGTGGCCCGGTTGTGACCTGGAGCGTCACGCCTGCACTTCCGGCCGGACTGTCGCTGAACACGACAACGGGTGAACTCTCCGGAACGCCGACGGCGGTTTCCGCGGCCGCGAACTACAAGGTCGCAGCCGTGAACAGCACGGGAAGCGATACGGCCATCGTGAACATCACGGTTCTTCCGGGCCTGCCGGTGATCGCTTACTCCGGTTCGCCGAAGTCGTTCATCAAGGGTGTGGCGGATTCGTTGCTCGTCACGTCGACGGGTGGTGCGGTGACGTCCTATGCGATCACCCCGGC
Source organism: uncultured Bifidobacterium sp. (assembly GCA_964416695.1). Lineage (GTDB taxonomy): Bacteria > Fibrobacterota > Fibrobacteria > UBA11236 > UBA11236 > UBA11236. Next base: position 10,830 of record CAYQFG010000021.1, read on the forward strand.
ACTGCCGGCGGGATTGACGCTGAACACGACGACGGGCCGCATCGGCGGTACGCCGACAGCGGCCTCCGCCGCGGCGAACTACACGGTGACGGCGACCAATGCCAGCGGGACCGCGACCACCACGGTCAACGTCACCGTGGTCGACATGACGCCGGTGATCGCCTACACCCCGACGACGTTGTCCTACACGAGAGGCCAGGCCATCACCAACCTGACTCCCGCGTCGACGGGCGGTGCGGTCACCGCGTACGCGGCCGAACCGGCCCTGCCGGGCGGCCTTGCACTGAACGCCACGACGGGGGTGATCTCGGGAAATCCGACGACTGCTTCGGCCGCCGCGAATTACCGGATCATCGCCTCCAACGCCCACGGCAAGGATACGGTGACGTTGAACATCACCGTCCTGCCGGGTCTGCCCGTGATCGCCTACGCCGGTACGCCCAAGACCTTCATCAAGGGTGTGGCGGACTCCCTGCTGGTCAACTCGACCGGCGGCGCGGTGGCTTCGTACGCCGTGGCGCCTGCGCTGCCGGCGGGGCTGACGTTGAACACGACGACCGGGCGCATCGCGGGAACTCCGACCGGGGCCTCCGCCGCGGCGAACTACACGGTGACGGCCACCAATGCCAGCGGAACGGCGACGGCGACGGTGAACATCACCGTGGTCGACCTCACGCCGGTGGTGTCTTACACCGCCTTGACGGATTCCTTCACGGTGGGTGTCGCGGTCACGAAGAACGCGACGTCCACGGGCGGTACCGTCACGGAGTGGACCGTCACTCCCGCGCTCCCCGCGGGTCTGGCGCTGAACGCGACCACGGGTAACATCACCGGAACGCCGACGGCGCCTTCTGCGGCGGCGAACTACACGGTGATCGCCAAGAACGCGTACGGTGCGGACACGCTCGTGCTCAATCTGAAGGTTCTCCAGTCCACGGCGATCATGGGAGGCGCCTACACGTTCCGCGTGAGCGGAGTGGAGAAGCCTTACGCCTTCGTCCTGCCGGCTGGCGCCGCAACGACGGAAAAGGTGACCATGCTCATCACCGACGTGACCGGTCGCACGGTCTGGACCAAGGCGGTCCGTCCGAACACCAACGGTACGGCCACGGAAGTGGTGTGGACAGGACGGACGTCCACGGGTATGCTGGCTTCGGCGGGCATGTACGTGGTCCGCATCAGCGTCCTCGACAACGGGAAGACCACCGAATACGTCCGGAAGTCCGTGACCCTCAAGTCGCGGTAACCTCAGGGCGGAAGCGTCATGAAGCGGTCCGGCGCAAGCCGGACCGCTTTTTTTATGTCCGGCTTCCCGGCTCCGGTCGCGGGGGCTGCCTCCTCGCACGGGGCCGGCGTGGCGGCCCCGTCCCTGGGACGCGCCTCAGGCGCGCATCCACGGTCCGCCGCCGTCCGCCCTTCTTGTTCCTTTCGGCGGGTGGATCGGTCGTCCCGGGACGGACGCCGGTTCCCGTGGTCTACCTACCTTTGGGGGCATGAGCCGTCTTCGTTCGCTCGTCAAGGACTCTTTCGCCTACGGCGTGTCGTCGTTGCTGAGCCGTTTCCTTAACTTCCTGCTGGTTCCCTTTTACACGCATGTGCTGACGCCCGGAGAATTCGGGATCAGCAACATCGTGTTCGCCTTGGTGGCGTTTCTCAACATCCTCTACCAGGCCGGTTTCGACTCGTCGTATCTCCGCCTCGCCCACGATGCCGAACGCGAAGGCGAGGCGGAGGGCCGGACGCTGTTCAGCACGGCGCTGTGGTCCCAGGCGGGTGTCTCGCTGCTGCTCACGGGGCCTTTCCTGCTGCTGGCGCCGTGGCTGGGCGCGGTGTTCAACGTGCCCGTCGACCATGGACGTTTGTTCATGCTGGCGGCGGTGATCCTCGCCCTCGACGCCCTGTCGGTCGTGCCCATGGCCCATCTGCGTTACCGGCGCAAGGCCCTGCATTTCGCCTTCATCCGGCTGGGCAACGTCCTGGTCAACATCACGGCCAACCTGGTGCTGGTATTGGGCATGAACAAGGGTCTCGAGGGGATTTTTCTCGCCAACGTGATCGCCAGCACCTTCACGCTGGTCTTCCTCGCCCCCGTCTATGCGGCGAACCTGCGTCCGGTGTTCGCGGGCGTGCGCCTGAAGGCGCTGCTCGCCTTCGGCCTGCCGTTCGTGCCCGCGGGACTGTACGGCATCGTCAATGAAATGGCCGGCCGCCTGTTCCTCAGCCGCCTGTCCGGAGAGGAGGTCGCGCGCCTTTATCCCGGAACGGGCTGGGACACCCTGCACCTCACCGGCGTGTTCTCCGCCGCGTGGAAGCTCGGCATCTTCGGTCTCTTGCT
>CAYQFG010000021.1:13264-22724 GCA_964416695.1 uncultured Bifidobacterium sp.
TATGCCCTGCAGGCGTGGTTCGTCCACTTCACGCTGGGTGTTTACATCGCCAGGAGAACGGGAGCACTGGTCTGGATCAACGGGGTGGGCGCAGCGATCACCGTGATGTTCAGCCTTTGGCTGGTGCCTCGCTACGGGTTGTGGGGGGCGGTGTGGGCCGCCGTGGCGTGTTATGCGGTCATGGCGATCCTGATGACGCGCACCAGTCAGAAGCTGTACCGCATCGATCTTGACTGGCCGCGGCTGCTGCCGCTGTTCGCCTGGTTTCTGCTCACCTTCGCCGCGGGTTCCTGGGTGCAGGCGCATCCGGAAACCGGGTACCTCGTCCGCTTCGCGCTGCTGGCCGCGGGGCTTGCGCTCCCCTTCGTGTTCGGTGCCGTCACGCGCCGCGAACTTGCGCTTCTCCGCACGCTGGTGCGGCGACGGTCGGCGTCATCCGCGGCGGAACACTCCGGCTGAGGCCCGCGCCCATGTTTCCCTCCGAGATTTCCGGGCTCCTGCAGGAGCTCTCGCGGCTTCCTTACGAGAACCTGAGCAAGATCGTCGCACGCCACGAAGGGCAGAGGGCGGGGGGAACGCTCGAGGGCGTGTTGTCGTTTTCCGCGACCTGGCTGGAAGATCATGCGCGCACCGGACTGGGAGGCACGTGCTTCGCGTTGACGCACTGGTTGAAGATGCGCCTGGACGCCTTGGGTTCTGAGAGCGCATACCTGATGGCGGACAAAAGGATCGAGGCGAACGTGCACTGCGGTCTGGCTCTGCGGCACGCGGGGAGGACATGGTTGCTGGATCCCGGCTATCTGGTGTTCGAACCCATCCCCTTGCCGCGCGGGGGATTGTCGGTGGACCTGTTCGTGCCGCCGCATGCGGTGAGGGTGGACGAGGTGCCCGGAGGGGGTCGTTCGGGCGAGGACGTGTGGCGGTTCTGGACGGGGCCGCGCGGCGGCCTCAAGCACCGGTTCGACTTCCGCTGTGAGCCGGTCAGCGAGCAGGAGTTTCAGCGGCACTGGGAGGCTTCATACGCCTGGCCGATGATGGATTATCCCGTTCTGAACCGCGTGCAGGACGGGACGCAATACTATCTGCAGAAGAACAATCTGCTGGTGAGAACGACGGAGGGCAGCACCATGCGGTCGCTGTCGGCGGCGGAAGTCCGCGCGGCGGCGACGGAGCTGTTCGGCCTGCCGCGCGGACTGGTGGAGGAGGCGATGGGGATTCTGGAGCGGTCCGGGCGCGCGCGCCCATGACCCGGTCGATGTCCGTCAACTCCGGTCGCGGGGGATCCGTTATGTGAACCTCCGGGCGACCGCTTCACCCGCACGCTGTGCGTGCGTGTCACTCCCCAAATACCCGCCACATCGTCGACACGATGGTCATGGAAGACTTCAGGGGAAAGTGAGCCTGCGGATGATGCCGTCCTTGAGACCCAGGGCGTACAGCGTGCCCTGGCTGTCCCGGGCGAAAGCGCTGACCGCCGGCACGTGACCGATCCTGACGTGCTTCCAGGTTCTTTTTTCGCGGCGGAGCGCCCACACGATGCCGGTTTCGTAATCGCCGAAGATGTAGTTGTCGTGGAAGGGCGAGGAGCGGTCACCGGTGTGGAATTCTCCTCCGGTAATGCTGCGGGCTTCGCTGCGCGGCAGTGTCAGCAGCGGCTTGACCAGGCCCCTGCGGTCGCAGTCTTCGTCACTGAAGCATTCGTGTCCTTCGAAGATGTTCCATCCGAGGTTTCCGCCGCGCGGCGCGAGGGAGATTTCCTCGTGGCGTCCCTGGCCGACGTCGGCGACCCAGAGCGCGCCGGTGCGCGGGTGAAAGGTCCATTTCCACGGGTTCCGCAAGCCCAGAGCCCAGATTTCGGGACGATAACGCGTGTCGCGCACGAAGGGGTTGTCGCGAGGGATCGCATAGGCCTTGTCGTCTTCGGAGCGGTTGACGTCGAGCCGCAGCATTTTTCCGAGCAGGCTGGCGGGATTCTGCGCATGGTTGTGCGGGTCGCCGCCGCTGCCGCCGTCTCCCATGCCGACGTACAGGTAGCCGTCGGGTCCGAACGCGATGGTGCCGCCATTGTGGTTGGAATAAGGCTGCTCGATTTCGAGGATGATGCGCGCATGCGCGTCGGAATCCCGGGTCAAATCCGGGGTCGCGCGGCGTTCCATCACGACCGTGTTTTCGCGGGGGCTGACGTAGTTCACGTAGAACAACCGGTTTTCGGAAAAATCCGGGTGAAACGCGAGCCCGAGAAGGCCGCGTTCATCGTTCCAGCGTTTGCCTCCGAGCACCTTGAAGCTCGCGAACTCCGATTTGCGCCAGCGGCCGCCGTTTTCGTGAACGCGCTGGATGCGGCCGGATTGTTCGACGACGAGGAACTGGCGGGTTTGCGTGCCGGGGATTTCAGCGAGCACGACCGGGCGGTCGAACTTGAGGCCGAACGCATCGGTGAAGGTCACCGGCGATGCGTTTTTTTCGTCGGCATCGGCGGTGGTGTTGGCGGCGTAAAGAGGAGGCGTGGTGAGGAGGGCCAGGGCCGCCGTCACGATGAAGGCTGCGCCGAAGCGGCGGGCGGCGGGTGCGTGGCGCGGGACGGGGTCGGTGCCTGCTGGCGATGCCAGGGAGAGTCGGGAGGAGATGCGGGACGTATGCATGTCAAAGAAGCTACACGGGTCCGTTCCCGGGAAACGTCGCGTTCTCCGGGTATGCCCTGAATGCTAACGGCCCTCCGAAAGGGGGAGTCTCAAAGCAGGGTCACGAGTTGGGCAGGACGTGTTCCGGTTTTGGCCCGGACCCACGCCGTGCCGCGGAAGGACGCGCCCGGTGTCGGGAGCAGGCGGCCGTCCAGCCCGCGCCATTCGTAGGCTTCCGGATGGCGGCGCAGTTCGGACAGACGCACGGGGTGCGCGCGGGCGGCGCGGCGGCCCTCGCGCAACGAGGTCGCCGCCGGACGCATGTCGGGCGATTCGAGGATGAAGACCACGCCGTTGTTGGCGGCGACGCTGGACGAGTTGCTCAGGCTCGTCGCGAACACGCGGCCTCGCGCATCGCGGTCGAAGGAGGAGACGCGGTAGACCTGCCCGATGCGCACGGAGTCCGTGAGGGTGCTGCCCACCGGGCGCATGGCCCACACGTGATGCGTCTCGTAATCACCGAAGATGTACACGTTGTGGAAGGCGGATGCGGGATCTCCCGTGAAGAACGCGCCTCCGGTGATCGAACGCGCGTGCGTGCGCTGCATCGAGCGCGCGGGCGCCGTGAGGCCTTCGCTGGCGCAGCCCGTGGAGGGGTTGAAGCAGTAGGCGGCTTCACGAATGCGCCACCCCAGGTTCAGGCCGCCCGTGTGCACGCGCGAGATTTCTTCCCACAGGTTTTGTCCGACATCGCCGATCCACATGTGACCCGAGACCGGATGAAAATTCCAGCGGTAGGGATTGCGCAAGCCGTAGGCCCAGATCTCGCCGCGTCGACCGGCTTGCCCCACGAACGGGTTGTCGGCGGGGATGGCGTAGTTGCGGGTGGTGTCGGCGGGGTACGCGTCGGGGCCGTCGACATCCAGACGCAGGATTTTGCCGAACAGCGTATCGAGGTTCTGGGCGAGGTTCCCCACGTCGTTGGCGTTGCCGCCGTCGCCGAAGGCCACATAAAACTTTCCGTCGTGTCCGAACCCGATGGAGCCTCCGTTATGGTTGCCGGCGAAATCGGCCATGCGCAGGATCGTGCGCTGGGCGTCGCCGGTGCGGGGGCGCAGCGTTTCATCCGCGGTGCGCTCGGCCACCAGATGGGATCCGTTGCCCGAACCGGTCATGTAGTGGACGTAATACTTGCGGTTCTGCCGGAAGTCGGGATGGAACGCGAAGCCGAGAAGACCTTGCTCGTTTCCGCCTTGCGTGCCTCCCAGCACGTTGAAGTTCGCGGAATCCGTTTTGGCCCACGCTCCCTGCTGATGCCGTACGGTGACCAGTCGGCCGCTTTGCTGGACGACGACGTAGGCGCTGTCTTCTCCCGGGTATTCCGCCAGTTGCAGCGGGCGGTTGAACTGCATGTCACCGAAGTGGTTGCGGAAGGTGACGGTGTTCGGGATGTCCTGGGCAAGCCCTGGGGTCGTGAGGGCGGTTGCGAGCAACAGGGCGGTGGAGATGGACGACAGGCGCGGGGCCCGGGATCTGTCGCCGGCGTGAAGGGTGAGTACAGAACGCATGGGAACTCTTTCGGCAGGCGCGGCCATGCTGCGCCCAGGTGTGGAAAACGTGAAACACGTGTGTGACACGTGCACGGACTCTGTGTGTAAACAGAATCTACACCCGAAACCCCCCGTGCGTCCGCCTGCGACGCATCAAACTGTATCAGGGCGCGCAGCGGAGCAGGCACGCCCGTTGGCCGCGCTAGGGCTTGATGACGGTCATCACGCGCGCCGGCCCGGCGGCGTGTTTGTCGTGGACCAGATACACGCCGCCGCCCAACCCCCGCACCACTTCACCCGTGCCGACCTTGCGGCCGTCGGGATGTCTGACGTCGTATCGTCCCGGGTTGTCCAGAACGGAGCGCAAGGCGATGGGTTTGAGGGCTGTACGCGTGTGGCCTTGCCCCTCCCGCACGAGGGATGTCGGCGTCACGGTGGGTCCGGTGGATGCCATGTCGGGCGATTCCAGGATCAGCACGCGGCCTTCGTTGGACGAGATGTTGAACCCCGTGGTGGGGCTGATGGAGGTCGCGAGGATGTTGCCCTGATGGTCCCGGTCGAAGGAGACGACCTTGTTGACGGATCCGATTTGGGTCACGTTCACGAGTGAGTCGTCATCGATGCGCGCGGCCCACACACTGTGTTTGCCGTAGTCGCCGAAGATGTACGCGCCGTGGTAGGTGGCGGCCTCGGGGCGCTGGAAGAACACGCCGCCGGTGATGGAGTTGGCCTGCGAGCTCGGCAGGGAGAGCGCCGGGGGCAGCAGGCCTTCGGTCGGGCAGTTTGTGGCGGGATTGAAGCACACCGGCCCCTCGCGCAACCGCCACCCGAGGTTGGAGCCCTTGGGAACGCGCGTGATTTTTTCCCAGTCCCACTGGCCGACGTCACCGGCCCAGATCTCGCCCGTCACGGGGTGGAAGGTCCACTTCCAGGGGTTGCGCGCACCGAGCGACCAGATCTCGGGGCGATGGTTCGCGTCGTCCTTGAACGGGTTGTCCGTGGGGATGGCGTAGTTGCGCGTGGTGTCGGCGGGGTAGGCGTCGGGGCTGTCGACGTCGAAGCGCAGGAACTTGCCGTGCAGGCTGTCGGGGTTTTGCGCGCGGTTCTCCGGATCGCCCTGCGTGGTGCCGCCGTCGCCGATGCCCAGCACCAGCGCGCCGGATGTATCGAAGCCGATGGTGCCGCCGTTGTGGTTGTCGTACGGGTCGCGGATGCGGATGATGGTGCGCTGCACGTCGGCGGTGGCCGGGCGGCCCGAGGAGCCGGCGATCCGTTCGGCGAGCACATTGAAGCGCACCGTGTTGCCGCCGAAACCGCCGCCCGTGCCGTCCACGAAGTACACGAAATACTTGCGGTTGGTGGCGTAGTCCGGGTGGAACGCGAAGCCGAGCAAACCTTGTTCGTCGATACCGCCCGTGCCGCCCATCACGGTGACGGCCGCGCTGTCGGTCTTGCGCCAGGAGGTTCCGGTCCAGCTGACGGTCATGATGCGGCCGCGCTGCTCGAGTACGATGAAGGTGCTGTCCTCATCCGGATACGGCGCCACGAGCACGGGGCGCACGAAGGTCAGCGAATCGTTGCCGACCTTGAAGAAGTTCCGCATCGTCACCGTCTGCGGTAACGTTTGTGCGGCCGCGGGGGCCGTGCCCAGGGTCAGGATCGCGAGGGATGTCAGGCTGAGGAGGGCGCCGAGAACGGCATGCGACGCGCGCTTCACCGGAAGCGTGGAGAAACGGAAAGAAACGGATTTCATGGGCTGTCCCTGAGGTGCGCCAGAGGAGGTCAGAATCGGGGTGCACGGCGCAATGCTGCAGATCCGGGTATTCCGGAAAGGTACTGTCCAACGGCCGTGAATGCTTGTAGTATCCGGTCAGGGGGTGATGCGCGCCGCGGTTTTGTGAGGGACTGGTGGTGAACGGATGAGGGACAGCCGGCGAAGTCGGCCTGGGATCACGTCGCCAGAGTGCGCAAAACCGCGGCACGGGCGGGAGAAACCGCCCGTGCGCCTACGGCGTGACCGAGGTCATGAGCTGGGACGATTTGTCCCCGACTTTTTGACGCACCAGGAAAGGACCCGACGGGACGCGCGTCAGGAGGCGCCCGTCCAGCGTGATGATCACGTAGCGGTGGGGATGGCGGCGGATGTCTTCGAGACGAAGTTGGGCGCGCGCGCGCGTGCCGGAAGCGCGGACGGCTTGCACGCGTACGGGCTCCGGCGCGGGGCGCATGTCGGGGGACTGCAGGATGGACACCACGCCGGAGTTGGGCGTGATGCCCGACGTCGTGGCCATGCTGGTCGCCAGAATGTGCCCGGCCCGGGTGCGGTCGAGCGAGACGAGGTTCATCACGGGGTCGACGAGCGTGGCGGTGTCGGTCCATCCGGTTTCGTCCGGCGTGGGACGCAAGGCGTACAGGCGGTTGTGGTGGAAGTCGCCGTAGAGGTAGACACCGTGAAATGCCGCGGTGGTGTCGCCGGTGAAAAACACGCCGCCGGTCACCGATTGTCCGAAAGCGCGGGACGGAAACGTGAACACCGGCGGCGTGAGGCCCTCGGCGGGACAGTCCGTAGCCGGGGAAAAACAGAAGGCGCCTTCACGGAATCTCCAGCCGAGGTTCCCGCCCCGGGGCACCGTGGTGATTTCCTCATACAGTGATTGCCCCACGTCGCCCAGCCAGATGGTTCCCGTCAACGGGTTCCAGTCCCATTTCCAAGGACTTCTCAAACCGTAGGCCCAGATTTCGGGAAGATATCCTGCGCTGTCCACAAAGGGGTTGTCGTCGGGGATGCCATAGTTTCGCGTCGGGTCATCCGGATACGCGTCCGGGCCTTCCGGGATGATGCGCAGGAATTTCCCCCACAGCACGCTCTTGTTCTGGGCGCGGTTCTGCGGATCACCGCCACTCCCTCCATCGCCGATCGCGGTGTAAAGCACGTTTCCTTCCCCGGCCTCGCCGAAGCGCAGTGTTCCCCCGTTGTGATAGACATACGGCTTGTCGAGGCTCAACACCAGGCGCGGAGGGTGCGTGGTGTCACGGGCGGTCAGGGCGGGGACGGCCCGGCGTTCCTCCAGCAGGATCCGGCCCGGGTGCGGCCGCACGGAAACGTCCGCGACATAAAAGAGGTAATACTTGCGGTTGTGTGCGAAGGCCGGATGAAAGGCGAAGCCCAGCAGGCCCCCGTCCTCTCCGGCGGCGCCGCTGTTGACGCTGCTCACGCCCACGCTGTCGAACGTGTTCCGGACCCACGTGCCGGCCTCGCGGCGCACGAGCACGACGGTTCCCGATTGCTGCGTCACCGCGAACACGCTGTCGTGGCCGGGCATTTCCGCGATGGCCACCGGCCGTTCCAGCGTGAAGCCTTCCCCGAAGAAGTTCCGCAGCGTCACCGTGCGCGGGATGTCCCGGGATGCGGTCGTCGCGAACACGGGGGCGGCCGGAGGTAGCGTGAGGGCCAAAACGAGCGGGGCCGCGCGGAAGATCGCGCGGGGTACGGTGAGGAGGCGGAGGGCGCGCGGATGCACACGGCGCGCGGCCTCCCGGATCAAGGCGGGCATGGCCTTAATATACCGTTATGCCCGGCATTTCTCAGGCCCTTCGGATGCGGGCCGTCGGATGAGAGCCGTCATCCTGCCTTGTTCGTCATGTCTTATGGCGGCGTCCGGTCGCGGACGTCACCCAGCCGTCAGGAGAGATCCGCCGGGATGCGTTCGAACTGCAGGATGTGGTCGAGCGACTGACGTTCGCGGATCACGGTATCCACGCCCTGGTGCACGAGCACCTCGGTCGCCAGGCGCCGCGTGTTGTAGTTGCTCGACATGGCGGCGCCGTAAGCTCCCGCGTCATGCAGCACGAGGTAGTCGCCCACGCGAGCCTCGGGCAGACGCCGCGTCACCACCACGCCGCCCTCCTCCTGCGTGAAGACGTCGCCCGATTCGCACAGGGGTCCGGCCACCACGACGTCCCGATCGGCGCCGGGCGTCCGGCCATCCGCCGTCACCACGGAAATCTCGTGGTACGAGCCGTACATGGCCGGACGCACCAGCGTGTCGAACCCCGTGTCCACCAGATAGAAGAGGTTGTTCTCCACCGTCTTGATCGAACGGATTTCCGTCACCAACGTCCCGGCTTCCGCGACCAGATAGCGGCCGGGTTCGACCTCGAGGCGCACGGGATGACCCACGGCCGCCTCGATTTCCTTGCGCGCGTTGTCCCACAAGGCGAAATACGCGGCCGTGTCGATGCGGGCCTGATCCTTGCGGTACGGAATCGGCAAGCCACCGCCCGCGCTGATCACTTCCAGTTGCGGGCCCACGACCTTGGCGGCCCGCACCATCGCTCCGCACACCTGCGCCAGATGCTCGAAGTCGGTTCCCGACCCGATGTGCATGTGCAAGCCGTGGATGTTCACGCCCGCCTCACGGCCCAGACGCAGGCATTCTTCGAGTTGCGTGTGCCAGATGCCGTGCTTCGACCATTCGCCTCCGGTGTTCGTCTTGCGGGAATGGCCGTGGCCGAATCCGGGATTGAGGCGCAGCGTCACCGGCGCGCCCGGGTAAAACGTTCCCAGTTGCGTGATCATGTCGGGCGAACCCACGTTCACGGGAACCTTGTGCTTCGCGATCACCTCCACCGCATCACGGTCGAAAAGGTCGGCGGTGAACACGATCCCCGGCGTGCCCGGCGTGGCGGAACCGTCCGGCCGGAACCCCGCGCGCAAGGCGCGCTCCACCTCACCGGCGGATACCGCGTCCACCACCACACCCTGCTTGCGCATCAGCGCCAGCAGGGCCAGGTTCGACGACGCCTTCTGCGCATACCGGATCACATCGAACTGTTTGAGATCCGCGATGCGTTGTTCGATGACCGCGCGGTCGTACACGAACAGCGGCGTGCCGTGCCGTTGCGCGAGGGTGGAAACGTCAATGCCTGCGACGGTGCGAAGAGATGTGGTCATGGGTGTCTTTCCCGGGGAAGAGATGGAAAATTACTTCCGGAGGGCCGCAGGGCGGGATCGGGAGGCGCAGCGGCAGGGCTTTCGCGGAAGTTTTTGCCGGGTGCGGAGGACGGCCTCCGGGAGGTGGCCGGGCACGCCGCGTCCGTTCTCAGGCCCATTTCTTGATCCTCAGGGCATTCCATCTCCTCACCTCCCTCACCTCCCTCTCAGGTCCCGTTGCATCCCGTTGCGCCCCCCTGGCATCCCATTCTCCCCCATGACCCATTCCTTCATTCTTCGGCCGCTCTCCGGACCTCCTTTCCCGCGGTTGTTCCTGTCGTGGCCCGTCCTTTCCG
>CAYQFG010000021.1:22824-28186 GCA_964416695.1 uncultured Bifidobacterium sp.
TTCCGCCGTTCCCTGCAGGTCATCCCGTGCCGGCGAGCCGACGCAAGGCCCTCAGGTCCCAGACCCGCAGTTCACCTCCCGCGCTTTCCATCCACCCGTGACGCTCCCAGTCCCTGAACAGGCGCGAGGCCGTCTCACGGGCCATGCCCGCGATTTCCGCCAGCCGCGTTCGCGACGGCGCGTGCGTCAGCCTTACGCCGGAGCGTCCCGCGTCGTCGCGACACGCGACGCCGCGCTCCTCCAGGAGCGCGCTCACCGCGCGCGCCAGCCGACGCGGCGCCTTCTGTCCGCACAGGCCGGCCACACGGCGCTGCATGTCGCGCTGGCGTCGCGCCATCCCCCCCAACAACCCCAGGGCGATATCGGGCCAGCGGCGCAAGGCTTCACGCATGGCGTCGGGATCCCATTCGATCAGGCGGACGATCGTGAGGGTGCGGGCCGTCGCGTCGCCGATCCGTCCGGATGACGGGGCGGCCATGCTCCCGGCATGCGCCTCGTAGGGGAGGGCGCACTCCCTCACCCGCGTGCCGCCGGGGCCGCCGCAGGACAGGGGCAGCGTTGCAAAGGCATCGATCTCCCCGACGAGATCGCCCGGCTCGAGCGCGCGCAGGAACAATTCGTCCGGACAGGGTCCGCATGCGAGTACGGCCTCGCCCTCGAGGATCATCGCCAGGGAGGGCCGGGTGCGCCCGGCGGCCGGACTCAACGGATGGTGCCGCTCGACGCGGCGTTCCTGGCCGAGAGCGATGAACTTGATCAGCTCACCGTCCGCGACACCGGCGAACAAGGCCTGCGCACGCAGGATTTCGAAGGCCGAACGGAAGCGAAAGGGCCCCCCGTGACGCCGGTCGGCCGGCAGGGGATGCCGCCACGGCTGCCTGCTGGAGTCCCGCCGCAAGGCGGGAACCGCGGCTTCCATGACCGCGGGAGCGAAAGCCACCTCGCCGGCAGTCCGCACGTGCACACCGGAATGGAAAACGTTCATCATGCACCTCCTTCCCGCCCGTGAGGGGCGTGCAGTGTGTATGACGCACGGTCTGGAATTTTGGGTCCGCGCCCCGGATTTTTTTCCGGAATTTTTTTCGGCGCGGAGATGTTCACGGAGGCCGCGGCGCTGCAGAAGGGGCCAGCGGACCATGCGGCCATCCAGGGCGGCGCGTGCCCGGCCTGCCGCTGACTACTTGCCGATGCAGAAGCCCGCGAACAGGCGGTGCAGGACATCGTCGGCCGTGACTTCGCCGAGCAGCTCCCGCATGGCCTGGCACGCCTCGCGGACTTCGAATGCGAGGATCTCCACGGCGGGCTTGCCGTCGAGGTGCGCCTCCGCCGCCGCGAGTCGGTCGCGCGCCGCCGCAAGGGCCGCGCGCTGGCGTTCGGTGACGGCCACAGCGCCTTCGTCCGCATCGTCCGGAGGGGCGAGGCGTTCCTCCAGCACGGCGGCGAGGGCCTCGAGGCCTTCACCGGTCGTGTTCGAGACCACGAGCCAACCCGCCGCCGGGTCGGGCGGCGTGAAGCCAGGGACGTCGCATTTGGTCATCACGCGGATGTCCGCCGGCGCCGCCAGAGCGGCAAGCCGCGCGGCCTGGGCGGCATCCGGGGGCGCGGAGGCCGTCCCGTCCTGCACGAAGACCTTGAGGTCCGCGTCGCGCAATTGCGCGCGCGTCCGCTCCATCGCCAACGCGTCGAGTGTGTCCACCGCTTCGCCCAGCCCCGCGGTGTCCACAAGTTGGGCAAGACCGCCGGCGATGCGCCAGGGGACGTCGACGAAGTCGCGCGTCGTGCCGGCGATGTCGGACACCAGCAGGCGGTCGCGCCCCGTGAGCGCGTTCACCAGACTGGATTTCCCCGCGTTGGGAGAGCCGTACAGGACCGCGCGCGGCACGTGATTCCACGTGCGGCCGCGTTCGAATCCGCGCAGCAGGGCCTCGACTTCGCGGCGCGCCTCCGCCACGCGCGGGCGCCATGAGGCGTAATCGGGATCGGCCTCCTCTTCCGCGAAGTCGGCGTCCAGTTCGAGGCGCGCCGAAAGGTCGAGGAGGCGGTCGCGCAGGCCGCGGAGGCGGCCCGACAGTTCGCCTTCGAGCAGGCGGCGGGCGTTGCGCAGCGCGGCCTGCGACTGCGCATGGATCAGCGCGCCGAGACCTTCCGCCTGCACCAGGTCGAGACGCCCGTGTTCGAACGCGCGCCGCGTGAATTCGCCGGGCTCGGCCATGCGCGTCCCGGGCACGTCGAGCAGGGCGCGCAGGACGGATTCGATCAGCAGCGGATTGCCGTGCGGAAAGATTTCCAGCACGTCCTCACCCGTGGGAGAGGCCGGGCCCGGAAGCAGGTGAAAGGCGAGGTGGTCGAGAGGCTCGCCCGCCACGCCGTCAGGCGGAACGGGGGCGGGCGCGCGGAAGGTGGCCGTGTGCAAATGGCGGGCCTTCCAGGTGTCGCGCCCGAGGCACAGGCGGACCACGTCGGCGCAGGCCGGGCCGGACACCCGCACCACCGCGAGACCCGAGGTTCCCGGTGGCGTGGAGAGGGCTACGATGGTATCGGACATGGCCGTCACGGGCGACCCGGCGGGTCGCCCTTACTTCTTCCTGGCGGTCTTTCCGGCCTTCGACGGCGCGGGCGAGATCGTCACCTTCGGCTTGTGGGCGCCCGCCGGAGCGCCGCCCGCGGGCGGCGTCACCGTGCCAAACACCTTCGTCTGGCCGATGGTGAAGATGTTGGAGATCGTCCAGTACAGCACCAGACCCGAGGGGAAGGAGCCTGAGAACACGAACATGATTAGCGGCATCAGCCAGATCATCGCCTTCTGGTTGGGGTCCTTGATGGTCAGCTTCATCTGCACCCACATGGTGGCGGCCATCAGGAACGGCAGCACCGTCAGGCCGACGGGGAAGATGAACGGAATCTTCAGGGCCTCCCAGACCACGTCGGGGCGGGACAGATCGTTGATCCACAGGAAGAACGGCGCTTCGTGCAGCTCCACCGCGCGTCCGAGCACGTTGAACAGGGCGATGAATACCGGCATCTGCAGGAACAGCGGGAAGCAGCCCAGCAGCGGCGCCATCGGGTTGATGCCCTGACGCTGGTAGTAGGCCATGATCTCGGCCTGCATCTTCTGACGCTCGCCCTTGTGCTTCTCCTGGATCTTGCGGATCTCGGGCTGGTGAATGGCCAGCTTGGCGGCCTGCCGCGTCTGGTTGATCGACAGCGGCAGCGTGATGAAGCGCACGAGCAGCGTCAGCAGGATGATGGCCACGCCGTAGTTCGGAATCCACGAGAAGAACATGTTCAGCAGGTTCAACACCAGTCCGCACAGTTTGACGTACCATACGTCCGCACGGAGGAACCATTCCCATCCGGTGAACAGGATCTGCTCGAAGTTCCGGTCCAGCGCGCGCAGGCTGGAGTAGTGCAGGGGCATCACGCGCAGGTCGAAGTTGAGCGCGGCCTTCGCGTCCGTGTTCCCCGCCACGCGGACGGAATAACGGTGGGGGGCATCCTTGGGCATGCGCGGATCCGCGGCGCCGGTGGCATCGAGGCGGTCCGACACCTCGCGGCCGAAGTCGAGCACCACGGCCACGTATTTGCGGCGAAGACCCGCCCAGCGCACCACGCCGCTCTCCGCGTTGAACGCCTTTTCACCCTCGAACGACTCGCGAGACACGCTCGAGCCGTTGTCGAACACGACTTCGCTGAAGTACGTCGCGGTCAGGCCGATGCCGCGCCCTTCGCTCATGCGGTCGGTTTCCTCGAGACCGCCCTTCCAGTCCAGCGCATAGCTGCGGATCGCGCCTTCGGGTGCGGTGAAGCTGTGGCGCACGAAGTGAGCGCCCGGCTCGAACGTGTACGTGCGCGAGACGGGGATGCCGCCGGGGACCACCGTCGAGAACGTCACGCTCACCGGCACGGAGTCGACCTTCAGCCACGCCGAATCCGTATCGGCGCGCCAGACCACGTTTTCCAGCGACGTCCCGTTCAGCGAAACGGTCAGCGCGCCTTCACCCTCCGGGCGGATCAACACGGGGTTGTACGGCGTTTTGCCGCCGATTTCCGGCACACGCAGTTCGGCGATGCGGGCGCCGCGCGCGTCCAGCACGACGTTGAAATGCTCCGTTTCCACGGTGATGACATGCGGCTCGGCGTCCGCGCCCACCGCGGCGGCGGCGAAGGCCTCACCGGTGGGAGCCAGGGTGGCCGCATGTTTCGGGTCAGGCGCCGCCGACAGGGCGGTGCCGCCGGCAACCGGCTGGGCCCCTTGCGCGGCGGCCATCGTGTTGGCCGCTGCGGCCGCGGCCTGGGCCAGCGAGTCGGCCCGCAGCAGTTCCGCCTGTTGTTCCTGTTGCTTGCGGACCTGGTTTCCCTTGTATTGGGTCCAGCCCAGGAAGAGGGCCATCAGCAATGTCCAACCGATGATGAGATTACGAGTCACGAGAGGATCCTTCCAGAGATTTCAGGCCGTCGGCGGGAACGGCATGAGCGACATGCGCGGACGAATCCGGCGCGTTTCGTTTCGGCTCCGGGACGGGATCGAACCCGCCGCGGCAAAAAGGTTGGCAACGCAGGATGCGTCCCGCGGTCAGCAGGGAACCGCGCAGCGGTCCGTGCAGCGCGAGGGCTTCCAGCGCATAGTGGGAACAGGTCGGGTGAAAGCGGCACGAGCCGCGGAAGAAGGCCACGTGGATGCTCTGGTAGGCGCGGATCAGGAACGTCAGCACGAACGTCACGCCGCGGGAAATTCCGCGCGCGATGGCCTTCAACGCATCGGCAAAGGCGTCCAGCGCCAGCGGGGCGTTCACGCCGCACCCCGGGACAGCGACGCGAGCAACGCGTCGGCCTTGGCGCGGAACTCCGCGCGCGTGGTCTCCGACGCCTTTTCCGCCACGTCGAAAACGACCCAGGCGGGGCGGGTGAAGCCGGAAGAATGTGTGTTGAACAGTTCGCGCAGGATGCGGCGCATGGCGTTGCGCAGCGGCGCGTTGCCCGTACGCTTGCGGATCACGAAGCCGACGCGGCTTTCCTGGATGTCATCGGCTTGCAAGGTGCGCATGGACAAGGGAAACTTTCGCAGCACGATCCCCTCCGCCCGGACGCGTCCGTACATGTCCGAATGCAGCCTGCGGGCCCGGAGGGGAAACTTCCGCGAAGCACCCGGACGTGCGGGGCCGCTTCGCGGGGTTGGGTCTTCGTTCAACCCGGAGAGACGGTTAGATATCCTTGAACGCCATGGTGTCGCTGACCGTCAGACGGTGGCGACCTTTGGCGCGGCGCGCGGACAGGATCTTGCGGCCGTCTTTGGTGGCCATGCGCGCACGGAAACCATGCTTGTTCACGCGCTTGCGGTTACGGGGATTGTAAGTTCTCTTCA
>CAYQFG010000022.1:0-27422 GCA_964416695.1 uncultured Bifidobacterium sp.
ATGAGCCCGTTTCTGTCCATGATGGCGTTCGCCTTCGCCACCAGCATCACCCCCGGCCCCAACAACGCCATGGTCATGATGACGGCGGCCAACTGGGGATTTCGGGCCAGCCTGCCGGCCTTTTTCGGGGTGGAGCTTGGATTCTCGGTGCTTTTGCTGGCCACCGGCCTCGGGTTGGGCCAGTTGTTCGCGGTGTGGCCGCTTTTGCATCTCGTTCTGAAATGGGCGTGTTTCGCATGGCTGCTCGTGCTGGCGTGGAAGCTCGCCCGCACCCGCACGCACGAGACCCGGTCAGACACCCATGATCGCCCCCTCACGTTTCTTCAGATGACGCTCTTCCAGTGGGTGAATCCCAAGGCGTGGATGATGACGATCGGCGCCGTCGCCCTGTTCGTCCCCGTGGGTTCCGACCCCCTGTGGCCGGTGCTCCGCCTGATCGTGGCGTATAATGTCGCCGGCGCCCCGTGCGTGCTGGCCTGGGCCTGGTTCGGCGTGGCGATCTCACGCTTTCTGACCAACCCGCGCCGCGTCCGCACGTTCAACATCACGATGGCGATGCTGCTCGTGTTGTCCATGCTGCCCACGCTGCTGTAATCGTGTGATGGCCGCCGGAGGGTCCCCTCCCCACGCCCACAGCCACCCGCGCGGAACGCGCGTTCACCCCCCACTCTTTGCGGGACGCCCCTGCCCCACGGGAGCGACGCGAAAACGGGACATTGAGAACAGGAATTGCTATAATGAGACTGATTCTCAAAATTGTGTCAGCCGGTCGCACCGCCTGAGGCGATGCCCCGATCTTTCCCGCCTGCGAGCCGAAAGTTGCCATCATGAGCCTGAAAACTTCCCGCCTGTCTGCCGCGCCTTTTCTGTCGTCCCTGACGCCCGTGTTGACGGCTGCCTTGCTGGCGGTTTCGGCTGTGGCCGCGACCGCGCAGGGCACGCTGAACATTTATTCCGCGCGCCATTATCAGGTCGATACCGAGATCAACAAGCGCTTCACGGAGAAAACCGGCATCGCGGTGCGCGTGGTCAACGCGCCCGCCAACCAGCTGGTGGAGCGGCTGCGTTCCGAAGGCGCCGACAGCCCCGCAGATCTTTTGATTACCGTCGATGCCGCACAGATGCAGCGCGCCGCCGCGGACGGACTGTTGCGCGCCATGCGCGCGAAAACGCTGGACGCCGCCACGCCCGCGGGGCTTCGCGACCCCAACGGGTTCTGGTATCCCTACACGGTGCGCGCACGGGTGATCCTCGTCGCGGCCGACCGCGTGAAGCCGGGCGAAATCCGCACCTACAAGGATCTCGCTGACCCCAAATGGCGCGGCCGCCTGCTGATCCGCTCTTCCAGCAGCTCGTACAACCAGTCGCTCGCCGCCTCATACCTTGCGGCCGAAGGCGAGGACGCCACGCGCGCGTGGATGCGCGGCATCGTCCGCAATTTCGCGCGCCCGCCCCAGGGCGGCGACCGCGACCAGATCAAGCTGGTGGCCGAAGGTCTGGCGGATGTGTGCGTGTCCAACACCTATTACCTCGGCATGCTGGCGACGTCGTCCGATCCCGTGGAACGGCGTCAGGCCGAACGCATCCGCGTGGTGTTTCCCGATCAGGACGGTCGCGGCGCCCACGTGAACGTCAGCGCGGCGGGCACCACGCGCCACGCCCGCAACCCGGAGGCCGCGCGCCGCTACGTGGAGTTCCTGCTCACGCCGGAGATCCAGAAACTGATCGCCACCACCAC
The DNA here is from genome assembly GCA_964416695.1 of uncultured Bifidobacterium sp. Lineage (GTDB taxonomy): Bacteria > Fibrobacterota > Fibrobacteria > UBA11236 > UBA11236 > UBA11236. Next base: position 1,739 of record CAYQFG010000022.1, read on the forward strand.
GTATGAGCATCCCGTGGATCTGGCCATTTCCGAAAACCCCGTGCACAAGGCCTGGGGACGCTTCAAGATCGACACCACCACCTTCGCGCAGACCGGAGAAAACCTCGGCCGCGTCATCCCGCTGTTCGACGCGGAAGGCTGGAAGTGAGGCGCACGCGCCCGTCCCCCGCCCACCTCGTCGTGGGCCTGATCGCGGCGCTCGTGCTGGTTCCGGTGGCCGTCGTGCTGGGGCACGCGGCCCTTCCTTCCGATGCGTGGACCCACGTGCTCTCCGTGCGCCTGCCTGCTCAGCTGTGGCAAACCGTGGTGCTGTTGGGAACGGTCACATCGCTGGCCGTCCTGCTGGGTGTTCCCGCCGCGTGGCTGGTCTCCGCCTACGCCTTTCCCGGACGGCGCGCCCTGGAGTGGATGCTCCTGCTCCCGCTGGCCATGCCCGGGTTCGTCGCGGCCATCGCCTACGTCGACGCCTTTCAGGGTCTGGTGCCGTTTTACGTGTGGGTCCGCACCTCGTTCGGCGTCGACGCCTTCCTGCTCGTGCAACAGATCGCGCCGTGGTTTTTCGCGGTGACGGTGCTGGGTGCGACGCTGTTTCCGTACGTTTTCCTCGCGTGCCGCGCCGTGTTCGCGCGCGAAGCCGCCGGGGCTCTGGAAGCCGCGCGCACGCTGGGCGCGGGGAACCTGCGCGCCTTCACGCGCGTGGCCCTGCCGATGGCCCGGCCCGCGGTGGCCGCCGGCGCCAGCCTGGTGGCGATGGAAACGCTCAACGACTACGGCGTGGTCACACACTTCGGCTTGAATCCGCTCACTCCCGGCATTTTCCGGGCGTGGAACGAAGGCCACCTCGGCGTGGCCATGCGTCTCGCCCTCATCCTGATGGCCCTCGCCGCCGTCGCGTTGCTGCTGGAGCGCTGGCAGCGCGGACGACGGCGGTATGCCGCCGACGCCTCGGAGGCGCCGCTGCAGGCGCGCCGTCTCGGACCTGCGGGGGCGGCCTTCGCCTGGCTGGTGTGCGGCGTGCCCCTGTTGCTGGGATTCGTGTTGCCCGCCGCGCGGCTTGTGCGCTGGGCCCTGTTGTCGGACAGCGGCTATGACCGCGCGGCTCTGGCCGCCGCCGCCCTCAATTCGTTCCGGATCGCGGGTACGGCCGCCCTGCTGATCACCGCGGCGGCGGCGCTGGTGGCCGGCGCCCGGCGCGCGTGGCCCGGGCGGTTCCTCTCCGTCGCCGAGCGGGTCACCTTGATGGGCTACAGCTTCCCCAGCGCGCTGGTCGCGGTCGGCATCGGGGCGCTGGCCGCCACGCTCGCGGGCGCCGGCTTCTCCGGATTCGCCCTGAGCGCCTCCACCTTCGGCCTGATTCTGGCATGCTTCGTCCGCTACCTCGCGGTGGGCGTCCAGCCCGTATCGGCGTCCTTCGACCGCGTGCAACCCGGCCTGCACGAATCCGCGCGCATGCTGGGCGCGGGCCCGATGGGCGCCCTGCTGCGCATCAATCTGCCGCTGGCCCGCCCCGCGCTGCTGGTGGCCGCCATGTTGGCCTTCATCGACGTGTTCAAGGAGTTGCCCCTCACGTTGGTGCTCCGCCCCTTCGACTTTGAAACCCTGGCCACGCTGGCCTTCCGTCTCACGGATGAAGGCCGCATTCCCGAGGCCGCGCTGCCCGCGTTGACGCTGGTGGCGCTCAGCCTCGTCGGCCTGATCCCGCTTACCTTGATGTTGCGTCGCGGATCCCGCCGCGTCTCATCCGGAGTCCGCCCATGACCTCGCCCACGTCTTCACCCGCCCCGCTTTTACGGGTGCGGAACCTCGTCAAGCGCTTCCCGGGCAACCCCCGTGCGGCCGTCCAGGACGTGTCCTTCGATCTCGCCGAAGGCGACCTGCTCGGCTTGCTGGGCGAAAGCGGAAGCGGCAAGACCACGCTTCTGCGCCTTCTGGCCGGGCTCGAGGAACCCGATGCCGGCACCATCGAGCTGGACGGACGCGTGGTGTCCGACGCGCGCCGCGTGGTGCCGCCCGAACGCCGCGGCATCGGGTTCGTCTTCCAGCATCACGCCCTGTTCCCCCACCTGACGGTGGCCCGGAACGTGGCCTTCGGCCTGCGCGGCCGCCCGCGCGCCGAAACCGACGAAGCCGTGAACTCCCTGCTCGAACTGGTGGGCCTTCCGGGATTCGGCGCGCGGTATCCGCACGAACTTTCGGGCGGAGAGCGCCAGCGCGTCGCGCTTGCGCGCTCGCTGGCGCCGCGGCCGCGCCTGATCCTTCTGGACGAACCCTTCAGCAGTCTCGACACCGGCCTGCGGCAAACCATGCGCGACGAGACGCGCGCGATCCTCCGCGCGCGCGGCACCACCGCGGTGTTCGTCACGCACGACACCGCCGATGCCCTCACCGTCGCCGACGCGGTGGCGGTGCTGCGTCACGGCGCGCTGCGGCAACTGGATACCCCGCGCCGCGTGTACCGTGCGCCGGTGGCGCGCGACGTCGCCTGTTTTCTGGGCCCCTGCGAATTCCTCCCGCGCGCGGTGCTCCACAACGAGGCCGCCTTCGAGGCCTGCCGCATCGGGCCCCCCGCCGGGGAGGACGGTGACGACGACGGCTGTGTCTGGGTGCGCCCCCAGGATCTCGTCCTCGTTCCTCCGGAGGACCCGACCGCCGCGCTGCATGGCACCGTGCGCCTCCTGCACTATGAAGGCTCCCATCTCGAGGCCGTGCTGCGCTGCGTGACCGGAGAGACCACCACCGACGTGCGCGTCTGGTTGTCCGGTCACGCCCGCGACAGCGAGGCCGTCGCGGTAGGTGAACGTTACGGCATCCGGCCCCGCTAGACGGCTGAGGCGGCCACACCGGTCTGTCCGGCAATCGCGGGGGCGGCGCACATGCGCTTTGCTAGTTTTTCCTCTTCGCTCAAAGCCGGTGTGAAACAACTTTTCGGCTGATTTCACCCGGATACCTCCATCCGGCCGATGTTTCCGGCCGGCAGCCACGGGACGGAAACGACATGGGTATTCGCGTCGCTATCATGGGTGCCACCGGTGCGGTGGGCCAGGAACTTCTCACCTTGCTGCGGGAACGCAACTTTCCCATCGCGGAATTGCGCCTGCTGGCCTCGGCCCGCTCCGCCGGCAAAACCATCCGCTTCGGCGACGACAACATCACCGTCCAGGAACTGACGCACGACTCCTTCGAAGGAATCGACCTGGTGCTCGCCTCCGCGGGGGGATCGCTCTCGAAGGAATTCGCGCCTTCCGCCGTCAAGGCCGGCGCCGTGGTGGTGGACAACACCTCCCATTTCCGCATGCACCCCGACGTCCCTCTGGTCATCCCGGAAATCAACCCCGAGGCGATCCAGCGTCACAAGGGCATCATCGCCAACCCCAACTGCTCCACCATCATCATGTGCCTGCCCTTGTGGCCGCTGCACAAGCGTTACGGCATCAAGCGCGTGATCGTGACCACCTATCAAGCCGCCAGCGGCGCCGGCGCCGTCGCCATGCAGGAACTGGTCGACGAGACCAAGGCCCGCATGGACAACAAGGACTTCGTGCGCACGGTCATCCCCCACCCCTACGCGTTCAACCTCTTCCCCCACAATTCGCCCATGACGGAAAACGGGTACTGTGAAGAGGAAATGAAGATGGTGAACGAGACCCGCAAGATCTTCGAAGACGAATCGCTGGCCATTCACGCCACCTGCGTCCGCGTCCCGGTTCTCCGGGCCCACTCCGAAGCGGTGAACGTGGAATTCCTCTCCGACCCCGACATCGCCGAGTCTTACAAGATGCTGGCCCACACCGAGGGGGTTCTGGTCTCCGAAGATCGCGACAAGAACCGCTGGCCCATGCCCCTGGACGCTTCCGGCAAGGATCCCGTCCTGGTTGGGCGCCTGCGCAAGGACATCAGCCTGCCCAACACGCTCGATTTCTGGTGCGTGGGTGACCAGATCCGCAAGGGCGCGGCGCTCAACGCCGTCCAGATCGCGGAAAAGCTGTTCAAGACCACGGTTTGATGGCCGCGCCCGCGGTTTTCAATACCTGTCAACATTGAAAAAAGGGAGCCAGTGGCTCCCTTTTTTCGTTTTTTGGCCATTTTCCAAAAAAAGAAGAGGGACGTCACCGCGAAATTTCACGAGATTCGCCACACCGATGTTGATAGATTCCTATCCACATTTTTTGTGGATAGTTGTTGAAAACCCGCAACTTATGAGGAATTCCGGGAGGCGGCCCACTTTTCCCCGGGTTTTCAATGCTGCGGGCAGGAAAGACCGTGAAGACACATTGAAGGAAGGTTTTCAATATCTCTCAACAGGGGCGGACATTGAAAACTCCGGTAGTTTTCACCGCTCATGTTGATTTCCACACTTGTTATAAAATCTTGTATATCAATTACTTGTGGGGATTTTTACGGGTTTTCAATAACTATCAACAAGCCTAACCCTATTCCTGATTATATCTCTCATCAGGATGGTTATTAACACAGGCGTGGGATGTGAAAAGACGGAGGGTTCGAGCCCAGGGATCACACCTTGTCCAGGACGAGATCCAGAAGGCGGGAGACGGTGAAGCTCTCCGCTTCAGCCTGAAAGTTCAGCTGGATGCGATGGTTCATGGCAGCCTTGAACAGTGAGGTCACATCCGCTTCCACCGGAGTGGGCCGACCATGCAACAGGGCTTTGGCCTTGGCCGCAAGCACCAGGAACTGGATGGCCCGGGGCCCGGCGCCCCACTTCACATACTGCCTGACTTCCGCGACCGGGGTATCGCCTTCAGGACGGGTCGCCCGGGTCAATTTGACCGCTTTCTCGTAAACATGATCCGAAACGGTCATTTCCGACACCGTTTTCTGCAGGGCCAGAATGGCCTCCGCCGTCAGAACCTGCTGCACCTTTTCCGTGATGGCCATGGAGTGCCTTTTCACGATCGCCAGCTCGTTTTCATACGAGGGGTAGTCCAGGTACAGGGAGAACAGGAAACGGTCCAGCTGGGCCTCGGGAAGGGGGTAGGTGCCCTCCTGTTCGATGGGGTTCTGGGTCGCCAGCACCATGAACGGTTCCGCCAGACGTTCGGTGCGCCCGAACAGGGTGACGGTTTTCTCCTGCATGGCCTGCAGCAGCGCCGCCTGGGTTTTCGGAGGGGTCCGGTTGATTTCGTCGGCCAGCAGGATTTGCGTGAAGATGGGACCCTTGATGAACGCCAGTTCCCGATGCCCGGTGCTCCGGTTCTCCTGCAGGATTTCATTCCCCAGAATGTCCGACGGCATCAGATCGGGCGTGAACTGGATCCGGTTGAACGGCAGGTTGAGTGAATCCGCAAAGCTGTGAACCAGCGTCGTCTTCGCCATGCCCGGCGGCCCGATGAGAAGGACATGGCCTCGCGCGAGCAACGCGATGAGCAAATGTTCCACGAGTTCTTCATTGCCGATCACGATTTTGGAAATCTCGGCCTTGACCTGGGACAGCAGGGAAGCGGTGTGATTCATGGAACGCAAGGTAGAAGGTGCGGATGGATTTTTTGGGGGGAGGGGTCTCCGTTCCGGAGACCGGCGGGTCGGGAAGTCCCTCGGGGAGGGAGGTGCGGAGGAGGGCCTCCGGGGTTCCGGACCCCCCGAACCTCCCCATCCGTTTTTTATCACATGATCAATGTCGCGGATCCAAAACAGTGCGGGGGTTTCCCGAAAGGATTCCCTGGAAGGGATGGGAACGGATTGGGAAGGGGCTGGGAACGGTTCGCAGCGGTTCCTCAGGATGCGCCTGGTGATGAACCCGGGAACAGGAGGACAAGACACGAGCAGGGATGAGCCCGCAGAGCATCATTGTGGCGTGAACCCGCCGATACGTGCCGGGGATCGGGGTATCGGGCGGAACAAATCCAGGGCTTATGAGTACGTAGGGGCGTACGGTGCGCGGGAATGGCCGGCGAGGGGGATTCCGGGTCAGGCCCCCGGGATCCATGGGAAACGACTCCCCTTGATTCCTCCCCTGGTTCAAACGTTTGAATCAAACGTTTGAACCAGGGGGAAGAGGGCTTTGGTTTTGAAATGCGAATTCCGAATTCCGAATTCCGAAGTCCGTGGCAACCGTCAGGAGGAGCGTGATCCAGGACGAAGACAGACGAAGACAGGCGGAGACGGATCGATCGGGAACGATCGGGAACGGAAGGAAACGTCAGGGAACGATCCGGGGGCCCTGTCCGTTGTCCCCTTGGAAACACCGTACACCCCCGCCCGCAACCGGGAGGGATGGCAGGGGGTGGTCTCACCCCTCCCCCCTCCCCTATCCTCCCATGCGTTTTGGAACTCAGCCCAGAGTGTAGGTGAGGACTTCGCCGTCGACCGTCAGTTCGAGTTTGTTCTGTTCCGGGCCGGCTTCGGTGCGGCCGATCACCTGCGCGTCGATGCCGAAGCCTTGAGCGATGTCGATCAGGCTTTGCGCGGCGGCGGGCTCGCACACGATTTCGAGGCGCGTGCCCATGTTGAGCGAGCGATACAGTTCGCGCGTGTCGAGACGCGAACGCTCCTTCAACACCTGGAACAACGGCGGGGGCGCGAAGAGATTGTCCTTCACGTATGTGATGCCCTTGCCGAAGCGTAGGCACTTGGTCTGGCCGCCTCCGGTGTTGTGAAACACCGCGGCGATGGACGACTTGTGCGCCGCGAAGGCCTTGACCAAGACCGGCGCGAAGGTGCGCGTCGGGGAAAGCAGCGCCTGACCGACCGTCATGGTCGAACCGGGCAAGGTGTCCTGCAGGCGGAACGGTCCGGTGTAGGCGAGTTCCTTGATCTGGGGCGCGAAGGCCTCGGGATAGGTCTCGGTGTAATGGCGCGACAGCAGTTCGTGACGGGTGGAGGTCAACCCGTTGCTGCCCATGCCCGAGTTTTCCGCGGTTTCGTAGTGGGCCTTGCCGAACGAAGCGAGGCCGACGATGGTCAGGCCCGGACGGATCTTGTCACCGGAGATGACCTCGTCGCGGCGCATGCGCGTCACCAAGGTGGAGTCGACGACCAGGGTCCGCACGGCGTCGCCCATGTCGGCCGTTTCGCCGCCGCCGCTGACGATCTCGATGCCGTGGCGGCCGAGCATTTCGGCGCATTCGCGGTAACCCGCGATGATCTCGGCGATGATCTCGCCGGGGATGACCTTGGCGTTGCGGCCGATGGTGTTGGACAGCAGGAAGGGGCCCGTGGCGCCCACGCACAACAGGTCGTCGAGGTTCATGACGAGGCTGTCCTGGGCCAGCCCCCGGAACACCGAGGCGTCGCCGGTTTCCTTCCACCACAGCCAGGCGGCGACGGATTTGGTGCCGGCGCCGTCCGCGTGGATCAGGACGCAGTGGTCGGCGCTGCCGGTCAGGGTATCCGGCAGGATTTTGCAGAAGGCGCCCGGAAAAAGGCCCGGATCTTCGCCCTTGATGGCGGCATGAACTTCGTTTTTGTCGGCCGAGGCGCCGCGGTCTTCGTAACGGAGGTTGGACATGGGGGGAAAGATAGCAGGGCGGCGGGCGGGCTGGTTCCGGGACTTCCCAAAAGCCAAGAACCAAAAGATTCCCTAAAAGCCCGGTCTCCATCCGGCAAGGGTTTCCTCCGGACTACCAAGACGACAAGTGACCCTGCGACTTGATGACTTGATGACAGGATGACAGGTCCGGAGGGGAAATCCCGCAATTTTTGGCGCCTTGCGTTCCCGAAGCCTGTCGGTGGTATCGTGGCAGTGTCACCCGAGAGGGCCATCGTGTGCCAGCGCCTGAGTAAAGGATGTTTTAACTGTTATCATATTTCAGGAAAATGCCGTCTGACATCAAAAAGGTCACCGTGCATCCGGAGTGCGCGGTATATTCGGGAACAAACAGTCCAGGGAATCCAGACGAAAGCATGGTCGCACACCGCGTCATGCCCTGCGCATACACCATGACTCCGGATATGACCATGCATCCTTTTCACATCATCCTGAAGACCGGTTTTCTCACACTGGCCGCCGTCGCATTGTTTTCCTTTGCGGGTTGTGCGGGCTCCTATTTCGGCAAGGCTCCGCGCGACTTCATCGAAGTGGAGAACATCGCCCAGGTGCCTGAAAGCGATCCGTTCCGCATCCGCGACGTGAGGATCGAAAACGATTCCCTGAAATTCGTGATGAGCTACGGAGGCGGCTGCCGCAAGCATGTGTTCACGCTGTACGCCGCCCGCGCGGGGGGTGAAAACAACACCGGTCATCTGTACATCCAGCACAACGGCAACAATGACCTGTGCCGCGCCCTCATCGAGGCCGACTCCGTGTCGTTCAGCCTGAAGGGGCTCAAGCCCGCATTGGGTCTCAAGGGGGCGGCGCGGCTCATGTCCGCGCCCCAGATGGAGTCCGCACAGAACGGATTCACGCTGACTTACTAGTTTGCGGGGTCGTGAACATCGTTCTTTCGGATGTGACGGTCCGGTTTCCGGCCGCGCCCGCTCCGCTTTTTCATCTTCCCTGCTTCGAAGCCTCTGCGGGGGCGCACGTGCTCGTGCACGGTCCGAGCGGGCGCGGCAAGACGACGTTGCTCCACCTTCTCGCCGGCCAGTTCCTTCCCGCTTCGGGTTCCATCCGGGTGGGAGACACGGAACTGACCACCCTGGACGATGCCGCGCGCGCGCGTTTTCGCCGCACCCATTACGGCCTCATCTTCCAGCGCTGGAATCTCGTCGATCACCTCACCGTTCTGGAAAACCTCATGCTGGGGATACCGGACCGCGTCGCGCGCGGGGGCGCACGCAAGCGCCGGCACGCGGAAGCCTGCCTGCGTGCCGTGGGTCTGGAAATGCTGGCCTCGCGGCGTGCCGGCGTGGTGAGCCCGGGGGAACAGCAACGCCTCGCCGTGGCCAGGATTCGTGCGGCCGCGCCGGCCATCGTGCTCGCCGACGAGCCGACGTCGCATCTTGACGATCCCGGCGCGGCGCATGTGTTCCGGACCCTGCGGGACTGTTCCCGGGACAGCACGGTGGTGGTCGTCAGTCACGATCCGCGCGCGCGCCGGCATTTTCAGGATGTCCGCGACTTTTCCTCGTTGACGGGCTCCCTCCCGGATGCCACCCTCGGACATCCCGCATCCCCCGCTCCCCCCGAAAACACGGGAACGACTTTGGAAGGAGGAACGTCCCGAGGCGAGGATGACGACACGGGGGCGCGCGCGTGAGCGTCCTCCGGTTGGCGTGGCTCAACCTCGCGCGTCACCGCGCCGCGACCATGCTCGCCGTGTTCGCGCTGGCCCTCACCGTGGCGTGCGCCGGCATGCTGCTGCGCACCGCGCGGCTCGCGGATGCCCGCTTCGCCACCGTGGCGCACGCCGGCGACGCCCTGATCGCCGCCAAGGGCGGCGCGACCGACGCGGTGCTGGGAGCCTTGAATGCGGAAGGGCCTTACCCGCGTTTCATTCCCCTGGGATTGTTCGCCACCATGGTCAACGAAGCGTGGTACACGGCGGGGAGAACCGCCCATGCCTCCAGCGTGGTGCCCTTGGTCTACGCCGGAAAAATCGTCGGAAAAACGGGTGCGCGCGCGCGTGTTCCGGAGGTCGTTTCCGCGCCGGAGACCGGGTCCTCCGGCCGGGGTGGCGAGGAGGACGAGGGAAACGCGCGCGCGGGGGCCGGGAGTGATGCCGGTCGCTTCAGCCGTTTCGGCGAACTCTCCGGAGACCAATACCGGGTGGCCGGAACCATCGAGGCGTTTTTCGCCATGCCTTCGCCCGCGCCGCGGCTGGCTTATGCCGCCGGAGGATGGACCGAAGAAGAGGCCGGCGTCGTGATCGGCGACGCCGTGGCGCGCCGCGAACGGCTGGCGGTCGGCGATGCCGTCGCGGTCGCGCACTGGACGACGGACAACATGCCGTCTCCCGCAGAGTCGGGTCTGAGGCCGCGCGTCTTTTCCGTCTCCGGAATCCTGGCTCCCACGGGGACGGCGTGGGACCGTCTGGTGTTCACCAATCTCGTTCAGGCGCAAAGCCTCCTCGAAGAGGCGCTTCCCGTTGCCGGACAGAAGACGGTGTGGAACAGCTATGTCCTCCACTACCTGATCATGCATGCGGTCCCCGGAAAGGCTGATTCCCTGGGTGCGATGATCGACCAGCAAACCGTCACGCAGGTCGTTCCGGTGGCGGAAACGCGGGAAGCCTTGCGCCGGTTGACCGCCACGGGGCGCCAGGTCGCGGCCATGATGGGACTGTTGTCCGTCATCCTCGCATTGATCACGTTGTCGGCCTTGATGCTCGGACGCTTCGAGGGCATGACGCGCCAGATGACGCTTCTCGAAGCGACGGGATGGGGCAAGGCCGAACTTCGGAGACTGGTGTTCTGGGAAGGGTTGATGTTGGGGGTGGCGGCTGTCGCCTTGGGAGGCGCGCTCGACGCCCTCGCGTTTCCGCTGGTGAGAACCCTGCTCGGGGCGGCCCTGCCGGACTCCGGTCTCGTTTCCTCCACGGTGTGGATGAGCGCGCCGGTGTGGGCGGTGACCGTGGCGGTCACCGTGTGCGCGGCGCAGGGCGCGTCATGGCTGGTCTTCCGTGGCCGCGCGCAGGAACGACTGCGCGCACTCGGCTGAGGTGGTTTCCGAAGCTGACGTGGTCCGCGCGCCGCGGCCCTAGTCTTGTGAGGGGTGCGAGTCGTGGGGGGTGCCCGAAGGGTTCACGACCGCACCGCTCCACCCTGCGCCGGCCGTACGGCCCCGCACATCATAGGTCCGGCGCAGCTTACCCTCCCCCATCCCTGCCTTGTGCTTGTGCACCGGCGCCTTGAGGGAAACCGGCCCCTGGGGGAGACGTCCGGGGACCTTGAGGCGGATGGAAAACAGGCCGCCGTCGCCGCTGATGTACAACGTCTTCATGTCCGGGCCTCCGAACACGGCGTTGCTGGCGTTGCCCTGGTTGCCCTGGCGGAAGCTGACGGCGTCGTAGGGCGTGCCGTTCTGGACGCGCAGGGCGATGTTGCCGATGAAGGTTCCGGCGGCGTTGTACACACGGATCTCACCGAGGTTGTAACTCGCCACGTAGCGGTTGCCGTTGACGTCCAGCGTGCCTCCGTCCGGAGTGTTCACGCCGGACGCGAACGTCGTGCGGTTGACGAGCGCGCCGGTGGTTTCATCGATGTCGAAGCGGTAGATGTTGCCGTTGGTGACGGCGGAGTGCACGTACACGGCGTTCTCCTCTTCGAGCCAGTAGATGCCGTTGGCGGAGGTGATGTTGGTGGTGGCGAGGGACAGCTGGCCCGTGGGGCTGAGGTAAAACACGCGGTTCTGGAGGTCGGTGAAGTAGAGGGCGCCGTTTTTTCCGATGCTGAGGTCGTTGGCCTGGTTGAAGGTGACGCCGTTGGTGCCGCTGGTGACCAGCACGGAGTCGACGACGGGATCCTCGTTGCCCGGCGTCACGGCCTTGAAGCGCGTGAGGCGTCCGTTCTGGGCGGTGATGAGGCGCCCTTCGGCATCGACGTAAAGGCCGTTGCTTTGCAGGTTGTTGTACCAGACGCTGCCTGAATCCACGCCCGGCTTCACGCGGCGGATGGGCCAGTGCGCCGCATTGCCGCTTTGCGCCTGCTCGGTGAAGTACACCGCGCCGGTGGCGGGATCCCACGCCGGGCCTTCGCAATACCCGGTGACCTTGCTGACCCATTGCACGCTGTCCCCGGCCCACAGGGAGTCGGGAAGATCGATGAGGTTTTGCGCGGCGGCGGGAAGGGCCGCCAGGGCCATCGCGAAGAGGCTGGCGGCGGTTGCGGAAGCGGGTGTGTTCATCGGGACCTCCGGGAGCGGAGCGTGAAGGGGGTGTGGGGATGTGGGAGGCGTGCGCGCCCGTCACCGTGTGACGGGCAGGCGCAAGGCAGGGCCGGCGTGCTCGCCGGCGGCGGGCAGCAGCCGGCCGCGGAGGTCGCGCGCGGGGCCGGTGGCTTCCGGCGTGTGACGGTGCGAGGCGGGCCGGGCCGCGCGGATGGCATGGATGGCGGTGGGATCCGCGTCCGCGAAGGGTTTGCGTCCGGGAATCTTCATGCGCAGGGAGTACAGGCCGCCGTCACCGGTGAAGTACAGCGTCTTGAGGTCGGGGCCGCCGAAGATGACGTTGCTGACGTTGCCCATGGCGCCGGGAAGGGCGTTGTACGATCCGGTCGCGAGCTGCGGCACGACGCGGCCGATGGAGTCGCCGTTGGCGTTGTAGATGCGGATTTCGCCCTGCTGGAAGTTGGCCACGTAGTGGTTGCCGTGGGCGTCGATGGTGCTGCCGTCGGCGTAGGTTCCGCCGGTGCCGGTGGCCACGGTGATGAACACCTGAGGGTCCGCCAGCGAGCCGTCCGGTTTCACAGTGTACCGCTTGACCTGACGACTTTCGTTCACGTACACCACGCTGTCGGATTCCACCCAGTTGATGCCGTTCGCCGACGTCGCCCCGGTGTAGGCCACCGAGAGTTCTCCCGCGGCGTTGAGATGGAACACGCGGTTGCCAAGGTCGGTGAAGTAGATGGCCCCGTTGCTTCCGATGCTGAGGTCGTTGGCCTGATTGAAGGTGACGCCGTTGGTGCCGCTGGTGACCAGCACGGAATCGACGCTGCCGTCGGCCTTGTAGCGCGTGAGCTTGCCGTTCTGCGCGGCCACGAGACGGCCCTGACGGTCGAAGGCGAGGCCGTTGGCCTGCGCCGCGGTGGCGATGAACACGTCGCCGGTGTCCTGGCCGGGACGGATCCTGTAGATCGGCCAGTTCGCCTGTCCGTTTCCGTACTGGCGGGTGAAGAACACGGACTGTGTGGTGGAATCCCACGCCGGCCCTTCGCAGAAGGTCGGGATGCGCTTCCACCACGTGATGGTGTCGCCCGCCGCGAACAACGAGTCGGGCAGCTGGATGAGGCCGCCCTGGGCATGCGCCGCCGATGGCATGAATGCGGCGCAGAACGCGAGGGCGAAAGCCGTCCGTGCGGCGTGCCGGGATGTCGTTACGCGCCGGCTGGTGGATGTTTGAACGGGGGATGCGACCGATGACGAACCGTGAATCATGAACTCCTCCAATGTTCCCTGAATTTAACGCGGCGCGCATCATCCCGGTTCGTCATAATGCGGGGATGCGGACAAAGCCGGGGAAGGTGATGACGCGATTCATGCGACCGCGCCCCTTGGGCGACACCATCCTGCCGGCGAAATGGAGGCTTTCTTACGGAGATCAGAAGGATCGTACCAGTAATAAGGGGGAGCAACCGTCGTGTCGATGCAAACCCTGATCGAAGACGCGTGCTCCCGCAGGGTTTACGGCCTGAAGGAACTGCGTGCCCGCACGAAAGACGGGGACGAAACGTACCCGGATTCGTGAAGGCGCCTCGTGAAGTGACGGCCAGGTGACCGCCCCGCGGGGAGCTTACGGGGTCGGGACTTCGGACTTTCCGAAGCGCGCGCGGAGCAGCGCCACCGCACCGGGGATCAACGACACCACGATGATGCCCATCACCACGAGGCTGAAGTTGTCCTTGACCACGGGAATGTTGCCGAACAGGTAACCCGCGAGTCCGCACGACCCCACCCACAACACCGCGCCGGTCACGTTGTAGGTGGTGAAGCGGCGGTATTCCATGTGACCCATGCCGGCCACGAAAGGCGCGAAGGTGCGGACGATGGGCAGAAAGCGCGCGATCACAATGGTCGACGGGCCGTGCTTCGCGTAGTAAGCGTTGGTCTTCTCGATGTAGCGCGTGTTGAGAAACCGTCCGGTATCACTGAAGCCTTTGAGCCCGAACGTGCGCCCGATCCAGTAGTTCACTCCATCGCCGAGGATTCCCGCGGCCACGAGCAGCACGAAGAGGAACACGGGGTTGAGCAGACCGAGCGCCGCGAACGCCCCCGCCGCGAACAACAACGAGTCGCCGGGAAGAAACGGGGTCACCACCAGACCGGTTTCGCAAAAAATGATCAGGAACAGGATGGCGTAAGTAAGGGCGCCGTAGTCACGGATCAGTTCGGCGAGATGGGCGTCGATGTGGAGGATGAAGTCGACGATGAAAAGAATCCATTCCATGGTCGCTCAAGGTAGTCATCCCGGGCGCGGCCTCGGCTTGAGGAAATGCGGCGTGACGATTTTTCCTGTGCTTCGCGGGATTGGGGCGGTCGGAGCAAGGGTGCTCCGGCAATGGATGGGGGTGGGAGCGCGGCGCCGTGACGGGTTTCGCGAAGGGCCCGGTATGCGCCGCGGGTGGCCCGGGGAAGCCGTAACCGTTCAGGCGGAAGCGTTCGGGGGGGAAGGTTTGACCGCTTCGCTGATCACGGCCAGAACGCGGTCGGTCCCCTGGGAAAGTCCGGACGATTCCATGTTGCGGATGAGGGTTGCCCCGTCGGCGGCCAGCCGCGCCAGCGCGTCGCGCAAGGCCTCCGGTGTGAGGTTCTCCTGGAGCAACACATGGGCGAGGCCGCGGTGCGCGAAGGATTCCGCGTTGAGGATCTGGTCCCCGCGGGAAGCCTTTCCCGGAAGGGGGATCAGCAACATGGGCTTGCGCAAGGCGAGCAGTTCGAACAGGGAGTTCGCCCCCGCCCGGGAGACCACTTCATCCGCGCAGGCCATCACGTCCGCCAGCTCCGCGCCGAGAAACTCGAACTGGCGGTATCCCGGCGCGTCCGCCTCGGGCGAAAGCCAGCCCTTGCCGCACAGGTGAACGACCTGATGGGTTTTCAGGATCCACCCGAGATTGGCGCGCAGGGTTTCGTTCACGGCTTTCGCCCCGAGGCTCCCCCCCATCACCAGCAAGACGGGCTTGCCGGTCGTGAAACCCAGGAAGGACAGGCCCGCAGCCTTGTCGCCCCGGAAGAGTTCGGGACGAATGGGGGAACCGGTCACTACGCATTTGGCGCGTGCGGAGGCGGGCAGATGATCGCGCGTTTCCGGAAAACTGACGCAGAGGCGGCGGCACAGGCGAAGGCACAGGCGGTTGGCCAGACCCGGCGTGAGATCCGATTCGTGGAGCACCACGGGGATCCCGCGCAGGCGCGCGGCGTAAACCACCGGGACGGCCACGAACCCGCCTTTGGAAAACACGAGGTCGGGTTTGAGCGTGCCCAGCCGGGAGAAGGCCTGGAAGGCTCCGGCGATCACACGCGCGGGGTCGGTGAAGTTGCGCCAGGAGAAATAGCGGCGCAGTTTTCCGGTCGCGACGGCATGAAAGGGAATCCCCGCGCCTTCCGCCAGCGTCCGTTCCGGACCGGCGGCGGATCCGATGTAGTGGAGTGTCCACCCCTGCTCCCGCAGGCGCGGAGCGAGGGCGAGGTTGGGCATGACATGGCCGGCGGTTCCGCCGCCGGTGAACACGATGGTGGGCATGGGTCGGAAGTTAGGAATTGAAGGTTCGGGACTTCCGGAATCGGAATCAAGAACGAGGAATCAAGAATGAGGAATCAAGAATCGAACGTGGGAAGTGGTGCGGGAGACGATCCGAATGTGGGAAAACGCAAACGCGGACGTGCTGCCTGAACGCCTAAGATGAGCGCGGGAAGAGTACGGGGGCACGGGGGCGAGGAGCGAGGGGTGGTGCCCCTCGGGGGCATGGGGCCTGCGTTTCGGCCGGAAGGTTCCCGCGCCTGGCGAGGCACGGGGAATGGGGGACGCCGCGAACCCGGTCGCGTCCCTAGTTCTCGTCCAGCAGCAGCCTGATCTGGCGTTCGATGGCTTCGAAATCCTGTTCACTGTAGCCGTCGTGGCGGAAGCGCAGATTTCCGGAACGGTCGATCAGAAAGCTGCTCGGCATCCGTTCCACGCCGTAGGCGTTGGAAACGATGTGCTCGGGATCGTGCACCGCGCGCAGCGAAGGCTCCACCGCGCGCAGGAAGGTGAGCGCCTTCTGACGACTGACGTCCACGCTGATGGCCACGATTTCAAGTTCGGGATGGCGCGCCTTCAGTTCCGCGATGCGGGGCATGAGTTGGCGGCACGGCAGACACCAGCTTGCCCAAAAGTCGATGAGCACCACCTTGCCTGAAAGATCCGCGAGAGCGAGGGTGTCGCGGGAATTCAGACCGGTCAGCGTGAACTCGGGAGCGGCTTTCCCCACCGAAGGTCGTTTGAAGCCTTTGGATGCCCAGCCCGCTCCCGCAAACAGGAGCAGAAGCGCACACAGGATAACTCCCACCCATGTCGCACCCGTGTCGATCTTCTTGACCAGAGATCCTCGCGAATCCATGAGTCAAATGTACCAAGAAAAAAACGTTTCGCCCTTTATTTGCAAGGGATTCGCGTTATTCGGCTGAATTCAATGATTTGAGTATGATAATTGTTTCGTCATTTTGACATAGTCATTTCCAACGCATTTTTTGGCGCGAAATCAGCATGAGGGTGTTGCGCGCGGTGAACGTCGGTTTTTTCGCGCGAATGTTCGATTTCAAACGTTTTCGCGACCTGTGATGTTTGAGGCGTCGTCAAGAGTCTCCTCGCGCGCACGCAAGGATCATGTCGCAGGCCCGCGCGCTTGCCGTTTCCAGTCGCGCGGTTTCCTCGTCGACAAAGGCGCGTTGCGCGGCCTTTTCGGAAAGGCTTTGCGATGGCGTCAGGAACGATTCCGCGCGTGTGGCGCGCAGGATTTCCTCCCGCAGTTCCGCATCATCGCGCGCGACGCGGATCAGGCCGCCGCTTTGCAGGCGATCCACCAACGCCCGCTGGTTGTGATGATGCGGGCCGATGATCATGCGGCATCCCGCCCGCAAAGGCTCCCACGCGTTGTGTCCGCCGATGCGCGCGTCCGCACCGAAGCTTCCGCCGATCACCGCCGTGCGCGTCTGCGCCAGATACCCGTCCACCAGACCGTACGCATCGATGATCATGCGTCCCGCCTCCGGGGCGGACGTCTCCCGCGTGGGCTCTTCGGTCCCTCTCCGTTCCCCCGGTTTCACGTGTTCCGAATACAGGACGAATCCGTACGGCGAAAGCATGCGGACGAACGTCGGGACCTCGTTCAGTTTGCGGGGAAAGATCAGGAGGCGGGCATGGGGGTGCGCGTCCCTTTCGTCTCCTTCCATGCGCACGGCAGCCACCAGTGCCGGCAGTTCGTGTGCATGGAAGGAGACGAAAGCGATGCCGCCGCGACGGACTCCCGGGGTGTCCGGAAGCGGCGGCTGGTCCGCCGGCGCGCACCCCGGTGAGGGGACGGCACGCGGGGAGTGAAGGGGGCGCAGGGAATGAAGGCCGCGCAGGTCGCCTCCGGTTTCCACCCGCGGGTTCCCCAGGCGGCGCAGCGCGTGCTCCTCGTCTTCCGTTTGTGTCTGGATCCACGTGAGGTCGCGGAGCACGCGCCCCAGCGCGCCGGCGCACAGGGAGTTGCCTGCATAACGCCGCCGGGCGCGCGGGGTGAGGCGCGCGGAAATCCACAGCACGGGGACGCCCGCGCGCCGCGCCGCCGCAATCCAGTGGGGCCAGAGTTCGACCTCGAACAACACCAGCGCGCGGATGGCGTTTTCCGCGAGAAAGGCGCGCGCAAGACGGGGGTGATCCAGCGGGGCGAGACGTGCCGCGAAGGTGACGCGGGGCGCGGAATCGCGGGGGTCGCCCGATCCTGACAGGGCCGCGATTTCACGCTGGAGATAGGCCAGCCCGGTGACGGTGTTGGTGGTCAGCAGGAGGCGCATGTCCCGAAGGGTGCGGAGGGTTTCCGGAGGACCTTCCGCATCCGCCGCATCTTCCGCATGGTCTTCGCGACCGGATGGGGAAGCTTTTGCCGGCGTCCCTTCCCGCATGACTTCTGCCGCCCGTTGTTGCAACTGTTGCGCCACGGCCCACAGGCCCTTGCATTCGCCCAGCGAGGCGGCGTGCAACCAGATGGTTTCAGGCGCAGCTTCTCCGGACGACGCGGGCGGGACGGTCGGTGCCAGCCGTTCGGACAGGCGCCACGACGCGAGGCCGCGCGCGCGGGAGTCGCGTCCCGGATCGCGTCCCGACTCGCGTCCCGTCAGGCGCATCGCCGCGGCCAGGGCGCGCGCGGTCCACCACACGGGCTCCCACGCGAGTCGGTACAAGGTCAGGATCACGGGGAGCCCTTCCGCGTCACGGGGGGTACGGTCATCCTCACTGTCCCGCGGATCCCGCGATGACTCCCAGCCGCGAGGCCGTCCACACGGCAAGCACGCAAACCGCCATGTAGCCCACATTTCGTCCCTGTCGGCGCAGGAGGGCCTGCAGGGTGCCCCTCCCCCCTCCTTCCTGCCGTTCGGAAGGCCGTGCTCCGTGGGGACGCATCAGGCCGTACCAGCGCGGCACTTCGCGTCGGTAGCGTTCATAGGCGTCACCGTGCAGGGCGAGGAGGGTTTTTTCCTCGTGCCGGATGAGGATGATGTGATGCACGATGATCAGGATGATCAGGGTAAGGGCGACAGCAAGCGGGAGCGCGTTCGCGAAAAGAATGAGCCCGATGGCGGCGAGGATGTTGGAGACGTACAGGGGGTTGCGCGAGAAGCGGTAGGGGCCGGTGCGCGCGAGTCGCGGCGCGCGGGCCTGCGCGTCATTTCCGTGATCGCCCAGGTGCCCGCCGGCCCAGAGTCTGAGCGCGGCGGCCGCGGCGACGTAGATCAACCATTCCGGGCGCAGCGGCGCCTCTCCTGCGGAGGTCAATGCCCGCGCCCCCACAACGACGAGGCCCGCCGCGGCGAGGAGCCAGCCGCGGCGTGAGAAGAGGAAGGCTTCGAAAGGAAGAGGCGCATGCGTGTTCATGGGAGGATGTCCGGTACGCTCAGGGGGATGGTGGAGGCGCGGCGCCTTGCCCCGGACCCAGGGTGACGAGGGCGTCACACACCGATTCCAGGAACGGTTCATGCGAGACCACCAGGGCGCCGCGCGGTTCGGGCAGGCGTGTCTTCCAGAAGGTCAGGGCGCCGCGGAGAACGCGCTCCCGCTGGTCCGCGGGCATGGACGTGGTGGGTTCGTCGAGCAGAAGGTAGGCGGCGTCGCTGGTGAGCGTGCGGGCGAGCGCCATGCGCTGCCGTTCACCGCCTGAAAGCGATTCCGGATGGAAGGATTTGTCCCGCAGGCGGTCCACGCCAAGAAGGTCGTCAAGCCGGCGCCAGCCTTCGGGATCGTTGGCCCGGAACGCGTGGGCCCATGCGGCCCAGTCGTGACCGGGCCATGCGCGTTGCGGCATGACGGCGATGCCGCGCGGTGACGTGCCTCCGGCGCGTGGGGCGTGCGCGGCGGCGGGCCACAGCACAGTGCCTGATTGCGGAGTTTCCGCGGCGGCAAGCACGCGCAGCAAGGTGGTTTTGCCGGCTCCGTTGGGGCCGGTCAAACCGGTGACGGCGTCGGTCGCAAACTCCAGGGTGACGCCGCGCAGGACGGGAGTGTGCGGTTCGTATCCGAAGGTGAGATCGCGCACGCCGCATCGTTGCGGATGGGGATGGGGGGCGGGCGTCGTCCGGAGCGGATGTGCGCTCCATTCCGCCATCCGCGCGCGGAGGTCCTGGACGGCGCGGGCTCCGGCGGCGGCCACCGGATACTGGCGCGCGGCCTCCCGCAAGGGACGATACGTCAACAGCAGGAGCATGGCGAACAGGAGCACGCTTTCGAGTCCCGACAAGGTGAGCGCGCCGGTGAAGAGGATGACGCACAGGACGAAGAACAGCGAGGTTTCGAGCAGGGCGGGATAGCGCGCCTGCGCGCGCCGCCAGCGCCACGTCGGCGCATGCGCGTCGTCCAGCGCGCGGTCGAGCCGGTCGAGGGCTTCGGAAAGCCCCACACCCGGCAGGGCTTCCAGCGCGTGGGAGAAATCCTCGCGTGCGTGGCTTGCCTTTTCCCGACCGGCGGCGCCGGCGCGCTCGTGATCCTTCATGCGCCGGTTGCGGCGGCGCAGCACGGGCCACAGCACGGCCGCCGCCGCAACTCCCACGAGAGCGGCCTCCCACGCGAACACGAACAGAAGGGGCAGCAGCACGGCGCCTTCGAGAAGGGCCCCCAGCAGGCGCCGCCGCGCCAGCGCGCCCTCGGCCGCGACGGGGATGTCTTCCTCGAGGGTTCGGGCGAGGGTGCGCCGGGTGCCCGGCCTCCAGGCGGGCACCGCGCGCTGGCGGAGCGCGTCCAGCACGCGACGTCTCCAGGTCGCGACGCCATCGCGCAGCGCGGCGGCTTCCAGAACGGCCCCGCGATCCTGGAACACGAAACGGAGAAGCACCAGCACGGGGATGGCCGCGAGGAGAAGCGGCGAATCGTGGCCGGTGAGCCCGGCCTTCACCGTCAGGACGAAGCCGGCTTCCGCAAGGCCGCGTCCGAGCGCGAGGACGGGAATGCCGAGACGATGGGCGGTTTTCATGCCCTGGAAAAGTAGGTTCGGGCGAGGCGGATGCTTCCGCTACTTTTCACCCCATGTTCTTCTCCCGCCCGTGTTCCTCCGCCCGGCGCACCCCTTTCCGGCGTCTTCACGCATGGGGGGCGCCGATTCACCTCCTGACCTTCGCGCTGTGTGTCCTGATCGCCGTCGCGGGCGCGCAGGCGCAACCTTATCCGGAGTCCGATCACTTCGACGGAAAACTTTTTTTCAATCCGGGCGTGGGGCGGATCGACAAAAGCTTCGGCGACATGTGGCGCTGGAGCCGCGAGGAGAAGGCGGTATGGCCGGAGTGGGTGGAAACCGCGACGGGCCCGGTCATGTGGCCGTCCGCGGGGCGTGGGGCGGCGGCGACTTTCGTCAACCACGCGACCTTCGTCGTGGCGTTCGGGAGCGGAGATTCGGGCGTGACGGCGCTGTTTGATCCCGTCTGGTCGGAGCGATGCTCACCCGTTTCGTTTGCGGGGCCGCGGCGCGTGCACGCTCCGGGCGTTCCCTTCGACAGCCTGCCGCGCATCGATGTGGTGATGATCTCGCACAATCATTACGATCACCTCGATCTTGCGACGCTGAAGCGTCTTGCCGCGCGTGACGCCCCGTTGTTTCTCGTGCCGCTGGGAGACGGGAAGTTGCTGCGCCGAGCCGGCATGACACGCGTTGAGGAAATGGACTGGTGGCAGCGGACGTCGTTGCGCGGGGTGGAGATCACCTTCCTGCCCGCGCAGCATTGGTCGGCCCGCGGCCTGTTCGACCGCAACCAGTCGTTGTGGGGGAGCTGGGGTGTGGTGGCGCGGGACGGAACGGCGGTTTATCACGGAGGCGATACCGGTTATGGCCCGCACTTCGCGGAGATCCGGGCCCGATGGCGCGCGCCCGATCTGGCCTTGCTGCCCATCGGGGCCTACGCGCCCCGCTGGTTCATGGGAAGCGCGCACATGGATCCCGCGCAGGCGGTGCAGGCGTTTCATGATCTGGGGGCGCGTCAGGCGGTCGGCATGCATTTCGGAACGTTCCCGCTGACCAACGAGCCGCGTGAGGAGCCGGCGGCGCTGTTGCGCACGCTGGCCGCGGGGCTCGCTTTCCAGGTGCCCGAACCGGGCGACGGATTTCATGTCGTCGCGGAGCGCGGCGGCTCCGCGACGATGCGGGAAGTTACCGGTACTCTTCCAGCGCCTCGGGATTCAGCACCTTGAGTTCGGTGCGGCGGTTCAGCTGGCGTCCTTCCGTTGTCGTGTTGGGCGCCTTGGGTTGACTGAAGGCGTAACCGCGCGGCGTGATGCGGCCTTCCAGTTCCGGTGCGACCCGGAGCATGTAGCCGACCACGGCGGCGGCGCGCCCCTGGCTCAACGTCTGGTTGTAGGCCTGGCCTCCGACGTTGTCGGTGTGTCCGCCGATTTCGATCCGCAGCTTCGGGTACTTGGTGAGCATCTTGGCGATGAGCGTCAGGTACGGTTCCGAGTTGATCGAGATGTCCGTTTTGCCGGTTTCGAAATACACGGCATCCAGAACGAGAAGACCGGTGGTCAGAAGCTGCTTCTCCATGTCGCTGCGCTTGGCGCGCTCTTCTTCGAGACGCCGGGCCATGGCGACGGAATCCGCGTGCGCCTTTTGGGCCAGCGAATCGTTCAGGGCCTTCTGGCGCGCGGTCTCCGCGGCGGCGGCGGCCGAGACGCTGTCGGTTTTGCTCTCAGCCATGCGCAGCTGGTTTTGCAGCGCCGCGCGCTCCAGCGAATCCCGCCGCGCCTTTTCACGCGCCTCGCGCTTTTCCGTCGCGCGCGTGTCCACAGAATAGGTCAGGCCGCCGAAGACGCGCCAGGGTTCGAGCGCGCGGACGGGACCGGAAGAGCGGTCTTCCGAAAGCGCGATGTCAACACCGCCGTGGATGTTGATGAACACCGGCGTGCGCCAGGTGAGCGAGGGCGTCACCCACAGCGGGTCGGCGGCGCTGGGGCTGTTCAGGTACGTCCGCGAGTTGGCTTCGAGGCCGATGATCATCGATACGATCGGGATCACCTCGACGCCGATGCCCGTGACCAGGGCGATGTCCTTGCCCGATTCAAAGCTTGAGATGATGCCTTCGTTGAGGTGGACCTTCACGCCCTTGCCGTCTCGAATCGCCAGCCAGGACTGTGTCAGGCGCACCATCACGTCGTGACTGGTGCGGGTTTCCAGGTAGTTGTACCCGTCGAGGTCGTTCGTGTTGAGCTGGTTTCCGGCCGTGCCGAACAGCGCGGCGATTTGTGCGCCCGCGTGGAAGGGGACGTCACGTGAGAGGGGAATGTTCGCCTGGGCGCCCAGTACGGCGGTCCCGAAGCCCGATCCGTCGGGTGAGGTTTGCCGGCGGTTGAAAATGTGGAGGGCGGCGAAGGCGTCAAGGTATTCGTTGAGTCCCATGCCGATGCCGCCGCTCACGGTGGTGATCTCGGCGCCGGACGGTTGCGCGCCGGTGATGGTCGCGTCCTGGCGGAAGAAATTGCCCCGCAGCTGCAGGTTCATGCGGCCGGCGCCGACGGGCTCGGCGGAAATCACCTGCGACATGCCGTTGACGCCGTACGGATTCACCGAGGCGGCGTGCGTGGGTTCGATGACCTGCGTGTGCGAAACGGTGGCGAGCGCGAGAACCGCGCACGCCGTGATGATCGGGTTGGAACGGAAACTCCGCTCCCTGACCGGGTTTTTTGAATTCACGGGGTACCTCCGGGCTGGATGTGGGGACTCATGCTCCGTGTGGAGGCACGAGTCCTTCGTGATGTGTGTTTGCGGTTCAACGGTATTCCTGGAGCGCCTCGGGATTGAGCACCTTGAGTTCGGTGCGCCGGTTCAGTTGTCGTCCCTCGGCCGTCGTGTTGGGGGCCTTGGGTTCGGTATAGGAATAACCCTTGGCGACCAGCCGTCCCTGCAGTTCCGGAGCGGCGTCCAGCATATACCGTACGACTGAGGTGGCGCGACCCATGCTGAGGTTCGTGTTGTATTCCATTCCGCCGACGTTGTCGGTGTGGCCTCCGATCTCGATCATGAGTTTGGGATACTTGGACAGCATCTTTGCGATCATGGTGAGATACGGCTCCGAATTCAGGGAGATGTCGGTTTTGGCTGTTTCGAAATAGACGGCGTCCAGCACCAGAAGTCCGGTGGTCAGAAGCTGGTCTTCCAGGTCGCTGCGCATGGCGCGCTCCGCCGCCAGCCGCTGTTCGGCGGTCAACAGGGCCAGGGAATCCTGACGGGCTTTCCAGGCGCGTTCGGTCGCCACCTGCAGGAGGCTGTCGGCGCGTGCGTCCGCAATGCGGGCCTGGTTTTCAAGGGCCGCACGTTCGAGCGAATCCTGGCGGGCGCGTTCGGCGGCCTCACGCTTGGCGTCCTTGCGGGCATCCAGCGAGAACGTCAACCCGCCGAAAGCGCGCCAGGGCTCAAGGCTGCGGTTGGAGGCGCGCTCTCCTGCGACGGAGATGTCGGCTCCCACATTGATGTTGACATAGGCGGGGGTGCGCCACGTGGCTGACGGGGTCACCCACAGGGGATCCTTGAGGCTTGGATGGGTGAGGGATGTCCGGGAGTTGGCTTCCAGACCCAAGATGAGTGAGATGATCGGAATGACTTCAACGCCCACGCCCGTGACCAGGGCGACCTCCCGCCCGGTCTGAAAGGACGAGATGACGCCTTCGTTGAAGTGGATCTTGACGCCACGGCCCTCGTTCATCAGCAGGATGGACTGTGTGAGACGCGCCATCACGTCGGTGGACATTCGTGTTTCGAGATAGTTGTACCCGTCGAGGTTGTTATAGTTGATCTGGTTGCTTCCGGTTCCGAAAAGACCGGCCAGTTCGGCGCCCACGCGAATGGGGGTGTCGCGGGAAAAGGGAATGCTGACCTTGGCGCCCAAGACGCTTGTGCCCCACCCGGACTGGTCTTGTCCGGTTTCGGGGCGGCGGTTGTACACGTGCACGGCTCCAAAGATGTCGAAGAACGTATTGAGGCCCATGGCGACGCCTCCGCTTGCGGTCGTCACCTGCGTGCCCCCCGAGGGCGCGCCTGCAAATCCCCAGGCCTGTTCATAAAAATTGCCCCGGATGTGGATGTTGACGCGGCCGAGGCCGACCGGCTCGGCGGATGTCACGTTTGACATGCCGTTGACACCGTAGGGTGTCACCGAGGCGGCGCGGATGGGCTCGATTTCCGGATCGGCGACGATCGGGGATGCAAGACCGAGCGCCAGCGTGAACGCCATGCCGCAAGGACCGCAATAGATGGAGCTTGACTTTTTCATGGACCCTCCTTGTAATATCCTGATCATCAACTTATAGAGATGAGGTTGTCGAATTTTGGTGAACCCATGCAAAACTCGACAAAAGTTTTTGGAGGTGCCGGTTCG
The DNA here is from genome assembly GCA_964416695.1 of uncultured Bifidobacterium sp. Taxonomy (GTDB): domain Bacteria; phylum Fibrobacterota; class Fibrobacteria; order UBA11236; family UBA11236; genus UBA11236. Next base: position 26,373 of record CAYQFG010000022.1, read on the forward strand.
TATTACAGTATTCACGCTTTCGCGCAGGGTGTTTGAATGGCTGGTTTTTTGCGGCTATTCTCGTATTACGGCGTTGGGGTGTTTTCCCTCACCCCCGGCTCCCCGGAGGGGAGGGGTTGCATGCCTGTGACCGGCATTCATTTTCTGCCATCGCGCTGCGTGTAACTTTTTTTCCGGAGTTTCATGTTCCGCTCGCCGTCGTTCCGTGTTTTGCGGAAGGTTGGTGACGGCGTTGTTTTTCTCTTGGGACATCCCGTTCTCCCCGGGCACCTTTTCGGAAACCGGGAAGCCTCCGGAACCCGCCGCCCCCTGTGACGGGGGCGGCGCCTCCCCCCTGACCTCTCTGATCTTCCTTCAGCGCTCCCTTCTTGCCGGCGTGTTTTAAAACGAATCAACCGGTGGGTGCTATGGATTTGTGGCGCCGAAACCCTTGACTTCTCTGTGGGGCCGGTGTAAATTGCGGCCAGATTTTTAGCACTCGGGCTTGCGGACTGCTAAAAAAGCCGCGAGCCGGGCGCTATCAAGTACGGTCAAACCATTAAACAACACCTGGAAGGAGAATGCCATGAGCATCAAACCTCTCGCCGACCGCGTCGTCGTTGAGCCCCTGGAGGCCGCGGAGAAGACCGCGGGCGGGCTGTACATCCCCGACAATGCCAAGGAGAAGCCGCAGAAGGGCAAGATCATCGCCGCCGGTCCGGGCAAGGCTTCGGATTCGGGCACCGTGATCAAGATGGAGGTCAAGGTCGGCGATACGGTCCTGTACGGCAAGTACTCCGGGACCGAGGTTCAGGTCGACGGCAAGGACTACCTGATCATGCGCGAGAGCGACATACTCGCGGTCATCTGATGTTTCCGGGCGTCGCTTCGGCTCCGTTCAGCGGCCGCCCTGCGTTTGAGTTCATCACAATCATGATACGGGCGAATCCCGTTCGCCCTTAAAGGAGAACAACACAATGGCTAAGCAACTCGTTTTTGATGCGGCCGCCCGCGCCGCGCTCAAGCGCGGTGTCGACAAGCTCGCCAACGCGGTCAAGATCACCATGGGCC
>CAYQFG010000023.1:0-8720 GCA_964416695.1 uncultured Bifidobacterium sp.
GTACCGTTCCATGATGCCGATGAACGCCGTGATGCCCGCGGCCACGGCGTCGTCGTTGAAATCGAAACGCGGGTTGTGCAAGCCGCCCCGCTCCATGCCGAGCCCGAGCCAGAAGTAGGCGCCCGGCCGTTTCTGCAGGAAGTACGCGAAATCCTCGCCTCCCATGCTGGGCGGCCGGTCGACCACGCAGTCGGCGCCGAGCGCCGCGCCCACGCCTTCGCGGGCGAGCGCGGCCATGGTGGGGTCGTTGATGGTGGCGGGGCAGGCCTCCACCCATTCGATCGTCGATTCGATCCCGTGCGCGGCGGCCGTATGGGCGATGAGGGCCTCCAGATCCGCACGCAGCACGCCGCGCAGGTCCGGGTCCAGCGTGCGGAGGGTGCCCCGCAACAGGACGGTCTCGGGGATGACGTTATAGGTTTTGCCGGCGGCCACGTGACCGAAGGTGAGCACGGAGGCGGCCAGCGGCGAGGTGCGGCGGCTGACCAGGGTTTGCGCGGCGGAAATCAGGGCCGCCGCGACCGGCACGGGGTCCCTGACCAGGTGAGGCATGGCCCCGTGCCCGCCCACCCCCTTCAGGGTGATGTCGAAGTTGTCCACCGCGGCCATGATCGCGCCGTCGGGAATCGCGAACGTCCCCACGGGGAGTTCCGGCCACCCGTGCAAGGCGAACACCGCCTCCGCTCCGGGGTTGTCCAGCACGCCGTCGCGGATCATGGCGGGTGCGCCGAGGCCCGATTCTTCGGCCGGCTGGAAAATCAGCGTCACCGGGCCGGGATAGCGGCGGCCCGACTCCACCAGCCACCGCGCCACGCCCAGCAGGATCGCGGTATGACCGTCGTGGCCGCAGGCGTGCATGACGCCGTCGATGCGGGACGCCCACGGCACGCCTGACGTCTCGCGCAGGGGGAGGGCATCCATGTCGGCCCGCAGCGCGAGACCGCGGCCCGCCCCGCCTGCGGCGGCGGGCCACACGGCCACGACGCCGGTATGGTCGTCGAAAGTGCGCGGTGACAGACCCAGCCGGGTCAGTTCCGCGACGACGGCCTCGCGTGTGGAAAACTCCTGGCCGCTCAGTTCCGGATGCTGATGAAGTCGATGCCGGAAGGCGCAGCTGGCTGCGGCGATGGGGGCGATGGCGGACTTCATGTCGTGTTCCTTTCCCGGCGGGCGGAGGATCAGGTCTCGGTGATGGTGGCGACCAGGTAGGGCAGCGGGTCGACACGCTCCCCGTGAATCCGCATTTCAAAATGCAGGTGGGGGCCCGTGGTCGCACCGCTTTGTCCGACCCAGCCGATCAGTTCACCCCGCTCCACGGTGTGACCGGCGCGCACGCCGGCCCTCTGCAGGTGCGAATAAAACGTCTCCACGCGAGCCGTATGGCGGATACGCACATAATAACCCCACAACGGGTCGTGGCCCGCCGCGGACACGACGCCTCCGCCGGCGGCATACACCGGTGACCCCGGGGCGAGACTGAAATCGACGCCGGCGTGCAGGGCCTTCCGCCCCGTGAACGGGTCGCGCGCAGGGCCGTATCCGCGCGTCATGATGGCTTCCGCGGCGACCGGCTTGAGCGTGGGTAGCCGGAGGGCGACCTCCGATTGGCGCGTCAGGACGATCAAGGTGGAATCCAGAAAGCGTGACATGGTCCGCACCTGTTCCAGGGGCACGGAAAAATCGCGGGTGCGCGTTCCGCGCGACACGAAATCCGAAAGGAGGGCGACCCGTGCGAGCGCCCCGCGGCGGGCGGTCTGGCGATCCTCGGATTCCGGCTGGACATCCAGACCGGAGGAAATCGTCACCCCGATGCGGATGGACTCCAGACTGTCGAGGTTGCGCCGCAGGGCGGCGACTTCCTCGCGGAGCAGGGTGTTTTTTTCATCCAGGGCCGCCGCCTCCCGCTCCAGCTTGGTGCGTTCAAAGCGGCGCTTTTCGTCTTCCCGCAGGGCTCCGGACATCAGCAGCCAGAACCCGAGCAGACACAAAGGCACGGCCGCGCACAGCGCGAGGATGCCCACACGCCGCGAGAGCATGATGGTGCGCACGCGCGACGCGTCGCGCGGGAAGAAAAAGATGCGGATTTTGCGATCCATGGTGTGATCCAGGCGGGACGGCTTTTCCGGGTTCAATCCCCCGGCCTCCGGGCGTGACGGAAAGGCGTCGCGCCCTACGCCTCCGGAGCCGCGCCCCCGGGAGACGACGGACCCGGGGCGGACCCGCGGCCGGCGTCGTTTGCCTTGGCGTCCTTGGCGTTCTTGGCCTCCGCAAGGCGGATCTCCAGGACGGCAATCTCCCGCACGTGGGCGGAAATCTCGGCACGGAGTTCGGAGACTCCGGCCCGCAGCGTGAACGCCGCCTCCGACGCCTCCTCGCCCAAGGCGAGATAGGCTTCCTTCCCGAGGGCCGTATAGGCGCGCTCCAGCTTGCGGCGGGCGGCCATCAGGTCGAGGTGAATCTTGCCGGTGCGTGCGGCGTCTTCGATCCGGGCCGCCGAGGTCTGGGCGCCGGCGATGACCTTCGTTTTCAGTCGTTCGAGAAAGGTGTAGTCCATGAAGTCTCCCTGCGGCGCGAGCCACGCCGGCAATCTAACAAGTTCCGGGGAATTGGTATCTTGACGGCCCTGTAACGGAAAAACCGGTGTTTGCCGCGACCGCGGAGACGAAAGGCGTGCATGGCTGACGAAAGCAAATCTCCGGAACGCGCACGGGACGCCGCACCCCGCGGAACCCCCGCAGACGGTCGGGCACGCCGGGCCGGACGCGCCTTTGTGCGCGAGCTCGTGGTTCCCATCGTCCTCGCGCTGTTCTTCATCCAGTTCGTCGTCCAGGCCTTCAAAATCCCCTCGGCGTCGATGGAACGTTCCCTGCTGATCGGGGATTTTCTGCTGGGCCTCAAATTCATTTACGGAGCTCCCGTCCCGTTCACGGACGCCCGCCTCCCCGCCCTGACCGACCCGAAACCGGATGACGTCCTGATATTCCGCTACCCCGGCGACCCCGCCTACCCGGAAGGCAATCGCGAACGCTATGCGTTCGTCGCCAACCTGTTCCTCTTCGGCAACCTCTACTGGGACCGCGCGCCCGGCCCCGGGGACAAGAGGCTGGTGTGGTACGCACCCAAGGATTTCATCAAGCGGGCCGTCGCCCACAGCGGCCAGACGCTCGAGATCGAAGGCGCCACCGTACGCGTCGATGGACGTCCGCTCCCCCTGCCTCCCGAAGGACTGTACACGGCGGGCACCGGCGCACGCCGCCTGTCGGATCCGGTGAGGGACCACCTGCGCGTCCGCCTGCCGTCTCCCGGTGAAACCATCCGGCTGGACACCCTGTCCGTCACGCACATGACGTGGATCCGTTCGCTCGCCCACCAGGAAAACCCCGGCAGCACGGTCGAACTGGTGCTCGACCTCTACCGCGACGGCACGCTCGCCAACGATTACGTCATGCCCGTCGTCACCGGCGACGTCTTCAACCCCAACCACCATGCCGCCTTGTTCTACCTCGGGCTCCCGCGCGAGGAAGTCGCGACGCCGGGGTCGGGCAGCGGAGGCGCGGTGCGCGCGTACAACGTTCCCTTCACACGCGTGCGCGAGGCCGCCCGCACCGGCTTCCTGCGGGGCACGGACCTGCTCCCGCCGCACGTGCGCACGGGCGGATGGCGCCGCAATGAATTCAACGAGTATTACATGGGGTCGTATCTCGAGCTGTTCGCCGAAAACCTGCGCGCGGCGGACGGCAACTTCTCGATCAAGCCGAAGCTGGTGATCGACGGGGTCGCGTCGGACCACTACACCGTGCGCCACCCGGTGTATTTCATGATGGGCGACAACCGCGACAACTCTTCCGACAGCCGTTACTGGGGGTTCCTGTCCCGCGAATACGTGAAGGCCAAAGCGCTGATCGTGTATTACTCCTTTGAAAACGAAAACCGGGCCTTCTCGTTCGCCAACCCGTTGAGCTGGTTCACCATCCCCTTCAAGATCCGGTGGACGCGCCTCGGACTCATCATCGACTGACCGCCCCGCGCCCCATGTTGCTTCGTGCCGCCCGCCTGCTCGCCGCCCCCGTCATCCTGCTGGCGGGCGTACGCTGCGCGCACGTGGAGCCTCCGTCGGGCGGACCCGAGGACACCATTCCGCCGCGCGTGGCGGCCGTGTATCCGGCTCCCGACGCCGTGTCGGTTCCCGCCGATGCGCGCATCATCCTGCAGTTCACCGAATGGATCGACCGGAGTGCGGCGCGTGGAACCGCGATGATGTCCCCGCCCTATGCGGGACGGATGCAGGTGGAGGTTGAGGGCGATCGCCTCATCATCAGGCCTCCCGCCGGTCAGACATTGCGCGCCAACACCACCCACACCGTCTCGGTGATGGGCTCCCTCAAGGACCTGCGCGGCAATGTCCTGGGTGAGGTGTTCACGCTGCGCTTCACCACCGGGACCCAGCTGGACTCCGCGGGGGTCGACGGCGTGATGACGCGCGACGGACAGCGCGGCCCCCTGCTGGCCGCGCTTTATCCGGCCGGAGACCGTACGGACGTGAAGCCGCTGTCGCCGCGCGACACCGGCTTCACGATCGCGGCGGCGGCGGAACCCTGGCGGGAGCTTCCCGCCGCGATCGCGGGCGCGGACGCCGCCGGACGCTTCACGCTCGCGGGCGCCGCGCCCGGGGACTACGCCGTGTTCGCCTTCGAGGACGTCAACGGCAACTTCGCGTTCGACGTCGGCCTGGAGGCCGCCGCGCCCGGTGACCCGACGCTCGCCCTCCGCCCCCGCGCGGCGACGCAGTCGCTGCGCCTCACCCCCCTGGATACCCTGCCCCTGCGGATCGTGGATGTGGCGTTTACTCCCGACAGCGGAGGCACGCCGGAGGTTCCCGCGGGCGCGCTGGCCGTGACGTTCGGCCGCGCACCGCATCCCGCGCGCGCCGCCGAAGCCTCACGGTATCTCGTCGTACCCGACTCGGGAGAGCCGGTGGCGGTGACGGGCGCGGAGTGGAGTCCGCAGCGCGCCGCCTGGATTCTGGAGACGCCCCCGTTGCGCGCGGGGGTTACGCATCGTCTCGTCATGCGGGCGCGCCCGGATTTTCCCGCGCGGTTCGGTGCGGATGAACCCGACACCTCCGCGCCGTTTGACGTGAGCGCGGTCACGGATACGGCCGATGCACCCGCGTGGGCCTTGACGCCTCTCGTCGCGGACGACGACGGCACCGGGCTCCCCCGCGCGGCGGACGCGCCCGGAAACGCGCTGCAGCAGATGTTCGCGAGCAACCGCACGCTGACCCCCGCACGCTGGAACACGTTGCTGACGGCACTGGAAGTGCGGACCCGCGGGCCCGGCGACACCCTGTTCACCGTGCTTCCCCACGCGCTGCAGCGCCGGGGTCCGGTGAGTGTGACGGCCACGTGGAACCGTCCGCCGGCTCCCGGTCACGCCCTGGAAGTGCGCCTTCGCCCCCCCGCGGGGGCACCCGGCGATACCACGCAGGCGCCGCGGATTCTGTACGCCGGCACCGTGCCCGACACCGCGCAGGCCCTCCGCCTGAAGGCCGCCGCGCCCGCGGAACGCACGGACTGGATCTTCTGGGCGGCGCCCGCCGCCCCCGCAGGGGGCGCGACGGCGGTCCGTTATCCGTTGCGCGTGGCCGGCGACTCGCTCGTGTCGGCGCCGCTGCCGCGCGGGCGCTATCTCGTGCACGGCTTTCAGGATCGCGACGGCGATCGCGTCTGGAACCCCGGCGCGATCCGTCCGTGGATTCCCCAGGAACCGTACACGATCCAGCCCGACACCGTCAGGGTGGACGCCGCGCGTCCGGACTAGGGAAGCCCGGGCGCGACACTCCGGCTGTCGACGCGTCGGGCTTTTTCAGGCCTGTCCAACCATTTCAGGCCTTTTCAGGCCCCACGACGCCTTTTCAACTCAAGGCGCATTTTCCATTCCGCAGCGCTCATTTCTAATTTCCGGTACATGAACAGCGGTTTCATTTCCCTCGCATCCAGTCTCGAGCGTGAAACGCTTGAGCGGCTCGAAAAGTATCTCACGGGCCGCGGGATGCCGTGCTGGGTCGCGCCCGCCGGTGAGGGATCCGACCGCTTCGCGCTGTTCGTGAACGAGGCCGATGCGGGCGCGGCCCGGCGCGTGTTGCAGGACATCGTGCTGCCGGAGCAGGACGAACTCCCGGCCGACGAGGTGGTGGAAATCCGCTGCGACGCGGAGGAACGCGATGCCATCGCCGCCTGGCTGCAGTCGCTGCTCGACGAGCACGACCGGGAAGGATCCCATGTCTTCTTCTACCGGCGCCTGTACGAACACGTGCTCGACGACCTGCTGAAATCCTCGCGGGCCGAATTCCCCGTGTTCCTCCTGCGCGCCCTGCAGGCCTTTCTCCCCGAGGCGCCGCGACGCATCATGATGACTCCCGCGCTCCGTGAATTCTTCCAGTTGATCGATACCGTCAGCGACGAAACCGAAGAGTGATGGCCGCACGAATTGATACGCCATGATGAAACGTTGACATGATTGAGGGAGTCGATGCCGTGTCGATACCGTTCCCGGCCGTCCGGCATGCACCCGAACCCTGAAAATTTTCCACCCGCACGCGCCCCGCGTCAGAACCGTCACCTTTCTTCCCCGCCGCCGCGCGACGGCGGCGCTTCACCCCCGGCACTCCCCCGACACCCACCCTCCACACGAACAGGATTCGGACAGGATTCAGCTTTCCCCGCACCGTAAGCGTCCGCAGATCGTCGCGCACGCCGCATGACGCCCGGAGAGACTCCCGACCTGATTCCGGTTCCCGGTAACCCGCATGCTTTCTTCCTTCATTTCCGTCGACACCGAAACCACCGGCCTCGACCACGATCACGACCGCATCATCGAACTGGCGGCCGTGCGTTTCGAGAACGGGATTCCCGCCGCGACGTTCTCGGCCTTGTTGTCGCCCGGAGACCGCGCCCTCTCGCCGGTCGCCCGCCTGATCACCGGCATCCGCGACGAAGAGCTCGAGGCGGCGCCGCCGCGCGCGGAAACCCTGCAGGCCTTTCTGGCGTTCGCCGGCGACCAGCCCCTGATCGCGCACAACGCCGAGTTCGACGCGCACTTCGTGCGCCGCGCGCTCGCCGCCGAAGGCTTGCCCGATGTGGCCGGCGTGTGGATCGATTCATTGCTGCTGTCGCGCGTCGCCTGGCCCACATGGGACAGTCATCGCCTCGATTCACTCGCGGAGCGTCTGGCCATCGCCCGCGACGAGGAACACCGCGCGCTGCCGGATGCGCGTCGCGCGGGACAGGTCTTCCTCGCTGCGCAACACCATCTGCGCACGACCATGTCGCCGGCGGGATGGAGCCGGCTTGCGGCCCTGGCCGCCGATTTGCCCGACTGGAAGCTCGTGTTTCCCCACGACGAAGGGCAGGGAGCGAGGGAGGCGATGGGGGCGATGGACGCCGGGGAGGCCACCGCAGCAGGGGCGGTGGAGGGAATGACCTCCGGGTGGTGCGCGGACGCTCCGCCGGACATGGCGGCGCGCGTGAAGACGCACGGTCAGCGGGTCGCCGCAGAACTCGCGTCCCTTGTCGCCGCCGAAGGCTGGCTGGGTCTGGAAACGCCGCCCGGCGTCGACGATGCCGAACTGGCGGTGACGGCCGTGCTGGACCACCTCACCCGCGGAGGATCCGGACAACGGATCCTGCTGGCGGTGCCCGACATGTTTGCGTGGAATGCCGTCCGCAAACACGTGACGACGCTTTCGGCACTTTCGGCGCCAGCGGCATCCCGCGTGACGGTGACGGCGCTGGCGGAGCCGTCCGGTTACCTCTGTCGCGTCCGGCTTGCGGCCCTTCTGGCCGACCCGTCGCGCCTTCCCCTGGACGAGCGCGCCGCGCTGCTGCCGCTGGTCGCCTGGGCCGACCGCCAGGCGGACGGCCCGGTCGCGGACGGTCGCGGTTTTTCACCGGAGCGCGCGCGGCTGACGTGGGCGCGCGTCCAGTGCGACACCTGGAACGACGATCCGGCCGCGCGCGCCGCGCGCGAGACCGCCGCCGCGTCCGACGTGATCCTCGTGACCCACGCGACCCTGTGCGCCCATGTGGCGCGCGCGGGCGCGCTGTTGCCCGCCTGTGACGCCGTGGTGGTCGCCGGCGCGCACCGCTATCCCGAGATCGCGCACTCTCCGGCGGGCGCCGGCCGCGTGATCTCGCTGTTCCGCTTGCGCGAGATCCTGGCGCTGGCGGGCTCTCCCGCTCCGCGGGAAGACGCGGACGCTGTGCCCGCCGCGGACGATCCCGGGGGAAACGCTCCCCGTCCCGAAGGTGAGGGCGCGGGAACTGGGGGCGAAGGCGTCGGCCCGGCCCCCGCGACCGCTCCGGATCCGGAAGGCCGGGGCCCGGTCGACGGGGTGTGGAAGGAACTCGCCGCCGCGCTGGCCGCCGCGCCGGAGGCCACGGCCGCGGCCGGACTGAATGACACGATCCTTTCCGCACGGCGCGGGGCCTGGTTCGAACCCGACCGGGAGCTGCAGAAGTTCCTGCAAAAGGCCGGGAAGCAGGCGCTCAAGAGCAGCGGCAACGACTTCCGCGTGCGGTACCGCGAGTCCGTGGCATCCGTCTGGGGTGCCGATCCCGGCCCCGTCCGTGAGGCCTTGCGGGCCCACGAGGATTTTCTGGCCCGGGTGCTGACGGTACTCGACCGGCCCCGCGCCGCGTCCGACGCCGCGCCCGACGCCG
>CAYQFG010000023.1:8820-14803 GCA_964416695.1 uncultured Bifidobacterium sp.
GTGCTGACGGTACTCGACCGGCCCCGCGCCGCGTCCGACGCCGCGCCCGACGCCGATCTGCTGGCGGCCTCGCTGCGTCGCATTGCCGTGCGCCTGCACGCCTTCCACGCCGACTTCGCCTTTCTGACCGACGGCGCGCAAGCCGACAGCATCTACTGGCTGGAAGACGGCGCCAATCCTTACAAAACGATGTTGCGCAGCGTCCCCTGCGAACTGGAAGCCTTCGGCGACGCGCTGCGCGCGCTGTTCGGCGCGGGCCTGTTCCTCTCGCCCGTTTTGCTGGCAGGGCACGCGACGGAGCGGGACGCCCGGCCGTTCCTGCGCATGGCCGGACTGCAGGCCTCGCCCGATTCCGGTGCGGATGCGATGCCCGTGCGCCGTCTGGCCGCAACGGCCGGTGCGGCGGGCGCTTCGCTCCCCGACACGCCCCCGACCGTCCTGCCTGTCACGCCTGCCCCCGCTTTCATCATGGCGCCGTTCGCCCCCGCGCCCCGGCCCGGCGAAGAGATGCAGGCCTATGCCCGGTTTCTGCTGGAGGCGACGCATCCCGTCCATGACCGCGGCGTGCTGATCTTTTGCCCGTCGCAAACCGCGGTGCGGGCCCTTCACGGCGCCTTCCGCACCGTCCTTGGGGCGACGGACGGGGCCGCGGCGGACGCACCCCGCGTTTACGCCCAGTGGGTCGACGGCAACCGCGATGCGATCACCCGCCTGTACGCGGCGGGCCGCGGCGGATTTGTGATCGCGTCGGAAGGCCTTCCCGGTTTGCGGGACGACGCCGGTCGCGCGCCGGCGGTCTGGGCGTTGACGCGCATGCCCCTGCCGCCCCCGCGCGACCCGATCCTGGAGGCGCGGGGCGAGCCGCTGCGCGAGGAAGGCCGCAACGCGCGCGGCGAGCTGTGGCAACCGGCCGCGGTGCTGCGGGTCAAACGCGAGTGGTCCCAGCAGCACCGCGGCCCCGCGCCGTTCCAGCCTCCGCCGCCCGATACGGCCGGCGCGCGCGCGCCGGAGGTCATCTGGTTGCTCGACGCCCGTGCCTCCACCGAGGGACTGGGCGCGCGGCTTGCGGGGGCCCTCGGCGCGTCCGTTGAGGTCGCCCAAACGGTCGACGACCTCAAGACCAAGACCGAAGCGGCGCTCGAAACCTGAGCCGGAGCGAATCGGGTTTCCCGTTTCCGCTCCGGCCCACACGCCTCGTCACCCTGTCCCACCATGATCCATGAGCGGGACGGGATCGCGACCGCCATGGTCGAAGACGCGCACGCGCAGCCCCTCAATGTGGCCCTGGATTTCACCCCCCGCATCGGACTCAGGGACCCTGTCCGATGCGGGGCTCAGCCCCCTCCGCTCTTTCCTATTCTTACAGGCATGCTCCGTTCCCTGATCACAACGCTGGCAGCCGTCACACTGCTGGCGGGCTGCTACAGCTTTTCCGGCAGCACATTGCCGCCGCACCTGCGAACGCTCCGCATCCATCCCCTTGAAAACCGGACGCTGGAAGCGGCGCTTCCCGACCGCATCTATCTCGGCCTGCAGGACGGGTTCCGCAGCCGCAGCAGCCTGCGCTCCGTGAACGGGAATGCCGACGCGGAACTGTATGCCACGTTGGTGCAGTATTCCCACCAGCCGCTGACCACCTCCGGCAGCAATGTCACCCAGTGGCGCGTGGACATCCTCCTGCGCGCGGTGTTCATCGATCGTGTGCGAGGGGATACGCTGTATGCCGACGACCGGATCCCGGGATACGCCGCCTATTCGCCTGACCTCGGAGAAACCGAAGAGACCGGGCGCGCGCGCGCGATCGAAAACGTGGTGAAGGTCGTGCTCGACAACACCGTGCTGGCGTGGTGATGATTGCAGGGACAAAGGATCATTTGCCCGTGCAATCATCACGCCGCTAGTTCTTCAGCTTCCCCAGGATCACGTCCACGCTTTTACGGAAGCTGTCGTCCTTGTCCATCGCTTTTTCGATGGTCTTGATGGCGTGCACCACGGTGCTGTGGTCACGGCCGCCGAAGCGCTGGCCGATGGACTTGAGCGAGGCGGAAGTCAGCTCCTTGACGAGGAACATCGCGACCTGGCGCGCCTGGGCGACTTCCTTGGTGCCGCGCCCCTGTTCGAGGATCTTGTCGATCTCCACCGCGAAGTAATCGGCCACCACGGTGGTCACGTCCTCGGCGGTGACACGCCGGCCCGGGCGCTGCGAACCCGTGCGCCGCACGATCTCTTCCGCGAGCTCCAGCGTGATGTCGGCGTGCTGGATGGACGCCTGCAGCAACAACTGCCGGATCGCGCCTTCGAGAATGCGGATGTTCGAGTCGATGGCCTCAGCGAGGTATGAGATCACGTCTTCGGAAATGTCGAGGTTGAGCGCGTTCGCCTTGCGGCGCAGAATGGCCTCGCGCGTTTCCCGGTCCGGAAGCTGGATGTCGACGAACAGGCCCCACTGAAAGCGGCTCACGAGCCGGTCCTGCAGGCCTTTCAGTTCTCCCGGCGGGGCGTCGCTGGTGAGCACGATCTGCTTCTGGCTTTGGTGCAGGAAGTTGAAGACGTGGAAGAATTCCTCCTGCGTGCGGTCCTTGCCGCTGAGGAACTGCACGTCGTCCATCAGCAGCACGTCCACTTCGTGGCGGTAGAACGCCGACATCTCGTTGATGCGGTTGTGCTGGATCGACTCCACGAACTCGCGATAGAACGCTTCGGAGGTGACGTAGCGGATCTTCTTCCCCGGCAATTCACGCCGCACGTGGTTGCCGATGGCCTGGAGCAGGTGGGTTTTGCCCAGTCCCACGCCGCCGTAGATCAGCAGGGGGTTGAAGCGGGTGCCTCCGGGTTCCTTGGCCACCGCCAGCGAGGCGGAATAGGCGAACTGCGAGTTGCTGCCCACCACGAATTCCTCGAAGGTGTATCCCGGGTTGAGGTCGATGGCGGGCATGCTGCTGAACGGCACCGCCGGTGCGTGGTTGAGCGGTTCCTGCGGCACCGACTGCCGGCGGAAACGCGCCTTCAGGCGCCGGCCGGTGGCCTCATAGAAGCAATGCTCGATCAATCCGGCGTAAACCAGCGTCAGGTGGTCGATGTCCAGAGGGTCGGGCACGCCCAGAACCAAGGTGGAATCCCCGACTTCCTGCACCTTGAGCCCTTCGATCCACTGGGTAAAGACGTCTTCGGAGAGTTTTTCACGCAGACAGGTGACGCAGGCCTTCCACAACCCGGCCCAGCTCCCCGAACCGGGTCCCCCGTCACCAGGAGTCCGTCCGGAAGAAGGAAGTTCTGTGTCGGGAATGTCTGCTTCGTATGGACTCACGGATATGCCTCGGGGGAACCTTGATCACGACAGGGCCGGGGCGAAATGATACAAAAGCCCTGTTGACAATGGGTTGACAGAAGCGGCCCCGGCTCCTCTCCCGACAACGCGCAACCGCAGGGCAGGCCGCCGGACGCAGTCCCTCCACCCCCTGCACTTCATATGCCTTTTCCTACCTTATCAAACGCTCCGAAAGCCGGATTCCGGCGATCCATGCTCAATTTTTCCCGGAGCGAGAGCGCTCGAAGGCGGCGCGGTTCATGCAGCAGAATATGTCGGTGGTATACGGTCTCTGGGGCGGGCTCGTCCTGTTTCTGGCGGCTCAACCGCTTTGGATCCTTTTTTTCAGCTATCCCGTGGGTTTCGAGCGCATGCTGCGCCGGGGCCGCAACTGGGTGTACGTCCCCCTGCGGTGGAAAGGCATGCGCAAGATCCGCATCCTGTTCGTCGCGCGCCTCATCGTCCTGGGCGTCGCCGGCATGGGCGCCGCCTTGCTGGCCTACCATACCGGAAAACGCGAATCGTGGTGGATCGCCGGTTTTTTCATCGTCAGCTACGCCGCGGCCGCGTGGTTGCAGGGGTTCTGGAACCGTGCACGCTACCGTCAACAGGAAGACGCCTATTACCTGATTCACGACGAACTGCGCGACAAACTGATGTACGAAACCGCCGATTATTCCGAGGCCCAGATCCGCAGCCTGGCGGCTTACCAGCACCAGCAGCGGCTGCGCAAGGCGGACGAAGACGGGACGTTCCTGCAGGTTCTGCAGGCCGAGGCCAAGCGTTTCCGCGAGTCGCGAGCCCTCACGATCACCCACTCTCCCCAGAACGAAGGCTGAGCGATGAGCGCGTCCCCCGCCCCGGATGCGCAGGACGCGGCCTGGAGGGAGCGCCTCCACAACGGCCCGCAGTCTCCCATCCTGACGCCCGTGGAAGCCCGCCGGTTCGCGGCGTTCGCGCTCGGCCGCGTCTCCCGCACCTTCGCGCTGAACATCCGCGTTCTGCCCGAGCCGCTGCGCGACCAGGTGCTGCATGCGTATCTCTACTGCCGCATGGCGGACACCATCGAAGATGACCCGGCACTGCCGGCCGCGGAGAAATCCGCCCTGCTGCAGGCCTTTGCGGCCCTCTTCGAGCCGGATCTGCCGGCCGACCATCACGCGGCTCGCGCGGAAGCCTTTCCGGAGCAGCTGCCACCCGCGTGGCGCGCGGCGGACGACTGGGAAAAGATCCTGCTGGCGCGCGCACCCGTCGTCCTGGCGGCCTTTCCCGGCTTTCCCGCTCCGGCCCGGCGCGCCCTGGCCGCGTGCGTCCGCACCATGTGCGACGGCATGGGCGATTTCGCCCTTCGCCAGGAGCGCCTCGCGCGCGCGCGCGGGAGTGAAGCGCTCATCGGGACCATCGCCGACCTCGACCGTTATTGCTGGTTCGTCGCCGGCACGGTGGGCGTGATGCTGTGCGAATTGTTCATCGCCCACGCCCGCCTCGACGACAGCCGCGCCGCGCGCCTGCGCGAGCACGCCGTCTCCTTCGGAAACGGCCTGCAGTTGGTGAACATCCTGAAGGACCTCGCCGACGACAAAGAGCGCGGCGTTTCGTGGCTGCCCGGCGACCTGCTGGCCGCCGAAGGGCTTACGGCGGCGGACTTCGGTCGCGCCGACGCACCGGCGGACGTCCGCGCGCGCGCGCGCCGCGTGCACGCCGCCCTGTTCGCCAAAACCTTGCGCCATCTCGAGGAAGCGCTGGACTACACGCTGACGATTCCGCGCTTCGGGCGCGGCGCGCGACGCCTCCGCCTGTTCTGCCTGTGGCCCCTGTTGATGGCCACCGAAACCCTCGCGCTGCTGGCCGAAAACGCCGGCGCGCTGGCGGGCGGAGCCCGCCTCAAGATCACGCGGGCCCGCGTCGTCAGGATCGTCCGCACGACCAGCCTGATGTGGTGGTCCGACCGTTGGCTGCGCGCCGAATTCGGGCGCTCGGCCCGACGCATCCGCCTCGCCTTGCACGATACCCCCCCCGGGCATAACTTTGGAACCACATGATCAAGAAACTGTCCTCCTTCCGGGCGCACGCCGCCATCTTCCTCGTGACGCTCGCGGCGGACCAGATCACCAAATGGTGGGCGCGGGCGCGCTTTTCCCTGCCGAACGGCGAGCCTGACTACGGCGAATACATCGCCGTGCTCGGCGACTGGTTCCATCTGCGACTGGTCTACAATCCCGGCGCCGCCTTCGGCCTGCGCCCCCACGAAATCCTCCCGTTCCTGCACCCCATGTCCTTCTACGTGGTGTTCTCCCTGATCGCCATCGTGCTCTTGAGCCTTTATTACCGCCGCCTCGGTCCCTCCGAGCCGGCCGGCCGCCTGGGCATCACGCTCATCCTCTCGGGCGCCGTCGGCAACAACCTCATCGACCGCCTCCTGATGCACAAGGTCACGGACATGTTCGATGTCGGCATCCCCGGATTCTATCCCCGCTGGCCGGTGTTCAACATCGCGGACAGCGCGGTCTGCATCGGCCTGGCCCTGCTGGTCATCCCGCCGTTCTTCGCCTCCGGCAAACCGGACGCGCCTCCGGAGGGCACCACCCCGGACGCGCAGACGTCCGGCTCCCCCTCACCGGATTCCGAACGGACCTCATGATGCCCGCGAAGTCAGCGAAAAAAACCGCGAAAAAG
>CAYQFG010000023.1:14903-19912 GCA_964416695.1 uncultured Bifidobacterium sp.
GGCCGGGAAAAAAGCCGCCGTCAAAAAAGCGGTGGTGAAGAAGGTGGGGGGGAAAGCGGCGCCCGTCCCCACGGCAAAGGCCGTCACCAAAGCCGCCGCCAAAGCCGCCACCAAGGGCGCCGCGGCCCGGAAAACGGTGGCCGGGAAAACCGCCGGGAAGGGGTCCGCGCCCGCGCGGCCGCGCGTCACCCGCCCGCCCGCGCCCCGGCCTCCTGATCCGGTCCGGATCACGGTGAACGCCGAAGAAGCCGGCACGCGCATCGACCGCTTCCTGGGCGAGAAACTGGAAAACGCCTCGCGCACCCGCATCCAGAAATGGATGAACGACGGCGCCGTGCACGTCAACGGAGAACCCGTCCGCAAAAGCCGCATGCTCGAACCGGGCGACGAGATCGTCGTGACGCGACCTCCCGAACCCGTCGCCGGCGTGGTCGAACCGGAGAACATCCCGCTCGACATCGTCTACGAAGACAAATATCTCGTGGTGGTGAACAAGCCCAAGGGACTGGTCACCCATCCCGGCCACGGCGTCCCGGGCGGAACGCTCGCCAACGCCCTGCTGTACCATTACAAAAAGCTGTCGGATTTCGGCGGCGCGGACCGCCCGGGCATCGTGCATCGTCTCGACCGCGACACCTCGGGCCTGCTCGTCGCCGCACGCGACAACGTCACGCACGCCGCGCTGTCCACCATGCTGGCGGAGCGCAAGATCCACCGCACCTATCAGGCCATCGTCTGGCGCGAAGCCCCCGCCGAAGGCACCATCGATGCCCCGCTGGGCCGCCACCCGCGCGATCCGGTCAAGCGCGCCGTCATCGCCCCCACCTACCGCGGGACTCCCGGCAAACACGCCGTGACGCACTACAAGGCGCTCGACTGGTTCCAGTTCGTCTCGCACGTGGAAGTCACCCTGGAAACGGGACGGACCCACCAGATCCGCGTGCACTTCGCGCATGCCGGACACCCCGTGGCGGGCGACACCGTCTACGGCGGCGCCGAAGCCATGCTCGGCCGCGTCCCTCCCCTGTTCCAGGCGCCGGCGGCCGCTTTGCTCAAGAGACTGTCCTCGCAGGCGCTGCATGCGGTGCGCCTGTCCTTCGTGCACCCCCGCACGAAGAAGAAACTCTCCTTCGAGTCTCCGCTGCCCGACGAGTTCCGCAAGGCGCTCACGGTTCTCGCGCCGTTCAAGCGCGACATCGTGGTCGCGGAAACGGAACCCGACAGCGACGACGAAGACTATTGATCATGCCGCGGGCGCGGGCCCGCGGTTTCCCATCCGGGCGCGTCAGCCGCCCGGTGCCTGGCGCGCCCGGCCGTCACGGTGCGGATATCGCGTCAATACTATCTAGTATTGCACCCGTGACCCGCATGCTGGCGGGCCCGCCCCCCAGAATCCTTCGCCCCCTGCCGACCTCTTGAGGCTTCATGAAAAAGAACGTTCCGCCCGACTTCAACTTCACCCGCGCGTTGTTGCGCGGGCATGTTTCCTACGACGCGACGGTCGGAACCTGGTGGGAGTCCCGGGCGGCGGATACGGCGCACGCGCGCGCCTACCGGCACGTGGCCGAATACACGCGCGACGCCGTGACCGCCGCCCTGAAGAAGGCGAAAAACGCTTCCCCCCTGATCGTCGACTACGCCTGCGGCGGCGGCCATTACCTGCTTGAGCTCGCGCGCCTGATGCCCCACGCCCGCATCGTCGGCCTTGACGGCTCCAGGAAACTGCTGGCGCTGGCCGCCGCACGCTGCGAAGCCGCCGGCATCGAGGCCGCACTGGTTCCGGGCGCAGAGGCGTTCTCCGCAAAAGGGCCGCGCGTCCGCCTGGTGCGCACCAACCTTCCGAACTTCAAGCTCCCCCAGGGCAAGGCCGATGCGGTCGCGTTCGTCTTCCCCAACATCGCCCCCGGGCCGAACGACCAGGCCTTGTTCGACCGTAACGGATACCTCAACCGCGCGGACAACGCCGTGGGCACCATGCTCGCACGCTTCCGGGAAATGGATCCCGAGGACGAAGTGTCGACCGAGGATCCCGAGCTGCGCCTCGACGGCCTGATGACCGATCGCGTGCTGGCGCGCAACATCCGGGGACTTCTCAGGAAGGGCGGCACATGGATCAAGGTCGATTATGCGAACGCCCCCCGTCACGAGCTGACCGAGCTGTCGCAGTGGCGGTGCCGGTTCGCGGAATGCGCCCTCGAGATCCCGATCAAGGGCAAGCACAGCGAGTTGCTGTTCCGGATCGGCGGGAACGTCTTCCGGCGTTCGACCGTGATCCTCGACGTCTACCACCAGACCAAGGACCCGTCCGACAAGAAGGGCGGCTACTTCATCACCGACTTCGAGGCCGTGTGACCGACACTTGACCCGTCGCTTCCCCAAGGCCTGCGCAGGCCACCCATGAAAAAGGCGATCCCGAAAGGATCGCCTTTTTCATGCTCAACCGCCCGCAGACGCTACCCGTCCCCCTCGGTTCCCGCATCCGGCTTCTTCGCGAAGCCGCCCTTGCCCCGGGGCTTGAACTCACGCGGGGGGAATTCGAACTCCAGCTTGCCGCTTTTGTTCAGCTTGAGGTAGGCGTCAAAGAAGCGCCGCGTTTTGGACGACTGGAACCCCTGGATGAGTCCCGACTTGCCTTCGGTCAGCATCTTCGCGATGTGCTCGCGCTCCAGCGTCTTGCCCAGGATCGACTTGCCCATGCGGAAGCCCTTCTTCGCGTCGCCGTCGAGGGCGGACTGCGACATGTAGGACGTCAGCGTTTCGTAAACGGGGGTTCCGTCCACCGGGGAGTTCCCCAACGGTTCGGGATTCACGATCTCGGGCGTTTCTCCGTCCCCGCCTTCGAACACGAACTCCACCTTGTTGGCATCCGTCAGGCGCAGCACGGCGGTGAACGGCTTGCCGGCCTTGCTGCGGAAGCCCGTCAAGGGGCCGATGCGACGGTTCCTGAGCAGTTCCACGATTTCGTCGGGGTTCATCTGGCGACCGCCCATCACCTTGCGGATGACGAGCTTGCCGTCTTCGCTCTGCCACCGGCTGGTGGTCTCGCTCATGGGCTTGCCGTCGAGCGGATTGACGAAGCCCGCTTCCTTGCGGTCGTCGTCCTCGTTGTAGCCCTTGATGCGCGACACGATCTCGCGGGTGAGCGACTGGGTCTCGCGCATGAACTCTTCACGCGTGAGCGCGCCCTTCTCGATGCGATTGAGCTTGAACTCCCATTCACCGGTGAGTTCGGGGGACGTGAGTTCCTCGATCTTCATGGCGGACAACAGCCCCAGCAGTTCAACGCCCTTGGCGGTGGGCACGAGCTCCTTGCCTTCGCGGACGATGTACTTGTCCTGCAGCAGGCCTTCGATGGTGGCCGCCCGTGTGGCGGGCGTGCCCAGACCGCGTTCCTTCATCGCGTCGGCGAGCTCTTCGTCCTCCACGTACTTCCCGGCGCTTTCCATGAACGACAGCAGCGTCGACTCCGTCAGGCGCGGCGGCGGACGGGTCCGGTCGCTGCGGGCCTCCACCTCCCGGGTCGTGACGGCCGCGCCGGGCAGCAGCGGCGCGAGCACCGCTTCTTCGTCTCCGACTTCGGTTCCGTAAATGGCCTTCCACCCGGCCGACTCCAGCACCTTCCCTTCGGTCCGGAACGACTCGCCCTCCACCACCGAAATCCGCGTGGTCTGCAGGTAACGCGCCACCGGGAAAAACACGGCGATGAAACGTTGGGTCACCAGGTTGTAAATCTTGCGCTCGGGCTCGCTCAATCCGGTCGGCAACACCTGGGTGGGAATGATCGCGAAGTGGTCGGACACCTTCTTGTCATCGAACACCCGCTTGTCCAGGCGCACGTAGCTCTTGTCGAGGGCTTCCCCCGCGAACCTGCCGAACTCGCCGTCGCGCAAGGTACCCATCAGGTCCTTGACCACCGGCAGATAATCCTGGGGCAGGTGACGGCTGTCCGTACGCGGGTAGGTCAGCACCTTGTGGCGCTCGTACAATGCCTGCGCGAGGCCCAGGGTGTTCTTGGCGCTGAAACCGAAACGGGCGTTGGCCTCGCGCTGCAACGTGGTCAGATCGTACAGCCCGGGCGAGCTTTGCGTGACCGGTTTCGACGACTCCGTGACCTCGGCGAGCCGGCCGCGGCACTTGTCCGCGATGGCGGCCGCCTTCGCGGCGTCCCAGATCCGCTCGGGCTTGAGCGCATCGTCGGTCTCGTCCTTTTTGAACGCGGGGTCGAACCAGCGGCCGGCATACTCGCCGCCGCCCTTGATGCCGAACAGCGCGTGGATTTCCGAATAGTCGCGCGGCACGAAACGGTTGCGCTCCTCTTCGCGGCGCACGATCATCGACAGCGTGGGCGTCTGCACGCGACCGCACGGCGTCAGGAAAAACCCGCCGCGCCGCGACTGATAACCCGTCAGGGCGCGCGAGCCGTTGATGCCCACCAGCCAGTCGGCCTCCGAACGGCTTTGCGCCGCCGCCGCCAGATTGCGCATCTCGTCATCGTCGCGCAAATTCGCGAGCCCTTCGGCGATGGCCGAGGCGGTCATGCTCTGCAACCACAAGCGCTTGACCGGCACGGTCACCGGCCTGCTTTCCGACACGTACTGCAGGATATACCGGAAAATCAGTTCACCTTCGCGGCCGGCGTCGCAGGCGTTCACGATGGCGGTCACGTCCTTGCGGCGCATCAGTTTCCCCAGCGTCGCCAGCTGTCCCTTCGTCTTGGGCAAGGCCACGATGGAAAACTTCTCGGGAATGATCGGCAGGTTGTCCAACGACCAGGTTTTGTGCCGGTCATCCATATCCTTGGGCGTCGCAAGCGTCACCAGGTGACCCAGCGCGAAGGAAACGAGATGATGCGGGCCTTCCCAGTAGTTGTCCTGCTTCGAGAACGGCCCCGGCAAGGCGCGCGTCAGATCCTGCGCCACGCTGGGCTTTTCGGCGATGATCAGCGTCTTGCCCTCACCGGCGGGAACGGCCGCCTTGGCCACCTTTTTCGTCACGGTTTTCCGGGGGGC
>CAYQFG010000023.1:20012-26713 GCA_964416695.1 uncultured Bifidobacterium sp.
CGGTTTTCCGGGGGGCCGCCGCTTTACGCGGCGCGGCGGCGGGCTTGCCCGCGGGTTTTGCCGCGGTCATGCGTATTTCGCCTCACCGGCCAGCAGGCCGGCATAGAATTCCGCCTTGGTTTCGGCCTGGATCAGGTTCTTGCGGATGTCCGCGTCCGACAACAGGCGCGAAATCGCGGACAAGGCGCGGATGTGAGGGCCCACCGTGCTCGAGGGCGAAATGATCAGGAACAACAGGTACACCGGCTGCTTGTCGATGGCGTCGCATTCGAGGCCGCGCTTCACGGAACAGGCCCCGATCAGCATTTCATCCAGAAAATCGACCTTGGCGTGAGGCACGGCCAGCCCGCACCCGATGCCGGTTGACATTTGCGATTCGCGGTCCATCACGGCGGCGAGGATGCGTTCCCGCTCATCGATGCCGTGCACGGCACACAAGCAGTCCACCATCTCCCCGACGACATCACGCCAGGAAGATTTCTGACAGTCCACGATCACGCAGCCTTCCGTCAGTCGATCCGTCAGTTTCATGCCGGCCTCCCGTTCCGCACGTGCGATCGACAGGTCCGACGATCGCAGGCGGGGTGTCAAAAGTAGAATACCCAGATGCCGGTTCCCTGTTAAGACCGGAAAACAGCGCGTCATCACGCAATGCGGCGCATTCAGGCCGAAAAGAGCGATTCATCCTCAAAACTCCGACCCGATCGACCAGTAGGTCTTCGAACCCTGGCGTTTGTCCGGCGCCAGGCCCTTCACCGGCCAGCCGCGCGTGTATTTCAACACGAAGATTCCCAGATTCATGCGCCAGCCGTAACCGAAGCCCATGCCGAGCTGATCCAGCGGATTGCCCTCGCTCCACGCGCCGCCGTAGTCGACGAACAGGTTCCCCATCACGTGGGTGATCGCGAGGGGGATCGGCCACTCGAACGACAGCTCCCGCACGAAGGGAAACCGGAATTCCAGGTTCGAAATGAACTTGCGCGTGCCGCGGAAGTCGAACATGTCGTAACCGCGCAACGGGAAATCCAGATCCGAGAAATAGAACTGGGCGAGATTGTCCGGCAGGTTGTCGTAGTTCGCGTGCGCGTTGAAGGTGTACGTCTCGCCCCCCACATAATACTGGTGCGGGTTCCGGTATCCGCCCACCGCTTCCGAAAACCCGCCCGTCATCCGGAACGCCACGGTGTAGCGGCGGAAGTACTCCTTGTAAAGGCGCACATCAGCCTCAACCTTCACGTAGGACATCGAATCCTGCCACACCGGCGGCAACCACTGGATCCCCGCCATCATCCGCCGACCCGACACCGGCCCCACCAGTCCCCACTGCGCATTGTCATGCACCCAGGCCGCCGAAGGCAGGAACGCATCCACCGGGGTCCGTTGGACACTCACACTGTCCAGCACCAGACCCAGACTGTCGACGAAGGTATAGTGATTCACTTCGCGACGCCGATCCGTGAAGCGCGCGAACAGACCGCCCTCCACCCGCGTGAACGGCGAAAAGGGGTAACGCACCGTCGTTCCCAGCCCGATGCGCCGGTCGGTGGCGCCGTCGGTGAACACCTGGTTTCCCCCGCCGCGGGGCGAGAGGTAGCCCGTACTTTGCGATTCGTGGTAGCCCATCACCGAAAAGTCCGGGCGATACCGCAAATACGAATACTCGACATACCCGTTCATGTTTTCGATCGACCCGTTGATGGACAACGCGAACGAAATGCGTTGATCGCCCATCAGGTCGCTGAGCGTCAGAAAGGCCAGGCCGCCCGCCCCATAATAGTTGTCCACCCCGAGTCCCGCGTTCACGGCGTCGAAACTCCACTTCGTCTTGTAGGGGCGGCGGATGAAATCGCCATCCGGCCCGATGTAAAGCGAACTGTCGGACAAAAACGGCGTCTTCTTGCCGCGTCCCGCCGCCTTGCGCGCCCCCTCCGTGGTGTCCGCGGCCGCCGCCTCAAGGGCATCCGCTCCGGACCCGGAATCTGCCGAGGCCAACGTGGTGTCCGAGGCGGGAACAGGTGGGGGCGGGAGCACCGGACCCGGTGCCGGGTCCGGTGGGTTGTCGGCGGACGCCTGCATCGAATCCGGGTGTACGGCTCCCGCAGGCGCCGCGGTGTCGCCGCGCGCCGTCAGGGTGTCGCCGCGCGCCGCCGCGGCCAGGGAATCGGCCACGAAACGTTCGCGCGCCTTCTTTTCCGCCCTGAGTTCCCGGCGGCTTTTCTTCTTCGGTTTGGCCTCCGCCGCCCGGCGCGCCGAGTCCACGCTGTCGGCCTTGAAGCTCGTCAGGTTTTCCCACGTCGGCGCGCGGAAGAACACCTGGGTCGAATCCTCCGCGTTCTGGATGAAGCGCGTCTTCGGCAACGGTTCGTCCATCACCTTCGCGAGCGGATCCCGCATCAGGTAAATGTCCCAGCCTCCCGCCTCGAACAACGAAAACGCCAGGCTTTTCCCATCGCGCGACCACGAGGGTGTGAAGCAGCCGGTCAACAGGTTCGTCACCGGGCGCGTCGTCACCATGCCGGCCGAATCCTGCCACAGGTAAATGTTGTCCAGGCCCGAACGGTTCGACACGAACACGAACTGGGAGTCCGACGGCCCGAACGACGGCATCTTCTCGTCCCACGGGCCGCTGACCACCACGGACAGGCTGTCGCCGTCCACCGCGATGCGGTACAGGTCCTTGAACTTCAGCAGCGAATCGAATCCGGCCAGGGAACGATCGCGGTCGCCGGCGGCCTCGCGCCCGAAGGCCGCCGAAGGCCGGTCGCTTTCGAACACGATCCAGCGGCCCGACGGCGAAAACACCGGCTTGTCATCGTGCGCGATGTCATGCGTCAGGCGACGCACGGAATCGGTCTCCAGATGGTACACGTAGATGTCCGTGAAACCCGCGTGCTGGCCGCTGAAGGCGATGCGCGCCCCGTCGTGCGACCAGTTGGGGGACAGCACCGCCTGCACCGGCGGCCGCAGCACGCGCTCCACCGCCCCCGACTTCGCGTTGATGATGTGGATCACGTCGCGCCCGGCCTGTTTGCTCACCACCGCCAGGGAGGAGCCGTCCGGGCTCCACGTGATGCCCGACTTGAACGACCGGAAGCTTTCGTGATCGCCTTTCGTGCCGCTCTGGATCACCGCCCGCGTCACCTTTTCGGTTTCCACGTTCAGGATGTACACCGCTTCCCAGCTTTCCCGGTCGCTGAAAAACGCGATCTCGGTGCCGTCCGGCGACACCGACGGCTGCAGGTTGTAGAAGGAACGATCCCGCCCGCGCTGCGTCAACCGCCGGGCCACGCTTTTCCCGTACTGGCGCTGGCCGAGTTCGGGCCAGTACAAATGCCGCAGTTCACGCAGCCAGATTTCGCCCGCCTCCTCCAGCGAGGTGTTCGTGGTCTTCTTGAACGCCGCGAGCAGGTCGTCGGAGCGGGACAGGTTCTGGATGAAACGCGTCGTCGTCCCCTTGCCGTACACCGTCTCCAGGAAATGAAAGAACAGTTGTCCGCCCTTGTAGGCGAGGAACCCGCCGAAATCCGCGATCGGGGGCGCCACATATCCGAAGGTGGTCGCATCGATCATGAAAAACTCGGATTCCAGATCCCAGCCGCTGGACACGTACTCCGCCAGACCCTCGTTCACCCACAGCGGGAACCCGCGCATCTGCCGCCCCACCGGCCCGCCCGCGAGGCCATGCTCCAGCATGTCGAACACCACCGCGTGCACCAGCTCGTGCTGCAGCACCCTGTAAAAGTCGCGATAGCTGCCCTCGAAGGGCATCACCACGCGGTTCTTGAGACGCTCCGTGAATCCGCCGATGCCCTCGCTGAGAGCCATGGGGATCACGTTGGTCTGCTGGAACTCCGTATGGGTGTTGTGCAGGATCACCGGCACGCGGTTCACCAGCCTGTGACCGGTCATCTCCGCCACCTCGGCGTACATCGCCTCGATGTGCCGCGCCGCGAAGGTGCCGATCTGCTCGCCGTCCTGCGAGTAATAAATGTCGAAGTGCTCGGTCCGCACATACGTCCACTCGAACGGCCGGTACTGCACCTTGTTCTGGCCGAAGCCGTGCGCGGGCGGCACGAACGCGAAGCCCGCCAGGCACGCCATCAGGGCGGCGCCGCGCCACACAAGACGCTTCACGCTAACCATCCCGCCGCACCTGTCGCAACAAGGCCTCCGCCCACGCGACCCACTCCGGAGCGGGGGCGTCCGCGGCCGGACGATCCGCCGCCACCGCCGCGCGCCCGAAGAAGGCCTTCATGGTTCCGACCGGCAACTGCCCGGGCGCCACCGCGCCCTCGCCCAAAAACCCGTAGGTGAACGGACAACCGCGCAAAGGTCCCAGCACGCGCGTCACCGCGCCTTCCGCCCCCATTCCCAGCACGCAGCACCACTCCCATTCCGCCGCCACCGCGCGGGCGAACTCCACCAGCACCGGAACCTGCGACGCATCCGGCATCACCGCGAACTTCACGCCGTCGGGCGCGAACGTCCGCATGTCGTCCCGCATCGCCTCCCACGAAGACGCCCCTTCAGGTGTGAACGCATGGTGGGACAACAGGATTTTGACGCCGGAAGACCGCAATGCCGTCAGGGTCGGGGGGGGAATGCGCCCGGGTCGGGTGATCTCCTCGATTTCGAGATCGACCCAGTCGCAGGTTTGGGGAGGCAGGGAGGTCCACAGGGCGTTGCGCGACGCCGCCTCGGCATCGGGCCACGCGCCGCCGTCGCGCTGCAGGCGCACGGTGAACACCACGGGACCGGCAAAGCCACGCCGCATCTTTTCCTCATGGAAGGCTTGAACCGCGCGGGGAATGTCCCGGGCGTGCAGTCCGTCGGCGCGCAATTCGACGCCCCCGCACTGCCACAGGGCATCCGGGTACCGGTTCCGCGCGAGCATGTCGGCGGTGACGATGCCCAGGATGCAAGGGGGTTGGGGAGCTTTTATAGTTTGCTTCACGATGCCTCTCGAAGCCCCCATATCTACAAAATGGCACAGTCAGGGGCTGACACCCCCCCGGATTTTCGCCGCCTCCCGTCGTCATGCCCTGAGGATCGCACTGGTCTTTACCGCCGGCCTGGGCGCGCTGTGCCCGGGCACGGCATCCGCCCTGCCTGCCCCCGCGGAAGAACCGGTGGTGCGCGCCGCCCTCGACCATATGGCCCGCATGCAGTACGCCCGCGCCGAGTCCACCGTGGTGGCCGGGATCCCGCCCCGTTCCCCCGCGCGCCCCTTCTTCGCCGGCCTCGCGGCCATGAACCGCTTTCTTGACGTGGGCGACACGGCGGCCCTGCGCCGCGCCGAAACCTGGTGGGCGCCCCTGTCGCCCCGCGGCGCGGCTCCGGCGGCCTTCCCCGCGACGCCGCCCGCGACCCTGTCGCTTTACCGCGGCCTCGCGGGCCTCCAGCTTTCCTATGCGGCCTCCATCCGCGGCCACACGGTCCGCTCCACCTCCCTGGCGCTGGCGGCGCGCGCGCAACTCGAGGCGACGGCGCGCGCGCCGGAGGCGGGCCGGCCCGCCGTCCTCCCCTCCGAAGCGCGCGCGAGCCTGATGCTTTTCGACTACTACCGGAGCCGGCTCCTGGAGAAAATTCCCTTCGTGGGCGATGCGACCTTTGACGGGGAGGCCTTCGCGCGCGCCGCCGACGCGTCACCCGCCCTGCGCGACATGCTGCTGGCCTCCCTGTTCTGGATCCACGTGGACCAGGGACGTTTCCCTGAAGCGGAACACATTACGGCGGACTTCCTGGAGCGGTACCCCGCCAACCGCCTGGTCAGGGACATGCGCGCCGCCGCCCGCTTCAGGGCCGGACGCCATGCCGAGGCCCGCGCGGACTACGAAGCCCTGAAGGCCGAATACGCGGCGTTGCCCCGCGTTCCCACGGCCCTTCCGCTGGGGTACTACCGCGCCGTGGGCAATCTCGCGCGGCTGCATGCGGCCACCGGCGACCGGCCCGCGGCGGACAGCCTCAGGGCCGAATGGCGGCGCGCGGAGAAGGCGGGGCTGATGCCCTGGATGCCCCCCGCGCTCAAGCGCGGACTCGACCGACTCTGAAACTTGTTTCAGCCCGTTATCGAAACCACGAAACACCCGATTTTTCAAGCGTTTCCGGGTTTTCCGTCCGCGTTATTCCTATATTATGAATCCACAAACAAACCGCATTTTACATTTACATCGGAGCTTGGCTGATGTTGCCTTCCTCATCCCCTGTTTCACACTCTGGCAGCGCCAAGTCCACCGGGAAGCCCATTGAAGAACGCGACTCCGTAACCATCCGCTTCGCCGGCGACTCCGGCGACGGCATGCAGCTCACCGGGGCCCAGTTCACCGACGCCTCCGCCCTCTTCGGCAATGACCTCGTCACCATGCCCGACTTCCCCGCCGAGATCCGCGCCCCCGCCGGAACCGTGGCGGGCGTCAGCGCCTTCCAGATCCACTTCGCGTCGCACGACATCAAGACTCCCGGCGACGACCTCGACGTGCTGGTCGCGATGAACGCGGCCGCGCTCAAGGCCAACATCGCCGACCTTGAGGTCGGCGGGATCCTGGTGGTCGACCTCGCCGGCTTCGGCGAAAAGGATCTCGAGAAAGCCGAGTACCGTTCCAACCCGTTGCAGGACGGATCGCTCGCCGGATACCGCCTCATCGAGGTCGACATCACCGCGCAGACCATCCGCGCCGTGGAACACACCGGCCTGAAGGGCC
>CAYQFG010000024.1:0-26697 GCA_964416695.1 uncultured Bifidobacterium sp.
CACGTCGAGGTGGTTGGTCGGTTCGTCGAGCACCAGTGCATTGCCGGGCGTGAGCAACAGGCGCGCGAGGCGCACGCGGGCGCGCTCGCCTCCGGACAGCACCCCGAACTTTTTCTTGGCGTCGTCGCCCGAGAACATCATCGCGCCCAGCGCCGCCCGCGCCGCATTGTCCCCCGCCTGGGGAAACGCCTGGCGGATCAGGTCGAGGATCGGCGTGACTTTTTCGATTTCATCCGGTTCCACGTACTGCGCGTAATACCCCGCCTTCAGGGCCGACCCGCGCACCACCTCACCCTCCTCGGGCCTGATCTCTCCGACCAGCAGGCGCATCAAGGTGGTTTTACCCGCGCCGTTCGGCCCCACCAGGGCCACCTTGTCGCCCGGGAGGATCGTGAAGGCGCCACCGGTGAAGATCGTCTTCTCCCCGTAGCGCTTGCCGAGTTCCTCGGCCTTCCACGCCACCGATCCGGCGTAGTCGAGCGCGGGGAAACGCAGGCGCATCGACGGCCCGTCCTGTTCGACCTCCACCACTTCGATGCGGTCGCGTTTCTTGATCGCGCTCTTGGCCAGCGTGGCCTTGCTCGCCTTGGCCTTGAACCGGTCGATGAACTTGTTGAGACGTTCGATCTCGTCCTGCGCCTTGGCCGCGCTTTTCTGCTGCTGCAGCACGCGCATCGCGCGCTCCTCCTCGTACTTCTCGTACGGGAGCGAATACAGGTCGAGTTTGCCCATGCGCAAATCGAGCACGCCCTCGCACACGTTGTCGACGAAACGGCGGTCGTGGCAGATCAGCAGCATCGAGCCGGGATAGTTGCGGAGATAGCCTTCCAGCCACATGATCGACTCGAGGTCGAGGTGGTTGGTCGGTTCGTCGAGCAGCAGGCAATCGGGCTTGCGCAGCAGCAGCTGGGCCAGCGCCACGCGCATCTTCCAGCCGCCGGAAAGCTCCGACAGCAGCTTGTCCTGTTGTTCGCGCTTGAAGCCGAGGCCGTGCAGCACCGAGCGCGTCTCCGCCTCGGCGGTGTAATATCCGTCACGGATCAACGCATCCTGGTACTCGTCCAGGGCACGCATCTCCGCATCCGTCAGTTCGCGTTCGCCCATGGCGAGATGCAGCCGTTCCAGCTTCGCCGCTTTTTCGTTCACTTCCGAAAAGGCCATGAGCGCCGCGGTGTATGCCGTGGCGTCGTCGGGAAACTCCGCGTGCTGGCGCAACATGCCCATGCGCAGGCCGCCCGAGCGGATCACCTTGCCGGAATCGCAGCCCAGCTCTCCCATCAAAATGCTGAACAACGTGGATTTACCCGCGCCATTGGAACCCGCCAGACACAGGCGGCCGCGGTCGGAAAGCTGGAACGAAACGTTGTCCAGCAGGGTGCGGGCGCCAAACGCCAGCGAAATGCCATTTGCTTCAATCATCGCGGATCAACCCAGGTAACGGAAAAACGGAAAATGCTCGAGTCCTCACGGACGTTTCGGACTGCGCGCCCTGCACGCACCACACGCCGAAACACCACACGGGAGAGGGAAAGGTAGGAACTGGGGACACGGGCATGATCAGGAAAGGATTCGGGGGGGGAAGTCCCTGCGGGCCTTTCCCTGCGGGAGGTTGGCGGAGGCGGGGCGGGCCGGAAACAGGGAATCCGGTCCCCCGCCCGCCCCGGCACGACGCATCCGCGCAGGGCCGCGGCGATTCCCCCGCTTTTCTACCCTTCACGACCATGTCCATCCCCTCCTGGATCCGCCTTGTCCGCCCCGGAAACGCTCTCATCGCCGCGAGCGCGGTCTGGTTGGGCTGGGCCTGCCTGTCGTTGCGCCCCGAATGGCAACTCGCGTTGTGGGGCTCCCTGTCCATGTTCCTGATGGTCGGGGGCGGCAATGCCGACAACGATGCGCTCGACCTTGAAACCGACCGCCTCAACCGGCCGCAACGCCCGGTCGCCGCCGGCGACATCGGTCGGGGCGCCACATGGGTCACCGCCTTCCTGCTTTACGCCGGCGCCATCCTCTGCGCATGGCTCGGCAGCCCGCTGCACGGCCTGCTGGCCGCCGCCATGGCGGCGCTGCTCATCACCTACAACCGCGCCCTCAAGGGACGCCCGCTCTCGGGCAATCTCGTGGTCTCGTTGTTGTGCGGCCTCGCCGTCTACTTCGTCGAACTCCCGCTACTCATCGACTTCCCGCTCACCACCACCGACTCGCTGCCGGCCGCGGTGTTCGCCTTTCTCGTGACGTTCGCGCGTGAGCTGGTCAAGGATGCCGAAGACGTCGCCGGTGACCGCGCCGCGGGCCATCGTACCTATGCCGTCGTACGCGGCACCGAAGCGACGCGCGCCCTGGCGCTGGCTTCCGTCCTGTTGCTGCTGGCGCTCACTCCCGCACCCGTGTTGTTCTTCGGCTACCACGGGGCATACCTCGCCCTGCTCGTGGTTCTCGGTGCCCCCATCCTCATCCCGTTGCTAGGGGAACTGGTACGCCGCGATGCCGACACACCCCGCTTCACGCGCGCCCAGAAGCTGTTGAAGTATTTCATGCTCGTGGGCATGATCAGCCTGCTGGCGGGAGTGTTGGGAAGAGGCGTTTAAAAGCAGAAATCAGAATTCAGAATTCAGAGAAAAACACGAAGAAAGTCACTTGAAACGAGCCGCCAACAAGGCTTCGAAGCGACATCAGAGCGGAATTTACGCTCGTTTCCGATTGATTCATTCGCCTGTGGCGACTTCATCGAACGCACTGATTTCCGACTTCTGATTTCCCTTACAGGTTCCCGATCTCCAGCGTCCAGCCATGCGCGCCGGAGAGTGCCGTGTGGTGCTTGTAAGCGTAGTTGAAGACGAAGCGCGACCAGCGCACGCCGAAACCGGCACCGAAGGAGTTGTCGGCATCCCCCAGCGGATACCCGGCGCGCAGCAGCAGCGCATCCATGAGCATGTACTCCACGCCCACGGGAAAGACCACGTCCTCATCGCGCATGAGGCGGGCGTCGACGGCCAGAGCGATGCGCGAACCGGGGCGCAGGGCGCGCCCATAACCCACCCCCGCCTGCCATGTGGTCGGAAGCTCGACGGTCTCCCCGCTTTCCCGGGTCTCACCCGCCCATAAGGGAGCGTTCATCATCGAGAGACCCGCCGACAGGCCGTGCGAAAAATCCCGTCGTACGCCCGCATTCACGAGCATGGCGGAATAAGTGGCGTCCGCGATGTTGTTGCGCGCGAAGGCGGCGCTGCCGCCCCATTCGAACCCGAAGTTCGTGCCGGCCATGCCCGCCTGCAGTTTCAACGTATGCGCCTCATAGGGGGTGGTCGCGTTGTTGTCCGCGTCCCACCCGGGAATCTTGTCGAAGCCGAGATAACGCGCGTGCAGCATGACCCGGCGCGCGCCCCACGGAAGGTTCCAGGCGATATGGCTTGCGTTCGTCCCGAACTCCTGCGGCGGGTACTCCTGCCCCACCGTCAACGCCCCGCCGCGGCGCGCGCCGGCCGCCGGATTGATTTCCGCTTCGCCGGCGCCCGCGGCCAGAGCCGCGCCCGCGCCGCCCATGGCGGTCGCGCGCGGCGAGAGGGGCAGCTTCAGAAACTGGAAGCTCGAGGCGCCGAGCGCCAAGTCATCCTGCGCCCGCGCAGAAAACGGGAGGGCGAGCGACAGCACGCCGACGGCGAGAAAAAACGGGGCAAGCGGGCGCGGACGGGCTGTCATGGGAGGGTAATCTACGAAAGGGGAAGGTGAAATGCTCAATGAGCAATGCTCAATAATTTGCCCAGGCAGTCGATCCGGTCGATACCGTTAGCCTTTGAGCAGTATTTGAGCATCGAGCATTGCTCATTGTTCATTGTCAAAACGTCGTTTTCACGCCGGCGGCATAAGGATTGAACGTGGTCAAACCCCGCTCGAAAACAAGCGCGTAATCGAAGGTGATCAGGCGGGCACGGCTCCAGCGGTACGTGTACCCGATACCGAACGTCGGATTCAGACGATCAAGACCCACGCGGAGGAAGGTGCGTTCCGCCGCTTCCACTTCCGCACCCAGGCGGAGGGCCTGCGCATGGTGGTTCGGATTCGCGGCGAACAGCGTGTTGCGTAACTGGTAATTCATGGCTTCCGCCGCGAACGCCCACGGCATGTCCCACAGGGTTTTGCGCCATTCGGCGGCCACCACCAACGTCTTGGGGAAAAAGTCGCGGCCGGTGGACGCCATGCCGAAGCCGATGTCCTCTCCCGTGACGGTCTGGTCGAACTCGGCCGAAAGGTTGCCGTTGATCCCGAGGTTGCGGACCACCACGGCCACACTCAGCGAATCGCTGAGGCGGCGGTACCAGCCGAGGTTCACGCCACCCACGAAATCGACGTCGCCGATGCCTTCACCCACATCGAGCGTGGAGGCGTACACCTGCAGCGTGGCGCCGAAGGCGTTGCGGCGCGACGTCCGGATGCCGGCGCCGAAATACGTCGCCCATGCCTGCGGACGCGCCGTGCCGATCGGCATCTCGTTGGCATCATAGGCCGTCACGTTGAGGTCGCCGCGGTTCACCAGCCCCACGCCCAGGCCCAGGTTGTTGGCGACGGGGCCCTGCATCGACAAAAAGCCGCCGTTACGGTCAAGGCTGCGGATCTCCGCACCGCCCGCGACCATGGTCTTGCGGAAGAAAGGCAAAAGCGCCGGATTCCAGTACGCGGCAGGGGCCGCGTCGGCCAGGGCCGTGCCGGTATTGCCGCGACCCAGTTCGCGCACGCCGGCACCCATGCGGTCGAGCCAACCCTCGTGGCCGCCCAACACATCCCCGGCGGCATCCGCAAGGGTCGCGCACGCCACCGTAAGCACGACGGCCGCGCGCAGCGTGGCGAAGGACCGCTGCAGGGCGGAATCAGGCATCGGGACGGTTCGCATGTTCATTTCCGCCCCCGCGTCACGATCGCCTTGCCAAAGGCTTTCTCGCCCTTGTCGCTCTCCACCAGGATGTAGTAGGTGCCCACCGAGACGAAACGGCCCCTGTCATCGCAACCATCCCAGCGGTCGTCGGCGATGCTTTCGCTCCGGGCGACTCCGCCGCGACGAGGCGCGTTCTTCACGATCACCCGCACCTTTTCCATGGCGTAGTTGTACACGGTGATGCTCACGCGCGCATCCTTCTTGATGCGGTATCCGATGCGCACATGCGCATCGCCGCATACCCGTGATTCGGTCAGCAAGGTCGGATAGGTGATCACCTCGCCCAGCGAACCCTTCAGGCTTTTCAGGCGGTTGATGTTGGTGAAATCCTCATCGCGGTCGAGACGGCGGAAGAACACGCCCTTGAGCGTCGACCCCGAGACCAGCACCGCCTGGGCGGGATTGAGGCCGCGCGCCACCGTCAGGGCCGTCAGCGCGCCTTCACCGCGCGCGATGTCGAGCCCGTCCTCGGTTTTCAACAGGATCTGATCGAACCCTTCGCCGGTGTTGGCGAGGATGGTGTCCCGCCGGAAGGCGACGAGCCCCGGGGTGTCGAAGTTGAAGTTGATGAAGGTGGTGTCGCCGTAGAAGGCCGCGTGCGGCGGTCGGTCCGGTGAAAAACCGCTGAGGGACGACGGCTTGATCTGGATGCCGGCGACACTGTCGGGCACACGGAAGCTCGCCCCGTGATCGTCGCTGAAGAAATAGCGCGAGCCGGTGAATACCCACAGCAGGGCGCGGGAAGGCGAGGCAAACACCGAGCGCACGGGCGTTCCGTCCGTCTCGACGTTCGGCAGCGTCACGTAGGGAAAGTGGACGCCTCCCCACAGGCCGCGCCGCAGGCCCTTCTGCGTGGCAACCAGCAGCCAAACGCTATCCGCGTGCGACGAGTCGATCGCGAGCGCGATCACGGAATCGAGGCCGCCGTCGGGGAGCGTCAGCGTATCCACGCGGCAAAGCCGGTTCCAGCGACAGGACGGCAGTTCAAGAATTGAATCGGACGTCGTGGGGAAAGCCTGGAACGACAGGAGCGAGTCGTCCGCCGCGAACAGCGCGGCGCTCGACTCGGCCGCGAGCGTCGCGTAGGCGACGCCGAGCCGCCCGAAGCCCATCGCGGCCGTGGCCGGTTGCCCGCCCGCCGTGTCCCGCACCGCCAGCGCGGTGAAATGCGCCCCATCGGTCAGGCGCGTCACGCCACCGGTATCCAGCGGATCCGGGAAAATCAGGCTGTCGCCGCCGCGGAACGTGCCGCCGAAGCGCAACGAGGTGGCACGCGCCACGCGCTGCGAATCCGAAATCCAGTAGTTGGCGCGCAGCATCAGGGAGTTGCTCCACGCCGCGCCCCCTTCGACCCCGCCCCGCCAGGGCCATTCGCGGGTGATCACCTGCGGCGTCGCGAACAGGTCGAGATGGCTGAACGTGCGCCCGTCCTCAGCGAGGGCGAACACGCGGCTCTGCACGGCATACACCTGCGCGATCGATTTGGAGGCCAAAGAGACCGTATCCTGGGCGCTGGTGGGCGCGGCACAGAGGATGGCCGCGACCAACGGAAGCACGGCCCGCAGGGCGCGCGTCGGGGAGGGAAAACGTCGAGGAGCACGCGCGCCCGTGTGGGGGTCGCCGGCGCCCTGGGTCGAACGGGGAGCGGGTTGGGACAGTGGTTTCAAACGGACATCCGGAGGAAACGCCGAGAACGATCAGCGGTAGTTGGTGAATTCACAGGCGAACTCGAAGTCCGCGCCACGGATGGCCTGAATGCAGGCCTGAAGGTCATCCTTGTCCTTGCCGGTCACGCGCAGTTGATCCCCCTGGATCGAAACCTGCACCTTGATCTTCAGGTCCTTGATCAGCTTCACGATTTTCTTCGCGTCTTCCTGTGCGATCCCCTTTTGAAAACTCGCCACCTGGCGCACGGTCAGCTTCGCCGCCGCTTCGGGTGTCGAATAGTCCACCATCTTGGGGGTGAGGCCCCGCTTGATCAGCTTGTTCTCGAAAATGTCGCGCAGTTGCTCCAGCTTGAACTCGTCATCGGCCACCAACGTCACCGATTCCTTGTCGAGCTCGACGGACGACTTGCTCCCCTTGAAGTCGAAACGGCTCGCCAACTCCTTCTGGGTATGCTGCACCGCGTTCCGCAACTCCTCGAAGTCGGTTTTGCAGACGATATCAAAAGAGGATTCGTTCGAAGCCATCGGAATGCCTTTCTCGTGACGGGGAAGAACGACAATGTACCAATAGGGGAGCGGGACGCCACAAGAAATGGATTCGGGGGGTGAGGAGAAGGCCCCCGGGTGCGTTGACATGCGGGGGGACGGAATGGCGGGGCAAATCGAATTCATGCGGTAGGTAGGGGCGAATATCATTCGCCCCTACCTACCGCATGTCCACCACGTCCACGTCACCGGGAACCTTGAACGTGAAGGTGCCGCGACCGGGACGCCCGTCATAACGGAGCGAGGAGACCGCGTATTCGGCGCGGTTGCCCGCAGGATCCCGCGTCTCGACCTTGCGCACCTTGGTGGCATCCGGAGAGAGCGTCAGCACCAGGCTGTCCAGGTTCTCGCCCACACTGGACGGGTCCAGCACGACGCGCAGGGATCCGCCCTGCACGCGCTCGGCCGCCACGGCGCGCGCCTGCAGAAAGCGCAGCAGGACGCCGCCCGCCCCGCCTCCGTCACCGCGGGACGCAACCGCACGGATCACCACCTGTTTGGTGGAGGGAAAATGCTGCCACAGCGTTTTCCCGTCGCTGACCACCACGCCTTGCGCGTGTTTCAGCCGGAAACGCCCGGAGTCGGCGGTCACCAGGCTTCCCTGGGCGGGCAAGGTCCATTCTCCGTCGGCGCCCATCACGCGGGAGCTGAAGACCAACGAGACGGAGGGTGCCGCGCGGTTTTGGGCACTGAGGGTTTCCAGCGCTGCGCGGGCTTCCTTGAGGGTCGCGCCGTCGGCCCAAACACCCATCGTTGCGAGCGCGACCACCGCCCCCCACCGGGGGCTGGCGCGAAAAAGACCGGAAAACGGTCGGAACAGGTTGATTTGCATGGCCGCAACATACGAAAAACGGATCTCCGAAAGCCGCCCCGAAGGCGGCCAGTCCCCCCTCCCCCCCAAAAATTCTATTTTGACATCATATGGAGAACCCTGCCTCCAAAGACGAAAAGTCCCTCGTTTTGAAGCGTATCGAAGCCATCGGGAATCGGGAAACCGATGCCCTTGATTCCGCGCGTCAACTCAAGGAATACCTCGCGTCCGCGGATAACGACATCGTGCTGGCCGCCATTCAGGCGTCGGCGTCCTTTGTGGCCGATCAGCCTCTTTTCGAAAAAATCCTGATGGTCGCGGAACGCCACGCCGATGAGGAAGTGCGCGGCATGGCCGCCAGTTGCCTGGGCAACGTGATTTTCGACGGCCTCGAATTCGAGGACGCGCTGCCCGAGGGCCTGGAGGTTCCGGCACCCGTGACGCATCCCGAGTTTTACGCCACGGTGAAGGATTTCCTGTTCTCCCGCGTGGACGCGTTGATGGAAAGCATGGAAGTGCGCCGCCGCGTGGTGGAAGCGCTGGGCCATCTCGCCTGGCAACCGGAAGTCCGTGAAATCGTGCTGCGCTTCTACCGCGAAGCCCCCAACCCGTGGGTGAAGGTGAGCGCGTTGTACGCCATGGGCCTGGTGCGCGATCCGGTCTTCGAGCGCATCCTGCTGGAGGAATTGTACAGCGACAGCGAGCATGTGCTGATCGAAGCCGCGCACGCCTCCCACATGCTGCAACTCCATGCGGCGGAGCGGCGCCTCGAGGAACTCGCCCGCCACCCGAGCGTGGACGTCCGTTACGAGGCGGTGGTCGCGCTGGCGACCGTGGGTGAGCTGCAACGCCTGCCCGCGGTGCTGAACCTGATCGAGACCGAAAACGCGGGCTCGGTGGATATCGCCGAAGCGCTGGAACAGGCGCGCGACATCATCAAGCAGCGCAACATGGTCGAGAGCGGCGAAGAGATCTGGAACGACCAGCGCATCCTCGCCGAGATCGACGAGATGCTGGAAGGCCCCCACGGAAATTGAAGAGTTGGTGGTTGGTGGTTGGTCGCAATGCGAGGTTTGGTGGATCTCGTCTGTTTCATCGGCGTAAAACGGGCTGGCGATCGCACCTGAAGATCAAACTCCACGGCCTCTACTCGCCGTGACCTCTCCTGGCTTGAGACCTTCTTCTACCTTTTCGGTCATGTCTTCTCCACCAACCACCGACCACCAACCACCAACTCTAGCTTCATGCCATTTCTCCGGTCTCGCCGGCGGCGGCATGAGCGCGCTGGCGTGGTACCTGCGTCAGGCCGGTCATGCGGTGTCGGGATCCGATCGTTCCTTCGACCGCCATGATCCCGCCGTGGCGGAAACGCGCGCGGCGATGGAGGCCGCCGGCATCGTGATCACCCCGCAGGACGGGAGCGGCATTATTGCCGCGACCTCCACTCACGGGAGCGGCATTATTGCCGCGACCCCCAATGACAAGAGCGGCGAGGCAGGCGCGGCGGCCGCGACCACGGCCTTGATCGTCTCCACCGCCATCGAGGGCGGGTCACCGGAAATCGCGCGCGCGCGGGAGCTCGGCGTGCCGGTGCTCCACCGCTCCGAACTGTTGGCCCTGCTGGCGGGCGCGCGCAAGACCATCGCCGTGGCCGGCACCTCCGGTAAGTCCACCGTCACCGGAATGATCTGGCATATGCTGGATGCCGCCGGACTGGCGCCTTCGCTGATCACCGGCGCCAACCTGCCCTCGCTCACGCGGCGCGGCCTGCCGGGCAATGGTTTCGCCGGTGCGGAGACGGATCCCCTGAAGCCGGGTGAACCGGGTTGGCTGGTGATCGAGGCCGACGAGTCGGACGGCAGCCTGGTGCGTTACCATCCCGAAGTCGCCGTGTTGCTGAACATCGAGAAGGATCACCAGGAGGTCTCGGAACTGATGCCGCTGTTCCGCACCTTTCGCGCGCAAGCCAAACGCGCGGTAATCAACCAGACCGACCTGCGTTGCCTTTCCCTCAAGAAGGTGGGCGACTCGTTTTTCGACGGCCTGTCCGCCGGTGGCGTGGCCGTGGGCGATCCCGTGTTCGACGAATGGGAGACGTCCTTCCGGTGGGACGGCGCGGATTTCGTGGTGCCCGTGCCGGGTCGACACAACCTCGAGAACGCGCTGGCGGCGATCGCCACGGGCCGCCTGCTGGGTGTGAGCGCCGAGGCCTGCGCCCGCGGCTTGCGGGCCTTTGAAGGCGTGGAAAGGCGTTATGTGCGGGTGGGTGAAGCGCGCGGCATCACGGTGGTGGATGACTTCGCGCATAATCCCGCCAAGGTGAAGGCCGCGTTGTCGACGGCCGTACTCTCGCTCGCAAATCGTCATGCGCCGGGCCGCGCGCGGGCGGAGGCGGGCCACCGGGTGGAGGATGGGACCGGACCTGGTACAGGTGGGGTCGGGCGCGTCCTCGCGGTGTTCCACCCCCACGGGTTCACGCCCATGAAACTGGTGGGGCGCGACATCATGGAGGAAGCGTCCAAGGTGATGGGCCCCGATGACGTCCTCTACCTTCCCGACATCTACTACGCGGGCGGCACGGCGGACCAAAGCGTTTCGTCCGCCGATCTGGTCGCGCACCTGAACGCGATCACCGGACGCGAAGCCGGGGTTCACCTGAAGACGAAGGACGAGGTGATCGCGGCCATCGCGGCCACGGCGCGACCAGGCGACGTGGTGATCTCCATGGGCGCGCGCGACCCGTCGCTGGGCGCGTTCGCCGCGCGCCTGCTGGCGGCGCTGGAACAGGTGCCTGCGTAGGGAGAAGCGGCGCGCGCGGGACCCGGTGGTCCGGATCATCCGGACACCCGCGCGCAGACCCTATGGTCCCTGCCCCTCACCGGCCGGGGGACGTGGGGGAGAACCCGGAGCCGCCCCCGGCCTTTACCCACCGACCCACCTCTCCCTGCAAATAACACCGTTTTTTCGAAAATCCGCTGCAAGTCCTTGACAAAAGGCGAGTTGGTAATGAACTTTACACCTCCATTTTTTGACTTTCGAGGTAACGATGCCCTGTGGAAAAAAGCGTAAGCGGGCGAAGATGGCGACTCACAAGCGCAAGAAGCGCCGTCGCCTGAATCGTCACAAGAAGAAGCTGTCGTAACAGCCGCGCGTCAACGCGCCGCGTCGTCCAGCCTGTTCCGTTTCACGGTGGTAAACCGCAGCGGTCCCGCAAAGAAGACTTCCTCCGGGGGGTCTTTTTCCGTTTTGATCTGAACACAGGATTGGAAGCAAACAGGCAGCCAATGGTTCATGCGATGCGCCGGGATAGTCGCCCAAAAAACTTTCGGTGCTCGCGCGTCGTCCCCAGAGGGGACCCCGCGCCGCGCTCCGCGCCGAGAAGTTTTTCAGGCTCCGCCCGGCACGGAGACGTCCGATGCAATCGGCAAACGCGGAGAGAAAGATCGAGTGGGCCGAAATGTCTTACGCACTCGCCTGCAAACAAGTGAATGGCGGGCTGCCGGCGGTTACGTCCATCGGTTTTTCGCGAGGCGCTACACGAATAGCCGTTCCCCTCACCTAACTTTCCCTTCATGTCCCTCGTTGAGATCCGCCGTGCCACGGTGAAAACCGTGACCTTCCACAACCCGGACAACGGCTGGTCCGTTGTGAAACTGTTGAAGCCGGGCGAGTCGGTGACGTTCACGGCGGTGGGCACGATGCCGCGCATCACGCCGGGCGAGTCCGTGGAACTTTCAGGCACGTGGATCAAGCACGACACCTTCGGCGACCAGTTCAGCGTAAGCCACTGCAAGCCCGTGGCCCCCGAGGGACGCGAGGCGGTGGAACGTTACCTGGGCGGCGGCGCGATCCGGGGCATCGGCCCGGTGCTGGCGAAGAAGCTGGTGGACGCGTTCGGCGAAGACACCTTCGACGTGCTCGACAACGATCCCGGCCGTCTCGACGCGATCCCCGCGCTGCGCGGGGCGCGCAAGCGGAAAATCCTGGAGGCGTGGAACGAAAGCAAGGCGGGGCGCGCGGTGATGTTCTTCCTGCAGGCGCACCAACTCAGTCTGGGCCTCAGCCATCGGTTGATCAAGCACTATGGTGCGAACGCGGTGGAGCTGATCAAGAAGAATCCCTACCGCCTCGCGGACGACTTGTGGGGTATCGGCTTTTTGAAGGCCGACGACGTGGCGCGCAAACTCGGATTTCCCGAAGACGGTTATGAGCGCATTCGCGCGGGCCTCGCATTCGCGCTGTCGAAGGCCACCGAGAACGGGCATGTGTTTCTGCCCGCTCCCACCTTGGTCGAAAAGGCCGCGGAGCTTTTGCAGCTGGAACCCGACACGGTGGTGTACACGCTCGACAACATGGCCGCGACCGATCTGGTCAAGCGCGACGAGCACGGGAACTGTTACCTGCCGTGGCTGTTCCATGCGGAAGCGGGGGTGGCGCGGCGCGCGGGCTTTCTGCGCTTCGGCCTCAAACCCTTGCCTGAATCCCTGATCGCCGCGGCCATCGCGGAGGCCGAGGACGCGGCCAGCGCGGGCAAGGGGACGGCGTTCCGCTTCAGCGACGACCAGCGCCGCGGCATCGGGCAGGCGGCGAACGAAGGGCTCTTCCTGCTCACTGGCGGTCCGGGCACGGGCAAGACCACGACGGTGGCGGCGGTGCTGCGCGTGTTCACGCGCGCGGGACTGGACGTCAAGCTGGCCGCGCCCACCGGGCGCGCCGCGCGGCGGTTGGCCGAAGTGACGGGCCGCAAGGCGACGACGCTGCATCGCCTGCTGCAGTACGACCCCAACACGCGCGGGTTCGTGCACGACGAGGAGTCCCCCCTGCCCTGCGACGCGCTGATCGTCGACGAAGTATCGATGATCGACACGGCGCTGATGTATTCACTGCTGCGCGCGGTGAAGCCGGGCACGCGCCTGGTGCTGGTGGGCGATCCCGACCAGCTCCCCAGCATCGGCGCGGGCAAGGTGCTGGGCGAGTTCATCCGCTCCCAGGCGGTGCCCCACCTGCACCTCGCCGCGGTGTTCCGCCAGGCGGAAGCCTCGCGCATCGTGACCAACGCGCACCGCGTAAACCGCGGCCTCGCGCCGCTGTTGGGCGGCGAGGACGAAGGTGACGGAGAGGACGACGCGCACGCCGGGCGCGAGGGCCGAATTGAACGCGATGCGCGTGAAGAGCGGGATGCGGACCACGGTGCCGCCGCGAACAACTTCCACTTCGTGGAACGCGGCGAGACCGGCAGCCTGCTCGAGACCGTGGTGGAACTGGCGTGCGACCGGCTGACGCGGCGCTTCGGCTACGATCCGATCCGCGACGTGCAGGTGCTGACCCCCATGAACCAGGGGCCGCTGGGCACGCAGGTGCTCAACGAAGCGCTGCAGCAGCGTCTCAACCCGCGTGGACCGGCGATCGCGCACCGCGGCCGCCTGTTCCGCCGCGGCGACAAGATCATGCAGCTGAAGAACAACTACGAGAAGAACGTGTTCAACGGCGACATCGGCCGCGTGCTGTCCG
The DNA here is from genome assembly GCA_964416695.1 of uncultured Bifidobacterium sp. GTDB lineage: Bacteria > Fibrobacterota > Fibrobacteria > UBA11236 > UBA11236 > UBA11236. Next base: position 13,463 of record CAYQFG010000024.1, read on the forward strand.
TCGACACCTCCGAGAGCGCGCTGGTGGCCGACTTCGACGGCGAGCGCGTGCAGTACGAGGAGGAGGCGCTCGACCAGCTGACGCTGGCGTACGCCTGCACCATCCACAAAAGCCAGGGCAGCGAATTCAGGGCGGTGGTGCTGGCGATTTCCAAGAGCCACTTCGTGATGTTGCAGCGCAACCTGTTTTACACGGCCATCACGCGGGCGAAGGATCAGTTGGTGGTGGTGGGGCACCGCGCGGCGGTGCACCGGTGCGTGGACAACAACCCGGCGGTGCAGCGGAATACGCTTTTGGCCGAGAGACTAAGGGAGTGGGCGCGGTAGGGAGACGGCGCAGGGTGTTCAGGGCGAGGAGACGGGGGCGCTGCCGCTTCGCTTGATGAATATTCGGGACTCCATCCCGATTTCAGTCCCGGCTTCGGTCTGCAACCGCACAATGTATGCTCCCGGAGGGAGCGTGGACACATCCACCTTTCTCGCGTGCATCCCGGCGCGGAGTTGTTCATGTAGCAACGTCTTGATCCGCGTGCCTGTGGTTGTGTACGCCGTGATCGTGACTTGCGCGGCCGCAGGGAGCGTGAACGACACCGTACCCCGATCGTTGAAATCGAAACGGATACGGGACATCGCGGCCGAATGCACGGAGAGTCCTCCTGCACTCGCTATGTGCAAGACCGTCGTATCGCTACCGACGGCATTCATGGCAACGATGTTGTAAGCCGTCCAGGGGAACAGTGACATCGGCCAGCCTGAAATTCGTCCCGTCACAGAATCGAGCAACAGCCCCTCTGGCAAAGACGGATCGACCGTCCACCGCGTCACGGCTCCGGTCACCGTGGGAACAGCTTCCGAGGGGCCCGCATCGCTGTACATGAGGGAGTCGGGTGTATAGGCGAGGTTCGAGGGCGCCTGGGCATGCGGGGATCCCAGGACGAAGGCCAGCAGCGTGACGGCAAAGGAGATTCTGATGTTTGAGTTCATGGCTTCTCCGGGTGTGAAATATGAGCTTAGAATCCGATTAAACGTCGGCGGTCTCAAGTCACAAGTGCAACGGGTTGACTGTTGACGATAGTAGAAATGACTTCAGTCGGCATCAGATAGTTTAGCGTCTTGCGAGGTCTCCCATTCATTTCATCCGCGACCTGATCCAGTTCACGCTGGCTGTAGCCGCTCAAGTCGGTTCCCTTGGGGAAGTATTGGCGCAAGAGCCCATTGGTGTTTTCATTGCTACCCCGTTGCCATGGGCTGTGCGGGTCCGCGAAGTAAACATCGATCTTGAGGTTTTTGGCCAGCGTCTTGTGCTCGGCCATCTCCTTGCCCCGGTCATACGTCAGCGACTTCCTCAAATCCTCAGGAATGGCACGCATCCGCTTCGTAAACGCATTGCAGGCCGAAACCGCATCGCGACCATCCATTTTGACCAGGATCAGATAGCGGGTCGTACGCTCGACGATGGTGCCAATGGCGGAGGCGCTTCTTGCGCCGATGATCAAGTCTCCCTCCCAATGCCCCGGGATCAGCCTCGTCTCGATTTCTGGGGGGCGCTCATGGATGGAGACCATGTCCGGGATGATTCCACGACGATCATTCCCGCGTGCCCTGGGGCGGCGCTTCTTGTGGGATTGACGCAAAAGCTCCAGAAGCTCCTTGCGCAACTGGCCTTTTGGCAGGATATACAATGCCCTGTAGATGGTCTCGTGCGAGACCTGCATTTGCGGGTCGTCCGGGAATTCCTGTTTCAATCGCTTCCTGATTTGATCCGGCGACCATTTGCGCCGGATCTTCTCGACAACATATGTCCACAGGGGAGAATGTGTCAGCTTTGGGGTCACCCGCGGGCGGGCTGACCGCTTCCGACTGGATTTGTCCGCGTCTTCAGCCCGGTAGGTTCGGGGGCCCAAAGCATTTCGTGTCCGCTCGCGCGAGAGAGTGGCGGGCGATCTCCGCAGCTTTTGGGCAAGAAATCGCAGGCTCAAACCATCCCGGAGCCCGTTTTCGAGGTAGACCCGCTCAGCGAAACTCAAATGTCTGTAGCGATTTCCCATGGCAACACCGTAGCTCCTTGGTGTTGCACTTCAAACTTGACTCCGCCTGCCGACTCATCTAACCTCAAGGGAAACACCATGACCACAGACAAGAAAGTGGCGCTAGCCGCCCTCAAGGGCGACAAGCCCCTCGCCGAGTTAGCCAGCCAATTCGACCTTCACCCGAACCAGACACCCAGTGGAAGATCCAACTGATCGACACCGCGCTGATGTATTCGCTGCTGCGCGCGGTGAAGCCGGGCACGCGTCTGGTGCTGGTGGCCGACTTCGACGGCGAGCGCGTGCAGTACGAGGAGGAGGCGCTCGACCAGCTGACGCTGGCGTACGCCTGCACCATCCACAAAAGCCAGGGCAGCGAATTCAGGGCGGTGGTGCTGGCGATTTCCAAGAGCCACTTCGTGATGTTGCAGCGCAACCTGTTTTACACGGCCATCACGCGGGCGAAGGATCAGTTGGTGGTGGTGGGGCACCGCGCGGCGGTGCACCGGTGCGTGGACAACAACCCGGCGGTGCAGCGGAATACGTTGTTGGCCGAGAGGCTGCGGGAGTGGGCGCGGTAGGGAGACGGCGCAGGGTGCTCAGGGCGAGGAGACGGGGGCGCTGCCGCTTCGCTTGATGAACATTCGGGAGTCAATGCCAACTTCGGTCTGCAACCGCACCACGTGCAATCCGGGTGCCAAACCAGAGGTATTCACGCGACGCACGTACGATCCTGCGGGTAAGCGCTCGTCCAGTAGTACGGCCACTTTCTGTCCGGTCAGCGCATGAACCGTCAGGGAGACGCGTGACGGCGAATCGATGGTAAAGAATGCGGAGCCGGAAGGAGAAATCCGGAAATCAATCCTGGAGCCGGCCTGGGACCTCACGCTGGACATATAAATGCCGTCGTATCGCCATATGCCGCTATTAGTCCCCGCGAACAGAGATCCAAATGCTGAAAAGGTTAGGGCGCGTACGTTAAGATCCGTAAGCCCATCATTGAGCGCGCTCCAGGAGATCTCAGAGGCGGCAAAATTATCCGCCCGAAAGACCCCTTTGTCCGTTGCAGCCACCACTGTACCGAACAGCAGCGGCACATATGCAAATGTACGAACGTTGCGAGTTGTCAAGCCTGTATTGGCTGCGGCCCACATCCAGTCATTACCGCCAAACGTACGGAATATACCGCTGTCGGTCGCTACGGTCGGAACACCTTCATCCAGTATGGCGTGCACATAGAGTGACGTCAAACCCGTATTGGTCGCTTGCCAAACCACACCATCAACAGTCCGAAAAACACCGCCTCCTTCCGTTCCCGCGAAAAGTGTCCCTGCCAGTGCACGGACGGCTGTGCTCCCGAGTCCGGTGTTTGCTGCTTCCCAGTTGCCCCCTCCGTTTACCGTACGGAATATTCCCTCGTTGGTTCCAGCGTATAGTGCGCCTGCCCGACAGGCGAGAGCGTGGATGTGCAAATTCTGCAAGCCCTGATTGATGGTTATCCAGCTTGAGCCAGTATCCGAAGAGCGATATACTCCTTCACCCTGTGTTCCAACGTAAAGACTTCCCTCTAATGCGCAAATTGCTGTCACGGGTTGACTCGGCGCCCCTGGCCCACCCGAGGTCCAAGTAGCACCGGAATCGAGTGAACGGTAAACCCCTTGGTTTGTTCCAGCAAAAATCGCGGTATGTGTGATCTCGCCGGGGTCGTTATACTCGCTAAAGAGGACTCTTACACTGTCTGGGCTGCCGGTTTTGATCCACTGAGCATATAACGGCACCACACCAAGCAAGGTGAGAGCCAATGTTAACCGAGAGAACACGTCCCCATACCTCATAGCACCTCCTTTTTCACCACATTACCACTTGACGAACTGACGTTCCGCCCTGAATTTACCCGCAGTAACACGAATCCAGAATTTCATCGTGCCAATAGGACTTTGCGGGATGTGGTATACCCTCCAGCCTGCATCCGGAAGACATACAGCCCTTCCGGCAGACCTGCCGTGTTGATACGACGGGTGTAAGACCCGACGCTAAACCCCTCGGACAATAACGTTGTGATCTTGCGTCCTGACGGGGCAAATGCCGTGATGGTGACACGAACGGGGGACATGAGATGAAACCCCACCAAACCTGAAGGATCGACCCGGAAATTCGTTTGCGTCCTGAGTGGGGATCCAAAGATCGAAGTCGTCATTTCAGAGAGAGACCGCCGCCACACCCCTTGATTTGTGGCAGCGAAGACGAACTGATTCGACTGGATACCGAGAGCGCGGATATTCAGATCTGTGAGACCTGCATTGACCGCATTCCAATCGGTACCATGATCGGATACGAACACGCCTGAATCCTGCGTACCTGCGAAGAGGAAAACCGGTATGTCCGCGGCCGTGATGGTGGAGGCCATCGCTTGAACTTTGAGTTTGGTGTCGCCCCCAATGTTTCCCGAATTCCAGCTACCAGCATGGGGCGGCAGTTTATGGACTCCGCTGTCGGTACCTGCATATATCGACGTCCCATCGGAGAGCAACGCATGAATGCTCAATGATGTCAATCCATTCGTCACCGCCGACCATGTAGAACCATTGTTTGCGGACTGGAACACGCCTTCGCCCTCCGTTCCCGCGAAAAGCGAAACACCGTAAAAAGCCAGCCCCTTGACCGCCAAGTCAGTCACTCCAATGCCGATGGAACTCCACGTCGCGCCTTTGTCCGTCGACCAAAAAATGTTTCCGCCGTCCGCGCCCGCATACAGATCCAGGCCGTGAACGAGAAGAGTATGCACGTTCAAAGTCGTCAACCCGACATTAGCTGCCACCCAAGTCCCGCCCCCATCAGCGGAATGAAATACGCCACCTCCATGGGTTCCGGCAAAGAGCGTGTCGCGGATAATCACAAGGGCGCGAACATCCAAAGTCGTCAGACCTTGGCTGACCAGACTCCAATTCATACCGGCATCAAGTGAACGAAAAACACCGTGCGTTGTTCCCGTGAAAAGAGCCGGCGTACCTCCCACATCTGCGAGGATTACCTGCCCATACGCCAATGAGCTAACACTATCCGGCCCACTGGTCTTTTGCCACTGCGCATGCGACGAAACCGCCGCGGCAAGCGGGAGCAGCACACAAAGGAGTAAGCGGAGTCGCATCATGATTCAAACCATCAAGGGGGATATTCCCAATCTAGGTGGACCGCGACGATTGTCAATCGGATTCAGGGAAAAAGAACGTCACCCGCAATTCCAGCGAGAAATCGACTCGCCCGCAATGACAATCATCACAACTTCGTCATCACCAGCGGCTCGCCGTCGGTAATCACGATCGTGTGCTCGTACTGCGCCACGAATCCGCCGTCGTCCGCCATGAGCGCCCAGCCATCATCGCCCTCCACCGCGAACTCCGCGCCCGTCGACACGAACGTCTCCACCGCCACCGCCATGCCCTTGTGCAAACGATCGCGCTGGCGTGGATCCTTCCAGCTGGGGATGTCGGGTGACTCGTGCAACGTGAACCCGATGCCGTGGCCCACGAGGTTGCGGATCACGCTGAAGTCCGACGCGCGCGCGGTTTGTTCGATGACCTCGCCGATGCGGTTGACCTTCGTGCCCGCGCGCGCCACACGAAGGGCGTTGCGGAGCGCTCGCTGCGAACACGCGCACAAATCCGCAAGCTCGCCGTCCCCGATTCCGAACGGAATCGAAAACCCGGTGTCGGCAAAATACCCCCCCAATTCCGCGGACACATCGATGTTGATCAAGTCACCTTTGCGGATCACGCGCTCGGAAGGAATGCCGTGCGCCGCCTCCTCGTTCACGCTGATGCAGGTGGTGCCGGGAAAGCGGTACAATTTGGCGGGTGCGGGATTGGCGCCATGCCGCTGCAGCACCGCCGCGCCAATCCGGTCGAGTTCACGGGTGGTCATGCCCTCGCTGAGGGCGGCCTTCATGGTTTCGAGCGTTTCGGCCACCACGCGGCCCGCAGCACGCAGGCCGTCGATGTCCTTTTGTCCCCGTACGGTCATGATTGTGCCTCTTTTCGGAAAAACTTTGGTTGCGGCAGGATGCCACGCAGGGGGCTTCGGGAGCCGGAATGGGCTAAAATCTGGTTTCTTGAGGCCGGAATGCGGGGCACGAACCCCATTCGCCTAAAAATCAATGCTTTATGGGGCCTGAATGTCCCGAAAAAATGACGTTTTTCGTATAATACCTGCCCTTGGTCCGAGCAGGGCAAGGGAGGGATGGAGCGAATGGTCGCCCGGCCCGCGGTCCTAGACATCATGCGCAACGAATGGGGATAGTCCGGTGCAAACCGGAAGCGAGAAGATTTTGCGTCCACGGGCATTATTGAACATCCACGTTTCCTGGGCGAGGCGGCTTTCGCGCATGTGCGTCCCGCGCCTCGTGTGTGGATTTTTCCGCAATCGCCGGCACAACCCGCGCGGCATCCTGCGGGCCTGTCCGGCGCGTGCGCTGCCCGCCGCCGCCCTGTTGCTCGCACTCGGCGCACTCGCGCAGCCCGAATACCTGCCCGTGCCGCCCGCGGCAAAACCGCTCAGCGCGGGCGCACCCACGCAAGGCGCGTCGTCGCCCCAGGGATTGCTCGCCATCAACTCCAGTTCGTTGCAGCGCGCCTACAACGTCGACCTCGAAAGCGGAAAACTCGAGATCGTCGAGTACCTGAAACTCGGAGACGACTCCACCGCCTTGTGGTCGGCCCATCCGGGCGTGAACGCCTACGCCGCCGACATGCGCGACATGATGCTCTCGCGCCGGTGGCTGCTCGAATTCATCGGCAAGGAGGAAAGCGGGCCCGAACAGGCTTTCGGCACCTTCGTGTTCGACCTGCCGTTCCGCATTCCCGACTGGGCCCGGCGCATCGGCGTGGACAAACCCAAACTCACCATCAACGGCTCGTACCAACTGGTCGTGGAAGGTTCGCGTAAAAGCGGCACGGGCGTCCCTTACACCAACAGCTGGTTCCCCAGCCTCACCCTGGACCAGCGCCCGGCCTTCGTCGTGAAGGGCACGATCGGCCGGCTCATCAACGTGGAAATCAACAGCGAACAGGGTTTCGGCGACAACCTTCAGGACCAGATGAAGATCAGCTACCGCGGCGAAGGCGACGAGCTGGAAGACGACATCATCCAGGAGATCGAAGCGGGCAACACCTCGCTGACGCTGACGGGCACCAACCTCACCGGTTACACCGAGCAGCACAAAGGGCTGTTCGGGTTGAAGATGCGCATGCGCTTCGGCAACCTCGAGGTGACGACGATCGCCTCGCAGGAAGGCGGCGCGCACGAGCGACAGAAGCTCGGTGCCGGCACGGAAGCCCGCGAGTTCCCCATCGAGGACAAGGAAGCCGACTTCTACCGCCACTTCTGGCTGTCTCTCGCCGACCGGGAAGCGTATGGTGACCCCACCAACTGGACGGGGCAGGTGAGCGCGTACACGCGTGGCGCCCTGAACCGCCGGCCGGTCGAAGTGTTCCGGCTGCTGAGGGCCGGCGAAGACGTCGCCGGCACGGATTCCGCCCAGGCCTGCGCCTACACCAACACCTCACCTCCCACGCCCACGGTGTGCGTGATCGGGCGCTGGCGCCAACTTGAGACCGACGAATTCACGTATGACGAGGAATTGCGCATGCTCTCCGTGCCGGGGGGCCACCGGGACATCACGCTTTCCGTACGCTGGAACAACGACCCCGTGCAAATCGCGCTGGGCGAGCAGTTTCGCAGCAAGACCAACAAGGTCCTGATCTACTCCCACAGCCACCAGGACCACCCCGAGCTCGATCCGCTGATGTGGCGCAATGTGTACAACATCGGGCGCGTGAGTTCCCAGGACCGCGACAACTTCCGTCTCAGCCTCGTCGACAACGACGGGCTCATCAGTGCGCCCGGCGACACCATCACCTACGTGCGCCGCCTCGGGCTGGAGAAGTCCGACCGCAAGGGCGTCCTCGACATCGACAACCCGCACATCTTCAAGCTTGAGCAGGGCTACCTGATCCTTCCCTGTCTGACCAACGGCGTACGGACCGGCGACATCGCCACGGACGGCGACCCCGCCAATTGCCTCACGCCCCTCAAACGCGTCCGCCCGGAAATCGCGATGTATCAAACCTCCCTGGAGGACATCCAGGCCGGGCCCTCGGTGGCGCGCTTCATCGTGTTCGGTCGCCAGCGCAAGAGCAGTTTCGACGTGCGTGAGAACACCTTCGCCGCGCCGGGGCAACAATGCTACGACATCACGCCGGACACGGAGCGCATCACCCTGAACGGCTCGACCGTGCTGCGCAAGGGACTGGACTACGAAGTCATCTACGAAACCGGTCAGATCACCCTCACGTCCATGCGCGCCCGCGATCCCGCCGCGGAACTCGACATCAGCTATGAGTGCAACCCGCCCTTCCAGATCCAGGACAAGGTGCTCCTGGGCACGCGCATGGAGTACAAGCTCGACAACCTTTCCGACCAGAGCCTGATCGGCGCCACCATCCTCTATCGCAGCCAGACCACCACGGAAAAGCAGCCCGAACTGGGTTACGAACCTTTCAGCCACGTGCTGATGGGCATGAACACGCGCCTCGCGGGCACGCCGCAGTGGATGACGCGCCTGACCAATCTCGTTCCCTTCGTGCACACCGAGGCGCGCTCCCGCGCCAACTTCGAGTTCGAGATCGCGCACAGCATCTACAACCCGAACACGCGCGACAACGCGCACGTGGACAACTTCGACTTCAGCCAGAACGCCGCCTCGCTCCCGCTCACCCTCTACAGCTGGACCAAAGCCTCGCCGCCGCTTTTCGGCAACGACGGCCGCCCCGACGAAACCCTGGATTACCGCCACCAGGGCGACCTCATCTGGCACAGCAGCTTCACCGAGCAGTATCACCGCATTTACGGCAACACCGGAAACAGCTACACCAACAGCCGCGAACAAACCATCCTCCGGCTGAAGTTCGAACCCAACGACAACCTCGAGGGCAACTCCTGGGCGGGCGTCATGCGGGCCTTTCCGCAAGGCTTGTCCAACCACAGCCGCAAGCGCACGCTGGAAGTGGTGGTGCAGGGACGCCAGGGCACCCTCAACATCGACCTCGGCCGCGTCTCCGAGGACATCAGCATCCCGGGCATCAACAACGGCAAGCCCGACGGCATCCTGCAGTCGGAAGTGGACGAGCGCTCCGGCAATTACGTCAACGAAAAGGACGCGGGCCTCGACGGCCGCCGCGACGACGAAGGTCTGGAAATCGGCGTCCGCTGGGAGTGCAAGCCGTTCTGTTACGCCATCCCCATCCCCTCCGACAACGCCGACCCCGGGCGAGACAACTGGTGCGAACCCGTCGCGGGCGCGACGGAGCTCCCCGCCTGCGTGAACGGTACCGAAGGCAACAACCAGGGCACGGGCGGCGTCGCATACGACACCGAAGACATCAACCGCAACGGCATCCTCGACACCCTGAACCGCTACCTCCGCTACACGATGCCGCTCGACTCCGCGTGCACGGCCCGCTTTCACTGCGAAGAACTGCGTAACGGCTGGCGGAAGTACCGCATTCCCCTCTACGGCGGCGGCGTGCGCATCGACCCCAGCAACACGGAATCCGAACAAAGCCTGCTGGCCAACGGCCAGTTCATGCGCATGTGGGTCGGCAGCCTCCCGTCGCGCGTGGCCAGCACCACCATCCAGCTCGCCCGCGTCAGCGTCGGCGGCAACAACTGGGAAGAAGGCACCCGCAACACCGGCTTCGAGGTCCCCGGCAACGTGTTCTGCAGCGGCGACCAGGGCGACTCCACCTGCATCAGCGTACCCCCCATCGTTCGCGACAGCAACAACCTGCGCGTGGACGTGATCAACCGGCAGGAAGAACGCGGCTACCGTCCCTCGCCCAACACCCCGCAGGAGCGGGATACCCGCACCGGGGAACCGCTGCCGGAGCGTGCGCTTGTGCTGCGGTACGAAAACCTCCACCCCGGTGAAGTCGTGCACGCCACCCGCGTGCTCGCCAGCGACAAGAAGGACTTCACGCGCTACGACCGCCTCAGCCTCGAGGTGCACGGCGATTCGACCTGGGCCAACGGCCTCAACACGTCGCAGGGCAAGATCAGCTTCGGCCTCCGTCTCGGCCGCGACCAGGGCAACCGCGACTCGCGGGATTACTACGAAGTGCGCCTGCACCTCGATACCACGGCCGACCTCGACCCCACCCACGATGCGCTGTGGCGGCGCAACTCGTTCAGCGTGAGGATCTCGGACCTGACCGGCCTCAAGAACGACCCGCTCTACCGCGCCTTCACCGGCCGCGCCGTCAGCCAGAGCGCCTGGCACGAGGGCCGCGGCGACTCGTCCCTCACGCTCTCGATTGTCGGCGACCCCAATCTCGGCTCCATCGACTGGATGCGTCTCGTGATTTACGTCGACTCGACGGCCACCGCGCGTCAGCATGGCGAAATCTGGGTCAACGACCTGCGCCTCGAGGGCGTCGACAAGGCCGCCGGCACCGCGATCCGCAGCCAGATCCAGCTCGAATTCGCGGACTTCATCAACGTCTCGGGCAACCTGCAATACACCAACGGCAACTTCGCCACCATGAGCCAGACCAAGCCCACACCGGCTTCGGCGCGGACCATGGTCGACTACAACACCAACATCTCGATCTTCGCCAACAAGTTCCTGCCCGATGACTGGGGCGTCGCCATCCCCGTGGCCTTCACCTTCCGCGGCGCCCTGGACCGGCCGTTCACCCGCCCGCAGTCGGACCTCCGGCTGTACGGCACCGGCCTGTTCGACATCACGCGCGACCTGATGGACGGCAGGTTGTCCTCCATCCACAATCCGGAGGACAGCCTCGCGGACATCGACAACCGCTACGCGCGCGTGTACCAGACCGCCACGTATGAACAGCGCTTCTCGGTGAGCTACCGCAAGAACATGGTCTCGGAAAACTTCCTCACCCGCGCTCTTCTCGAACGTCCGGCCATGGAATACCGCCAGGCGTTCAGCGAGCGCACCGAGTACTACCGCGATTCGCGTACCCGCGACTACAAGTACCGGCTCACCTACAACATGTCGCCCCGTCGGGTGCCCGACTGGCGGCCGCTGGAGTTCGCCCGCGACAACCGGTTCGTCCCCGATTTCTTCTCCGGCATCTCCGTCTCCCCCCTGCCCGACAAGGTCAACTTCGTGCTGGCCGACTACTCGTTCGTGCGCACATACGACGTGACCAAGCCGCGCACGGAACTGGACGTGATTCCCGACCAGCCGGTGGTCTACAACGTCGACCTGGCCCACGGCTTCGATGCGTCCTGGAGGCTGCTGTCCATCCTGGGTTTCGGCTACCGGATCGACATCGTGCGCGACTTCGACGAAGAACATGACTGCTTCGCCCGCCAAACCTTCTTCTCGTCGCGCTGCGGCGGTCCGCTCGCGAACGACCTCATCTTCGCCTTCGACGACGCGCGCATGGGATCCGGCGGCTACTACGCTCCCGGAGCGGGCGGCTACGTCGACACCACGCACCGCGGCGAAGACTACGGCATCCTCGCGCGCGAACGCAACCGCACCCAAAGCTTCAACGCCGACCTCACCCTCAACCCCTTCTCCTGGCTCAACTCGGGCGCCTCGTTCAATTCGGGTTACCGCCACACCTGGAACAACACGCAGGAAGGCGGCATCGGCAGTTCGCTGACGCCCGGCCATTTCGCCGCCAACGCCGACCACGAAATCCGGTTGACCACGGGCCTGAACCCTTCCCAGATCCTGGAAAGCGCCGGAAAAACCTTCAAGTTCCTGGATGCACCGGCGCAGGCCGCGCGCAGGGGGCTCGACGCCTGGCGCGTGCGCCCCTTCGACCTCACCTACACGGTGTCGAACCGCTACAACGGCGAAGCGTTCACCTACGATTACCTGCGCGACAAGAACATCGGCTACTCCGACCTGCTGGCCTACCAGTTCGGCTTCGTCTACGACCCTTCGTCCCTCGGCACCATCTTCGAGGGCGTCCCCAATCCCCAGTTTTTCGATTACCTCTCCTCGCCCGATCCCGCGCTGGGACAAAACCGCATGAACCACGTGGTCAACCGCGCGGTGGATCTCCAGAACGGTTTCTCCGTCCCCCGGGTCAACCTCGACATCACCGCCGGCGTCAAGTACACCAAGCAATACACGCTCTACCGCATCTTCGAACCGTCGGACACCACCGTCGTCTGGCCCGAAATCTCCGTCGCCGGCAGCTTCGCCGACTTCGCCGCGCGCGTCCCGTGGGCGAAGCACCACCTCAAGTCGCTCACCGCCACCACCAACTACAACTACCGGGAAGAGTCGCGCACCAGCCTGTTCAACCCCTCACCCGACGCCGACATCTTCGCGCACCGGTTCGCGCCCCTCCTCCGCCTGACCGGCACCACCAACGACGACGTGCGCATCGAGCTGTCCTTCAACGCCGCGCACGAAACCGAAATCCAGTACGGCAAGGACGCCGGCACCTCGCTGGAACGCCCCCTCACCTACCTCGGCCCCAACGAGCCGCTGCGCCCCGTCTACCAGCGCGACCCGCTCAAGGAAGCCCCCAAGCGCACGCTCGCCGTCGGCGTCGAACCCGTCATCTCCTGGGAGGTCGAAACGCAAAAGGGCATCCAGTTCTGGCGCTACTACGTCCGCCTCAAAAACAACCTGCGCCTCTCGCTCAACGCCGCCTGCAACTACGCGCGCACCGAGATCACGCAAAACGGCGTCACCTTCCGCGAAAAGGACCAGATCAACGCCAACATCCGTCCCGAGGCGACCTACAACTTCACCAACAACGTGGACGCCAAGTTCTGGGCCTTCTACCAGTACGAACAGTTCTTCCACACCCCGCGCAACGAATACATCCACGAAGTCGCCCTGCACGGCGAGTTCACGATGCGATTCTGACCCCACGGGTTTGGGGAGGGGATTTTTTTGGGGGGGTAACGGCCCTCCGGGCCGGGTTTGAGCCACCCGGATGGGGTCGCCACGAAGGTCATTGTTGCTATTTTCTTCCGTAGTTGTTTGCAATTTTCACCGATTTTCCCCGATTTCGCGGGAAACGGAAGAAGCATGCTTTTCATCTGGACTTTTCTAAACACCCTCTGCTTCGAGCTTTCGAACCCGAAAGAGGGCCCCCTTTTCAAGAAAATCGAGGTTACCATCCATGGGACACTCCCATCATCGCGGAAACTCGCG
>CAYQFG010000025.1:0-15330 GCA_964416695.1 uncultured Bifidobacterium sp.
GCCGGAATCGTCAACCTCACCGGCGGTCAGGTGCACGGCATGCAGATCTCCGGCATCGCCAACGCCTCGTCTTCCCTGCACGGCACCCAGATCGCCTCCATCGTAAACGTCGCCGGCAAGGTGCGGGGCTACCAGATCGGCCTGATCAACCTGGCCGACGAATACGAGTCAGGGGTGCCGATCGGACTGGTGAACATCAGCCGCAAAGGCAGCTTCGAAGGGGAAGCCTGGGTGGAAGAGACGGGCATGACCTTCGTCGGCATGCGCTTCGGGACGCGCTGGATGCATTCCCAGGTCGCGGTGGGCATGAAGGATGCCGGTGGCCGCTGGATCTACGCCCCCACGCTGGGTGCGGCGGGCGTGTATGAGTTCCGCAGGGCACCGCTTTACCTGGAAACGGGACTTCTCCACAGTTCGTTATTCAGCCTGGAAGGCCGGGCCTTCAATGACGAGGGCATCGAATCCGCCTGGACCCGCGTGCGCGTCGGCATGGGATGGCGACTCCTGCCTTACGTCTCTCTGGCGGGTGGCGTTGCCTACAACGTCGATGTCCATCTGGATACCGACCGCCCCGTGCTCGAAGGCTACCAGCCCTTCCGGAAAACGTATGACGACAGGGTCAGCCTCTGGCCCGGCGCCTGGATCGGGGTGCGGTTCGGCAACTAGGACTTCGGGACGAAGCACTCAGGCGCGTGCGCGTGCGACCGGAAAGTTCTCATCCGGTCCGCCACGCGCCCTGCAAATCGTCCTTTCTCCGTGAAAGCCTGACCTTCCCTGAAAATGTCTCAGGCCGCATGCTCCCGGCCTGGGCACCTTCCTAACTTTTCCCGACCGCATGAATCTCACAATGAATCACGCCCCGCGCCACCCGACCCGCAACGCATGGACATCCCGATGCCGTGCGGTCGCGCTGTGGCTGGCGACCGCGGGGGTCATGTTCGGGGGGGAAGCCCATGCGCTGCGGCTGACAGGCACCCTTGCGGACTCCGACTTTCCCCCGCCCGGTCCCTATCGTCTCGAAGTTCTGGAAACGGGCGACACCACCTCCATCGTTCCCGGCCTTTCCTTCCCGGTCACCCTCCCGCGCGACACCCTGTGGACGCTTTGTCTCCGCAAGGAAGCGGGGACCGGCATCTATGAAAAATGTTTTGAAGTCACGTACCGCCCCGGACGCGACACCGCATTCTCCGTCCGCATCGGAAACCTGGCGGACGGCGCGGGGAAGGACACCGCGGCTGCAGGGATCGCCAATGGGGGCGTGACAGAGAGCGGCATTTCCGCCACGGAGGGAATCGTGGTCGCCGAACCGGGGATGGGACTGCATGCCGCGACCGAAACCCCCGAAGCCGGAACCGGCGAGGTGATCGAAGAAATTCCCGTCGCGAGCGGCGAAGACGCGGTGCGCCTGCAGAAAGTGGTCGTGCGCGCGCAACGCACCCCCAAGCGCGCCATGGGCCGCGAAACGGTTTCGGCCAAACTCATCAAGCGTTTGCCCGGCCTGGGCGAGGCCGACGTGATCCGCTCCATCCAGGGTCTGCCCGGGGTGGTGGCCAGCTCCGATTTTTCCACGAAGATCTACGTGCGCGGCGGCGGCAGCGACCAGAACCTCATTCTGTTCGACAACGCCCCCGTGTTCTCCCCCACCCACTTTTTCGGCCTGTTCTCCACCTTCCTCGTGGAAGGTGTGGACGATGTCACCTTTTACAAAAGCGGCTTTCCGCCCGAGTACGGAAACCGTCTTTCGTCGGTGCTCGACGTCAAGTCACGCAGGGGGGGCAAGGACAGCCTGAATGCCGAGCGACGTCTGGAACGCGAGCGGCAACGCGAAGAGGGGGAAGAGCCTTCCCCCGACAGCCTCGCCTCCTGGGTCACGGGATCTTCGCTCAAGATCAGCACCTTCGCCGCCCAGGCGCACACGGAAGGCCGTCAGGGCCGCGTGCGCTGGCTGGCTGCCGGGCGCTCGACGTACATCAAGCAGGTCATCGACTACCTGCGCGCCCGCGGCGTGACCGATCTCGAACTCGACTACTACTTCTATGACATGCAAGGCAGTCTCGCGATGGATCTGGGACCCGGCCGCGAGCTGATGCTCTCTCTTTACCAGGGTCGCGACAAGCTGGCCTTCGACCCTTTCGCCATCGAGTGGGGCAACACCGTGGTGCCCGTCAACCTCAAGTGGCGCCTTACGGACGAATGGGATTCGCGCACGACGCTTTCCTACAGCCTGCTCAGCCAGGGCTTCGGACTGGAAGCCGTCTTCGGGCTTTACAACAACATCATCACGTGGCGCGCGCAACAGGCCTACGACTACACCGGTGCCGACGACCACCGGTTCACCCTGGGCGCCGCCCTGGAGCGGACCGACATCACCTTTCGCGACGAACAGGCCAACAACGTGCAGCGCGAACAGTCGGCCTTCTGGCTGACCAGCCTGTTCGCCCAGGATCGCTGGACGCCCGGGAACGGACCATGGGAAATCACGCCGGGAGCGCGGCTGAATTACATGAGCACCTTGAACGCGATGCAGGTGGAGCCCCGCCTCAGCGTCAAACGCAGCCTGCCCCTCGGGCAGACCGTTGACTTCCACGTGGGCCGCTACGTCCAGTACATCAACTCGATCATTTTCAGTGACCAGGAAAACCTCAACGAGTTTTACTTCCCGGCCAAGAAAACCAGTTTTCGCACCGTCAATCCGTCCACCTCGTGGCTGGCGGCACTGGGTTACTCCCGCGACGGCATCTTCGATGCCTTCAGTTTTTCACTGGAAGGCTACTACAAGATTCTGGACCACCTGCTGATCAGCGCCGCATTCTCCGAATTGCCCGACTCCCTCATCAACGACGAACGTTTTGAGTTCGGCGACTCGTTCAAGGAAGCGGAAGGCTACTCCTACGGCTACGAAGTCTCCCTCCGCAAACCCGCGGGCCGCCTGCAGGCGGGCGTCAGCTACGCCAGCGGCGTCGCGGTCATCCGGGAAGACAACTATGACCAGGCCTATTACCCCAAGTGGCATCAGCCCCACAGCCTGAAGATCGACGGAACCATCAACTGGACGGGACAGGACGGGATCTGGGGGCGCGCCCGCACCGGCAAGAAGGCAGGCCGATACTTCCGGTCCTCCACCCAGATCAAGTACTCGACCGGGCTTCCCTACACGGAAATCAGCGGCTACCAGCCGTCGCATCTGCTCGACCAGAACACCGGCCTGGGCGGCGGCGGCCCCTCCCCCACCTTCTCCGACAACGTCCAGACCCTCAACGGCAACTACAACCAGGCATTCGTACCGTCTTATTTCCGTTGGGACCTCAAGCCCGTGGACTGGGGCCGGGAAGGCAAATGGAACTTCTCATGGACGTTCCTCAACATCACGAACAATCCCAACGTGTTCTTTTATTCGTACGACCGCAGCGAAAACCCGCCGAAGAGGATCACGGTCACGCAGTTCCCCTTTTTCCCCGTCCTGCTGAGCTATGAATACTACTTCTGACACGCTGCCCGCGCCCGCCCGCGCCGGCCGGTCCGCACGCTCCCTGGCACGGCGGGCGACACGCTTCGTCGCGCCGCTGGCGGCCCTTGCGGCGGCCGGCTGCCTCCCCGGACCGTGGGACTACAAGCCCGAAGCGCGCCCGGTCTTCCGCGGCATCACGGTGTCCGGCTACGTGGTGGCCGACCGGCCCGTGGAACACCTGTGCTTCGAAAAACTCCTGACGCTCGACGAAGCGGCCGCCGAGGCCTTCGCATTCTATGACAGCGCCGCGGTGACCATCACCGGCGCCTTTGCGGGCGGAGGGCCCACGCTCACGCTCACGCCCGACGCCAACGTCCCCAACTGCTTCAAGGGGCCTGCCGCCGCGCGGTTCGTGCGCGGGGAAGCCTATGACCTCGAGGCGCGTTTCGTCTGGGACAGCGCCGGCACGCGCGCCGTCACCACCCTCACCGCCACCGCACGGATTCCCGGAACCTTTGCGATCGCCGACACCGCGTGGGCGCCCAGCCTCGCGCAGCTCGGCGTCGCCCTCGGGAACGTCACCGACCCCTCCGTGTTCAACCAGTTGCCTCCCGGCCCGCGCGCGCGCTTCCTGGCGCTCTACGGGGATACGCTCACCGCGATGGCCGGCGATAGCGCGGCCCTCGCGGCCTGGCTCTCCGTGCACGGCGCGGGCATGCAGGCCGACCTGCTGGACTGGCTCAGCAAGGACCAGATCCCTTACTCCCGCGGCGACAGCCTCTATTACCTGAGCAAGCCGGCGGCCTTCAACAACCTGTCGCATCACTTCCGCTCGCACCGCGACGGCCACGTCCAGGGCGTGCTCATCACCCACCGGTTCGACACCACAGGATCGCGCCCCGGCACCGCGTTCGACAGCATCTTCGTGACGCCCGACTCCGCGGACTTCTACTTCTCGGGAAACATCCGGCGACTCGTGTTCTACAACAGCTTCCGTCTCCCCGACGGCAAGAACAACCTCGACACCATGAGTGTCTACAACCTGTGGTTCTGGAGCCGCGTCAACCGGCTGTACTTCTATGGGGTCGAGGACATTTACGCGCGCCACCAGGCCGCGATCGAGGAAGCCGCCGGCAACCCGAAGATCAGGCTTCCGTCCAATGTCAACGGAGGCGCCGGATTCTTTGCCGGCATGATCGTCGATTCCTTCGACATCCACATCAAGCTCGACGCCGCCACCCAGGCCTTCCCCTATGCCGCCACGCGCGCGGCCGCATGCCGCGACAAGGGCTGGTTCGACACGCGGGACTGCATCGGATACTATCCGCAGTACTGCGCGCAAAATTCCTGGACGGCGCCCGACTGCCGTCTCGACGTCCTCTACCGCGCCTTCGACGCCGACAGCCTGACGCTTCCCGCCGCCCTCCGCGACTCCGCACGCGCCTGGAGTACCCGGGATCCCGTCCTCAGGGAGGAAGCCGCGCGCCGCTACTGCATCGCCCACGACTACCCCGCCGACGTCGCCGCCTGCGCTCCGGTACAGGCCGAGTGCGAAAACGACCAGTCCGGAAACGGCTGCCAGATCATGCTCTGGACGCACTGCCAACTCTCCTACTGGAATCCGGACGCATGCACCGAAGGTCTCAAATCTTACTGCCGGGCCCGGCGCGACGTGCATCAGGTGATGTGTCGCGACGTCCCGGAAAACTGAACATGTACGGCATTTTCATTCAGGTCATTCCGCGGAGGATCAACGCATGAACATCAGCAAATGGTTTCAGGGGGGGGAAGGGGGCGCTCCGCGCGCGGCCCTTTCGTTATGCCTTTGCCTGGCGGCCGCGGCGCTCGCGCCCGGCGGGGCGCAGGCGCAGGGAGACGGCACGGAGACCGCGCGCCTGCGTGGCGATCTCGAGCGCCTCAAGCGCGACATCCAGCGCGCCGAAGCCGACATCCGCAGGACCGACTCGCTGATGCGCGTCGAGCAGGCCGCGGCGGCGCGGGCGCAGGAACGCCTCACGCGCGACCGCGAACGTCGCCAAAAGGAAAACGCCGCGCTTGAGGACCGCATCCGCGACGCGCGCAACCGCATCGCGTCGGAAACGGCGCGCGGCAACGGCTACGTCAACGCCGCAGGCGAGGTCCAG
Organism: uncultured Bifidobacterium sp.; assembly: GCA_964416695.1. GTDB lineage: Bacteria > Fibrobacterota > Fibrobacteria > UBA11236 > UBA11236 > UBA11236. The sequence continues at coordinate 5,593 of CAYQFG010000025.1, forward strand.
GCCCGCGAAAAGGCCGTCCTCGCGTTCCTGACGCAGGTGGCCGATACGCTGGCGACCCGTATCGATGCCGGCATCCCGTGGGACAACGAGACCCGGCGCGAACGCATCCTGTCCCTGCGCCGGGACCTCGAAGCCGGCAACGCCTCCGCCGAGGAAGCGTTCGTGCGTCTCGGCGCCCTGCTGCGGGAGGAAACCAAGGGAGGCGACGAGGTCGTCCTGTCCAGCCGTCCGCTCACGCGCGGGAACGGGGAAGTGATCAACGCCCAGGCGCTGAAGGTCGGAAACCAGCTCATCGTCTACGTCGATGAGGATGGCAAAAAGTTCGGCATGCTCGAACGCGCGGCCGGACCCGATGGCGAAACCTGGACGTGGCGCGAAGACCTGAACCTCGCCGAGCGCACGGCGGTGAAACGCGCCATCGCCATCAAGGCCGGCCGTGAAACGCCCCAGCTGGCCACCCTGAACATCCCGCTCACCGGCCTGCAAACCGCCGCCGATTCCACACGGTCCCCACAGCGCGGCACGCAGGCCGTCGCGGCGCCGAAGGGAGGCCGCTGATGCTCCGGCTCCGCACCGCCCTTGCTCCGTCCTCCCGTTCCCTGATGCGCTCCCTCTTCCGGCGTCACGGTGCCGCCCTCGTCCTGTTGGGCACGCTGGCGGTCCCGGCGCTGGCCAAGGACGACCCGCGCCAGCTGGAAAACCTCCGGCGTGAACTTACGGCCCTCGAAACCCTGCGCGCCGAAAAACTGGAAGCCCTGGAGCGGCGTGAGGCCGCGCGCTGGGAGGCCCGCTACAAAACCGTCGCCGAGACCCGCGAGGCCGAAGACCGCAACCGTGCCCTGGAAAACGCCTTCGGCCGGCTCTCCGGCGAGGCCGCGCGCCTCGAAGAAGAGTGGGTCAAGGCCCGCAATGCCGCCGACGAAAAGAAGGATGCCCTCGACAATACGCTCGCGGGCTCCCAATCTTTCCTCAACCAGTTCAAACGTCGCGTGGATGAAGCTTCCGCCGGGGTTTCCACCGACTTCCCCGTCGGCATGGAAGCGCGCCTGCTGGCCTACTCCCGCATTGCGGAAATGCTGGACTCGGAAAATCCGGACGTCCTGTCCGCGCTGAAACTGTACTGGCGCACGGGCCTGAACCGTCTCGATCTGACCCACTCCCGCACCGTCGAAACCCGCCAGACCCGGTTCGAAGACGGACGCAGCGCGGCCGCCTGGAGACTGCGTCTGGGTACGGTGTTCGTCGCGGAACTGGAAAAGGAAGGCCAGGGCGCTTCGCAGCTCCTGCTGCGCACGGGCAGCCTGCAGGGCAAAACCTTCGCCTGGCGCCAGAACCTGGCCGACAACAACAACGATCTCATCCGCGACGCCGTGCAGGCCGCCGTACAGGACAAGCCGCGTGCGACCATCCCGTTCGACGTGCTGCAGTTCCGCAGCACGGGGTCGGGCTTCACGCGCGGAGAGCAGGAAACCGCCTGGGAACGCTTCAAGGTCTGGTTCATCGCGGGCGGCGTGACGCTGTATCCCCTCTTCGCCGTGGGCTTTCTGGCATTGTTCCTCATCATCGAACGCCTGATCTTCTACGCGCGCCGCTCGACCAACGTCGAGAAGTTCATGCAGGGATTCAATGCGCATGCTGACCGTGGCGACTGGGAAGGCGCCGCGGCATACGCCGCGCGTTCACGCAGCAGCCTCGCCCGCGTCATGGAAGCGGTCGCCCGCAACGCCCGGGGAACCCGCGACCAGGCCGAACGCGCCGTGCAGGAAGCCCTGTTGAAGGAAGTCCCCGCGCACGAACGCCGGCTTTCCATGCTCGCCGCCACGGGTACGGCCTCTCCCCTGCTCGGTCTGCTCGGAACCGTGGCCGGTCTGGTGACGCTCTTCAAGACCATGAACCAGCTCGGCGGCAGCGACCCGAAGCTGCTCTCGGGAGGCATTTCCGAAGCGCTCATCAACGCCGAAACGGGTCTGGCCATTGCCATACCGGTCCTGCTCGTGCACGGCTGGCTGCTGGAGCGGTCCGATGCCCTGAACGCCACCCTGTCGTCCAAAAGCCTCGAAGCGCTCAACAAGATCTGGCCGGAGGGTTGACGCGTGTTCGATGTGATCCTTGAAACATGGGACCAAGGGGGGATCGTGCTTGTCCCGATCTTCCTCTCCGCGTTCTGGGGATTCGTGCTGGTGCTGCGCACCTCCGTGCGCCTGGGCCGGGCGCGCGGCGAAAGCGCGCTGATCCCACGCTTCGAGAAAATCGCCCGCCGCCTCGAAGCCGGCGACGACGCCGGCGCGCACGCCGCCGCGCGCTCCCTCCCTGGAGTTGCGGGCTATGGCGCGCACCTGATCCTGGATCACCGCGCCCTTCCCGAAGCCTCGCTGCGCGCCTTGCTCGAAGAGCGCCTCGCCCACCGCCTCTTCCTCCTGGAGCGTCATATTCCACTCATCCAGTCGCTCGCCGCCGCCGCGCCCCTGCTGGGGCTGCTGGGTACGGTCAGCGGCCTCATCCACACCTTCCAGGCCATGACGGAATTCGGCAGCAGCAATTCCCAGTTGCTTTCGCGCGGCATTTCCGAAGCGCTCATCGCCGCGCAAACCGGGCTTCTCGTCGCCATCATCCTGATCCTGCTCGGCCATCGTCTCGAAGGCCGCATCACCTGGCTGAAGGACCAGACCGAATACGGCGTGACGCTTCTGCTCAACCGCATCGCACGGCAGCGGACACACGCTCCTGAACCGTCGGAGAAAGGGCAACGCCCGTGAAAAGCTTTCTGATTCCCTCGCGCCGCAAATCGGGATTCCACATCGACGTCGTCCCGCTGATCGACGTCGTGTTCGTGATCCTGATCTTCAACATCATGAGTTCGACGCTCACGCAGCAAACCGGCGTCGACGTCGACAAGCCTTCTGCGCAGTCGGCGGGCGAACTGAACCGCCAGAGCATCCTGATCGCGGTCACGCGCGACGGCCTCATTCACGTCAACGAACGCCAGGTCGATGCCGGCGGGTTGCAGGACGTCTTGAGAAACCTGCTCGCCAACAACGCGTCCGGCGAAGTCGTCATCGTCGCCGACCGCGAATCCAGCACCGGCGTGCTCGTCGGCATCATGGATGCCTGCAATCTCGCCGGCGCCAAGAAAATCTCCGTCGCCGCGCTTTCACAATAACCCGCGAGTTCCCGACATGAAACCACTGGCGCGCAACCTGCTCATCGGAATCGTCTCCGCCCTCGCGGCGGGTCTGGCGACCGTGGCCCTGCCGCTGCTCAACTACGCCCTTCATCAACGCGAAGAAAAACCCGAACAGCCGCGTGTGGTGGCCGAAGTGAACGTGACCCGCACGCTCGAACCACCCAAACCTCCACAGCAGCCCCAGCGTCGCGTGCAACAACCCCAACGCTCCCGTCCCGCGCCTTCGTCGCTCCAGCCTGGCCCCCGCTTCGCCATGGATCTGGGCGTGATGGGATCGGGCGGCGCCAGTGCTCCGATCGAAATGATCAACCGCAGAAGCGGATCAGGCGGCGTCGCTTCCGACGGCGGAGTCGATGAGCGCCCCGTACCGGCCAGCCCGCCTCCGTTCCGCATGCCCGATGAAGTGCGTCGCCGCGAACAGGACGCCTATCTGCTGCTTTCGTTTTGCGTCGACGCGTCAGGTCGCCCTTACGACATCCGCGTCGCCCAGGAAAAACCCGCGGGGGTCGGACTGGCCGCCGCCGGACAGGAGGCCTTGCGGCAGACCCGTTTTACCCCGGCGCGCAAGGGGAATGCGGCGGTTCCCTTCTGCGGGCTCGAACAACCTTTTGAAATCCGGTTCTCCAATTGAGGTCGATCGTGAAGTCCATCGTTCATACCTCCCCGCATCCGCTCCCGCGCGCCCGGAGATCCGGACCGGCGGGACGCCTGCTCTCAGGCGCCTCCCGGTTCGCCCTGGCCTTCGCTCTGGGCGCCGGACTCCTGCCCCACGCGCCTTCCGGGAGCCCGCACGCCCAGACCCGCGGCGCCCAGACCGGCGCCACGGTGTCCGCCGACGACCTGATCGTGCGCGGCAATGCCCTGTATGCCGACGGGGAATACGGCAAGGCCCTGCTGTTGTATCGCCGCGCCGAACAACGCGGCAGCGACAAGGCCGCCGCCGCCTTCAACCAGGGCAACTGCCTGTTCCAGCTCAACCGTCTCCCCGAGGCGGCGGCGGCGTACCGCAAGGCCGTACGCTACGCCGGCGGATCCCTCCAGCCCGCCCAGGTGAATCTCGCCGCCGTTCTGTTCCGCATGGAACAGTACGGCGAAGCCATCGCGGCCTACCGCAGGGTCGTACGCGAGGATCCCGCCAACGTCAGCGCGTGGCTGTACCTCGCCGATGCCTCCGTGCGCGTCCAGGACTATCCCGGCGCCCTGCGCGCCATGGAAAAGGCCCGCGCGCTCGACACCGCCGACGCCACGCTCATCTACCAGACGGCGGAGATCCACGCCGCCCTGAAGGAATACGACGAAGCCGTGCAGCTCGTCCGTGAAGCCTTCACCCTCAGGCCTTCGGAGACCGACTTCCTGTTCTACATCGGCGACCTCCGTCGTGCGCAGGGGAAATTCGGCGAAGCGGCGGCGGCCTATCGTGAAGGGCTCGGCCTGCGTCCGGAGGATACGGACGGCCTGTACAAGCTGGCCGACGCCCTGGCGCGCGACGGCAAACCGTTCCTCGCCATGGATCCCCTCCAGCAGGCGCTGGCGATCAAGCCCGGGTTCACGGACGCGGCCATCTTCCTCGGGAACCTCGCCTTCGATGCCAAATGGTGGGAACGCAGCGAAGCCGCTTATCTGGACGCGCTTCGCCAGGGGAACGCCGAGGGTCTGGAAGGCCTCCGCAACCTCGCCTATGAATGGCACCGGCAGGGCCGCAACGACGCCGCTGCCGCCACCCTGACCCGCGCGCTGGCCCTACGGCCCCGGGATGCGGCGTTGGCGGCGGAGCGGGACCAGTATGAGGCCCTCCACGCCGAAACGCGCCCCAGCGCGCGCTGACCACCGCCCCTGGGCGGCTCCGGCCTAAGACAAAAGGGAAGGACGCGGCTATCTTCTCCCTGCCATGACCACGTCTTCCCCGGCCCGCATCGCCACCCTCGTCACCACCACCGTTTCGTTGTGTCTGGTGGTCCTCAAGACCGTCGTCGGTCTCGCGTCGGGGTCGATCGCCGTTCTCGCCTCCGCCGTCGATTCCCTCCTGGATTTCGTCGTCTCGCTGTTCAACGCGGTCGCCGTGCGCGGCGCCGAAAAGCCCGGCGACGACAACCACAATTACGGACACGGCAAGATCGAAGGCCTCGCGGCGCTGTTTGAAGGCCTCCTGATCCTGGGTTCGGCGGGCTACATCCTCTGGAAGTCCGTAGACAAACTCCTGAATCCCGTCCCCCTGGACGAGGCGGGCATCAACCTCGCGCTCGTCACCATGCTGGCATCCATGGCCGCTTCAGCCGCACTGGTCTGGTACCTGAAGAGAATGTCGCGGCGCTCCCGCAGCCTCGTGCTTGAGGCCGACGCCCTGCACTACCGCACCGACGTGTGGTCGAATGCGGCCGTGCTTCTGGGCATGCTGGCCATCCGCTATACCGGCTGGCAGGCGGCCGACGCCCTCATCGCCGTCGCCATCGGGGTGTACATCGCATGGGCGGCGCTTCCCCTGATCCGCAAGGGGCTGGACATGCTGCTCGACCACGCGCTCCCCGACGACCTCGTGACGCAAATCCTGCAGGTCGCCCGCACCCATTCCCCCCTCGTGAACGGTGTTCACGAGCTGAAAACCCGCCGTTCCGGTGAAGTCAATTTCGTGGAATTCCACCTCGTGTTCAACGAGCACATCACCTTGCTGAAGGCCCATCACATCGGCGATGAAATCGAAGCCCGCATTCGCGAGCTCGAACACAGCCGCTGGCACATCAACATTCACCTGGATCCGGTCGACGACTCCAAGCGCGACCGCAAGCTCGCCGAACAAGGCTGATCCCGCCCCGGCGACTACCGCCGGTGACCTGCCGCCGGCGTCTCCTCACGGATCACGACGCGCGTCACACCGCGGAGAATCCTCCCGAAAGCCGCACCGGACGTTTCGCGCCGGATTCCGCAGCGGATTTCGCGATACCCTAGAGCGTCGTGAAGAAGGTGTCGCCCCGGCGGTTGACCAGCAAAAGGATACCCGTCCTCGCCGCCTTCCCCACGGCATCCCGCACGGCGGCCTGCACGTCGGCGGGCGCCCGGACCTTCACGCGGTTGATCTCCACGATCACGTCCCCCTCACGCAAGCCCGCCTCCTCGGCCCGACTTCCCGGCCCCACGCCGGTCACCAGCACTCCGGTCACGTCCGGCTCAAGACGGTAATCCCGCCGCGCCGCGGAGGTCAGCGGCTCCAGCCCCAGCCCCCGCAACACCGCCAGCGGATTCCCGTCGCTGCGCAGATGACCCGCCACGGGCCCGGCTTCCACGCGCCGGGCGATCCGGGCCTTGAAGTCCAGAACCTTTCCGCGCCGGTTCACCTCGATCTCCACCCACGCGCCCGGCTTCAGCACGGCGATGTGGTTCAGCAAAACATTCGGATCCGGAATGATCTTGTCATCGATGCGCGTGATCACGTCTCCGCGCTGCAGCCCCGCCTTCACCGCCGGACTTCCCGCGATCACCCCGCTCACCAGCGCCCCGCTCCGCGCCGTCACGCCCAAGGCATCGGCCAGCACGGGATCAAGCGGCTGGATCGACACGCCCAGCCAGCCGCGCGTCACCTCCCCGTCGCGGATCAGGTCTTCGTAAACCTTGCGCGCCATGTTGGCCGGGATCGCGAACCCGATCCCTTGGTATCCCCCGCTGCGCGAAAAGATGGCGGTATTGATGCCCACCAGCTCTCCGCGCAGGTTCAGCAGCGCGCCTCCCGAGTTCCCGGGATTGATGGCCGCATCGGTCTGCAGAAAATTCTCGTAGCTGTTGATGCCGGTGTTGTGACGGCCCTTCGCGGAAATGATGCCCGTCGTCACCGTATGCGACAGACCGTAAGGGCTGCCCACGGCGATCACCCATTCGCCCACGCGGAGCTTGTCGGAATCACCCGCCGGAATGGCCGGATACGCCGCCACCTCGCGCGCCGCGGCACGCGCGTCCTCACGCCCTTCCGCAGGGACGTGAGTGACACGAATGACGGCGAGATCGGTAGGCGGATCCGTGCCGATCACCGCGGCTCCGAATTCACGCCCGTCATGAAACTGCACCCGGATGCGGCTCGCGCCCTTGATGACGTGGTAGTTCGTCAGAATGTGTCCGGCGTCATCCATGATCACACCCGACCCCAGTCCGCCTTCCTCACGCGGCCCCGAATGGTCTCCGAAAAAGTATTCGAAGGGATCCGCCACCACCCGTTCATGCTCCGTGTAAATGCTCACCACCGACGGCAAGGCCGCCTCCGCCACATCCGCAAACGTCTGGGGAAAGGCGGCGTACTTCCCCGCAGGAGTGTCCGCCGTCCTGACCTCCGCCGCCCGCTCCTCACCCGGCCTCGCAGGTTCAGGCGCCTCGCGCACGCACGCCGTGAGCGCCCACACACACGCACAGGCAGGCAGGAAACCCGGAACGATCGTCCGCAACACAGGAATGCGATTCATGGCAGAACCCTGGGGATGACGGTGAGGCTCAACAGCAGAAGTTTTTTGGGGGGGTGGAGCCCGGCTCACGCCGGGCGGAGGAGGCGCGGGGCGGACCCGCGGAATCCTGCACCGCCCCGGGCGGCCGGGCACGGGGCTACGTCGGACCCGGGGTGGCTTTCGTGTTTGCCGCAGCGTGTCCGGACACGCCCCCGGACACGATGAAGGTCAACCAGCGGGAGCTTTCCCCCGGCGGCAAGGGCGTCACGCGCGAGCGGGGCACCAGCACGAGGTTGCCGGCAAAATTGTACGACTGTTGCAGGTACACGGCCACATGGTCTTCGGCTCCGGGGATGTCGACGCTTTCAGCCGTCGCGAAGCCGAGCACCTTGATCGTCCCGGAGTCGTCGAGGTTCACGACCACCGGACGATTGAACCCTTTCTTTTCTCCCACGAAAGCGCCCACGAAATCCTTCAACGAGAAATACACCAGCTTCGCCACCGGGACGCGGCCGAGCGCGCCTTCCAGCCAGGCCACCAGACGGTCCACCAGCAAGATCGAGCCCACGGCTCCCACCAGCACGATGGCCGCCAGGGTGACCAGCAGGCCCATGCCGGGAATCGCAAACCCCAACCAGCCGTCGATGGTGGAAAAGACGAGCCAAAACACCCAGATCGTCACCGTGAGCGGGACGACCAGCAACAGTCCCTTCAGAAAGCTTTTCAACAACCACTGCATAAAACCTCCTGGGCGACGCCCGCATGAACCGCGGCAAAGGCCCGGCCCGTCGCGGAGGGATCCGCGCCGGCCGTCCCCGGGACGTCAGGAAACGATTTCAATGCGGTCGGCGTGCCCGACCGCCACGGTGATGCGGTCCACGTAGTCCGTGAACAGCCCGTGACCCACGACGCCGGGAATGGCGCTGATCGCGTGGTCGAGACCGGCCACATCGCCCGCCGCGTCGAAACGCGCGTCCAGAACGAAATTGCCCTGATCGCTGACCACGGGACCATCCTTGCTCGTTCCCGCCGGACGCACGGCCACGGACAGCGCCCCCAACGCCAGCAGGCCGTTCCGAACCAGGCCGGTGGCGAAGGGAAGACACTCCACGGGCACGGGAAAGTTCGTCCCCAAACGCTCGACGCGCTTGGAAGGATCCACCAGAACGATGAAGCGGGATGCCAGATGGACCAGATGCTTCTCGCGCACCATGGCCGCCCCGCGTCCCTTGATCAAACGCTTTTGCGGGTCGAATTCGTCCGCGCCGTCGGCATACAGGTCGAGAGCGTCGACCTGCTCGAGGGTCGCGAGCGGCAGCCCGAGCTCCGTCGCCTGCAGGATGGTGGAATAGGAGCTGGACGCGAGCAACCGCAGCTTCAGCCCTTCTTCGCGCACACGGCGCGCCACTTCCTTCACAAAATACGCGGCCGTCGAGCCCGTGCCCAATCCCACCGCCATGCCGTTTTCCACCTGCGACGCCGCCCAGATGCCGGCGCGTTCTTTCGGATCCTGTGTCGCGTTCACCGCTGTCCTCCTGATCACGTCAATTTAACCACCGGAAGCCGGCACGCGGCCCACGCCGGGTCGTCCCGCGCCGGCGGACACAGCCCTCCGCCCCGCTCCCACACTCCCCTCAGGCCATACCATCCCGGGCCGCCGCCACCGGACAACCACCGGAGCGGCTCTCGAGGCGGCCCCACCTCCCCCATACAATCCCACGATCCGTCGCAATGTGAAACGCCGCAAACATTGGCTAAGGACGCGGTTCCAGCTAAATTTGGAACCCTTCACTCACCGTTTTTCCGGATCCAGGAGACCGCAATGACCACACATGCACCCGAAAAAATGGAATTCCAGACCGAAGTCAAGCAGCTGCTGCATCTGATGATCCACGCGCTGTATTCGAACAAGGAAATTTTTCTGCGCGAACTCGTGTCGAACGCCTCCGACGCGATCGACAAGGCCCGTTTCGAGTCGCTCACGAACGCCGGCATCCTCGGCGACGACGCGACGTTCCGCATCCGCATCGAAGCCGACAAGGAAAACGGCATCCTCCGCCTCACCGACAACGGCATCGGGATGAACCGCGAGGAGATCATCCGCAACATCGGGACCATCGCCAACTCCGGCAC